>NZ_JAQQDB010000001.1:0-442321 GCF_046030135.1 Caballeronia jiangsuensis
GCTATCCCCAGCCTAAGCACTTCACGCCGGCCGCGGCACAGACGATTGGCCTAATGGCCCGGCAGTAGCGCGTGCCCTCGAAGGTCTCGCGGGGTTTGGACCGCGCACGGTCTGACTCATCGCGCCACACAAGAAACTGGTTCAGCACCAAATGGCTCCGGCCCGCTACGCGGCCGATGGGTCAATCGGGTTTGCGCGCGCTCCTTCTTCGATGGTTTCCCTCGCATACCCGACGGCAGCGCGAAGCGCTGTGCCGAAGCTCTTTTGTGCTGAACCAGCGCGCTAAAACATTTGGGGTGGCAGACCGTGCGCGAGCCAAGCCCGGTTGGTCCTTCGAGGGCGACACTTAGGCGAGTGCCATTGTCGGCTGGCAAGCATGGCCAACGTGCGTGTGACCGCGGGCGGTGAGAAGCTGCTTTCTTTGGTTACTTTCTTTGCAGCAGCAAAGAAAGTGACCCCCGCCCCGGGGAGGGGCAGTGCCAATAGACCACCGCGAATACGGGATCCAGCGAAAAGCCAGAAGCGCGTCACGCGCTCTCTCCAAGAATCCTGCATTTCTTAGAAAAAGCACATAACACGCGCCAGCGTTCAGTTCGACGTCTGACCGTCCGCTGCTCCGCCGTAACCCGTTGCCGCAGCATGCGCTTGCTCTCGCGCCTGAAAGGCGGCCTTGTTCCGTGCGATGGCGCCCGCGTTCGGCGGATAGTCGACGCCGTTCGCAGGCAACAGACCCTGCGCTTCGGCTTGAACCAGTTGTTGCTTGACTTCGGCGCGCGTGATTCCGCTGGTCTGCGCGGACGCCTGCCCCGCCACACCGATAGCCAATGAAGCGAGAAGAAGCAAAACAGTCTTTTTCATGATCTTAATCCTTAAGGAGTGCGTGAATATAAGCCTATGACTCGACTAATGTGATTCGATTGAATGAGTTTCGCGGCGATGCCGCTTCACAAGTCATTGCGCGCCTGCGCTACCCACTTGATGCGCGCCGCCCTGATCGCCGCCATACGCGGCGTTGTGGCCTTGCATCGCTGCGACTTTCGCCTCGGCGGACATGAGCGCATTGGGATAATCCGCGTCATGCGTGCTCGGCCGATATCCGACCGCTTCAAGTTGCGCGAGATCGGCCCACACTTCGGCGCGTGTCACCTGCCCGCCCGTGGTTTGCGCGAAAGCGCTGAACGGCAGCAGCGTTGTTACTGCCAGCACGACACATGCGATAGCTTTCATGGTGTTCCCTCTCCGAAATAGAAGACGAGGGTCTTGCCCGAGTGCAATTTACCCTCGCGACACCGGCTTCAATGAATGCCGACGTTGAAGTTATTCTGGATTCGGAGCACTGCCGAAAGTCTGACGGTGACGTTACAAGTTTGAAATCTGAGATCGTGAAATGCTGCCGCCTTCGGGCAGATCAGACGCTTCCACGACCGGGAAGGTCAGTATGAACCGCGTGCTGCGCGCATCGCTTTCGGCGTGCGCACGGCCACCATGCAGGTCCATGATGGTGCGAACGATTGCAAGTCCGAGCCCCGCCGATCCCGCAGTCGTTCCCGATGCACCGCGCGACGGATCCGCCCGATAGAAGCGATCGAAGATCCGTTCGAGCAAGGAAGGATCAATGGGCGCGCCTTCGTTCTCGACGCATACGCGGACCCGGTCTTCCGCGCTGTGGATCGACAGCGTGATCATGCCTTGCGCCGGCGTGAATCGCATCGCGTTGGCAAGCAGGTTGCTGACCGCGCGCCTGAAGAGTTCCACATCGACCCGCAACATCGCGGACCCGCACGCGACGATGTGAACACCGGCATCGTCCGCCAATCCCTCGAAGTAGTCGGCGATATGCTGCAATTCCTTGCCGCCATCGATGATGCGCATGTTCTTCGCAAACTGCGGATGCTCGGCGCGCGCGAGGAACAGCACGTTCTCGATCATCCGCGAAAGCCGCTCGCATTCTTCGAGGCCGGACTCGAGTGTCGCCTGATACTCCTCGACCGGGCGTGGCCGCGCGAGCGCCACCTCCATCGCGCCGCGCATGTTGGAAAGCGGCGTGCGCATGTCGTGCGCGAGATCGGCGGTGAACTGCGAGAGTCGTTGAAAGCTGCTCTCCAGTCGGGCGAGCATCCCGTTCAGCGAGACGACGAGCGGTTCGAGTTCAATGGGGACGCGCGACGCTTCGATCCGGGTATCGAGCTTGTCCGAGGTGATGCTGGCTGCGTTGACCGCCATTTCACGCACCGGCTGCATCGCGCGGCGCACGAGAAAATAGCCGATGCAGAATGCCAGCAGAACGCCGAGCACGCCCGCCAGTTGCAGCTTGTCGCGGTATCGATCCAGCAGCAGCCAGCGATCGTGCATGTCGCGCATGACGACGATGGTCGCGATCGTTCCGTTCTGCAGCGCGGCATCGACGGCGAGCGCGCGAATCGGCGCACCGGTGGCGATGGCGAGCGGCGCGATGGCACGCTCCGTGATCTGGGCGTTGGCAGGCACCGCGGCGGTGGGCATCTCGAGCGTGCCGATCGCCGGATCGACGTTGTGTTGCACAAGCGTCTTTCCGGCCGAGTCCGAGATTCGCAGCGATAGTGCTTCGTTGCCGAGCACCTGGCTTTCAAGTCGTTCACGATGCCGCAGAATATCGCCGTAGTCGGTCAACTCGTCGGCGAGGCGGCGTGTATGCCGGGCCGCGAGCACGATATCGAGATCGTCCTGAACCTTGACCTGTTGCTCCAGCGCAAGGTAGACGAATGTGCCGACAAGCCCGAATACCGCCAGTGTGGTCGCCGCGAACGCCAGAGCAAGTGTGGTGGTCAGCGAACGCGGCCTGATCACGCGGAGTCTTCCAGCGCGATGACGTAACCCACACCGCGAACGGTCTGAATCAGTTTGGTGGCGAATTCGTCGTCGATCTTCGCGCGGAGTCTTCGTATCGCGACTTCCACCACGTTGGTGTCGCTGTCGAAGTTCATGTCCCAGACGTATGACGCAATCTGCGTGCGGCTCAATACTTCGCCGTGCCGCCTCGCGAGCAGTTGAAGCAGGGCGAATTCGCGCGGCGTGAGGTCGATGCGCTTGCCGGCGCGCTTGACGCGCCGCCGCGTGATGTCGATTTCCAGATCGCCGAGAACGATGAGGTCGCTCTCCCGAGGCGGACCGCGACGCGCAAGTGAGCGCACCCGGGCGAGCAGTTCGACAAAGGCGAACGGCTTGACCAGATAGTCGTCGGCGCCCAGCTCCAGGCCGCGCACGCGGTCCGCCACGTCATCGCGCGCGGTCAGAAAGAGAACGGGCGTCGACTTTGACTCGCGCAGGTTCTTGACGATGGACCAGCCGTCCATCGACGGCAGCATGACATCGAGAACGATCACATCGTAGTTCTCTTCCTTCGCGAGAATGAGGCCCTCGGCGCCGTCGCCGACGACGTCGACAAAGTAACCCGCTTCCTCGAGGCCCTTTTTTATATAGGCGCCCGCCTTTTGCTCGTCTTCGACAATGAGTACCCGCATTCTGGCAGTCCCGTTTGCTCCAGTTCGTCTGCAAGCAATTCTACGCGCGCCTTACGCAGGCTGAATTACAAATCTGTTATCTGGGGATGATTCAGTCAGACGATATTCCTGCGAATCTCGATGGAGAACAAAATCCGGGCAACCGCCGCGCGGCCATTTCTTACTCCCGCGAAGCACAACACTCCTTATGAAATCCTTAACAACGACCACATCCGACGAAAAATAAAGTACGCAGAAGACAGTCAAACGAAAGCCCTTGTTCATGGACACGCCGCAATTGCACCGCACATTGATAGGCCTCTGCGAAAGCTTCATCAATTGACAACAAGGTGAGACATGAAGAAGACGAACAGACGCACCCTCAGGCACAGCCCTCTCGTCGTCGCGATTCTCGCGGCGGCTACATTCAACGCGTCGCATGCAAGGGCGGACGACCGCGATCATCGCCGTCCGGATCATGATGACCGCGCCGTCGCGAAGCATGTGATTCTTATCAGCTTCGACGGTCTGCACGAACAGGATGTCGCGCGCTGCGTGGCATCCAATGCGTGTCCCAACATCGCGCTGCTCGCCAGGGACGGGGTCACTTACACCAACGCTCACACGCCGGGGCTGTCCGATTCCTTTCCCGGTCTCGCCGCACTCGTGACCGGCGGTTCGCCCAAGACGACCGGACTCTTTTACGACGTGTCGTACGACCGCACCCTGTACGCCCCGTCCGATACCAGCTGCAGCGGCGCGCAAGGCTGGAACGTGGTCTTCGATGAAACCACCGGCATCGATGCCCAGAATGGCGGCGCACTCGTGCATCTCGACGGCGGCAATGCATTCAATCCGCAAGCGATTCCCCATGCGAAAGTCGATGGCGTCTGCAAGCCCGTTTATCCGCACGATTATGTGAAGACCAACACCGTCTTCGAAGTTATCAAGGCGCGCGTGCCGCAGGCGCGCACGGCGTGGGCCGACAAACATGCGTGGGGTTACGACTGGCTGAACGGACCGTCGGGCACGGGCGTCGACGACCTCATGCGCACCGAGATCAACGCGATCGACCCGAAGACGAACACGAACTACACCGACATCTACACGCATACCGAAGTCTTCGACGATCTCCATGTGCAGGCGCTCATCAACCAGATCGACGGCAAGAGTTCGGCAGGCGACGCCGCGCCCGGCGTTCCGACCATCTTCGGCGCGAACTTCCAGACGCTGAGCGTCGCGCAGAAGGCCACGGTGGCAACGAACGGCGGCTATCTCGACGCGAGCTTCACGCCGGGTCCGCAGGTGAGCGCAGCCATCGCTTATGTCGATGCATCGCTCGGGCGCATCGTGTCGGAACTGAAGCAGCGCGGCCTGTATCGGTCCACGGCGATCATCGTGACGGCCAAGCACGGCCAGTCGCCGACCGATCACAGCAAGCTCGTGAAGAATGGCGATACGGTCGCGGCGCTGCTTCAGGCGAACAACTATCTCGATCCGAAGGGCAACTACGGCCAGAATGCGACGAAGACCAGCAACCTGAACGATGGTAGCGGCCTCGTCGACACCGGCTTCGTGCAAAGCGACGATGTCAGTCTCATCTGGCTGCGCGATCAGCATCAACTGGCGCAAGCCGTCAAGTCGCTCAAGGACAATCTGAGCTGTAACGCGCCGGGCATCTGCGCGGACGGGCCCCATGCCTATCTGCTTTACGGTCCGCGCATCGCAGCCGCATTCGGCGATCCGCGCGAGGGGCGCACGCCGGACATCATCGTGCAGCCGAATCCGGGTGTGATCTATACGTCGAGCGGATCGAAGGATGAAGAGCACGGCGGCAACGCACCCGACGACGGTCACCTCGGCCTGATCGTGTACGCGCCGGGCGTGAAGCACGCGGGCCGCACGGTCGATGACCGGGTGCTGACGACGCAGGTCGCGCCGACCATGCTGAGACTTCTGGGCGTCGATGCAAGGCGTCTGCATTCGGTCGAGATCGAAGGGACGCAGGCGTTGCCCGGTTTCGAAGGCGACCGCTTCTAGTTGAGCGCACGCGCCGGCTTGCTAGGGTCGTAGCATGTTCGCTCCGAGGACAGCCAGTAACGCACTCAACGTTACCGGCTTTCCAATATGCGCATCGAAGCCGGCGCGCATCGCACGCGCAGCATCCTGATCGCGCCCGAACCCCGTCAGCGCTATGGCTGGAACTTTCGCGGTATTGGGTTGCTCGCGCAGTGTTTCGATCAATTCGTACCCGTTCATGTCGGGCATGGCGATGTCCGACAGGATCAGATCGAACTGACCATCCATCGCCAGAGCAACCGCTTTTCGCGCACTCGACTCGGCGGTGACTTCGGCGCCTTCGAGTTCGAGCAGCGCGCCGAACGCTTCGATCCCTTCGATCGAATCGTCCACGAGCAAGACCCTCAGCCCCCTGAGGATGCTCGGATCGGCGACGCCCCTCATCTTCGCGCGTGTGGCAAAAGGCGAATTCTTGGGCAACCACAACCGGAAACAAGCGCCTCGACCGATCCCGGCCGATTCCCCTTCGATCCTTCCGCCATGCATTTCCGCCAGTTGCTTCGTGAGCGACAGACCGATCCCGAGTCCGCCGCTGTCACGTTTGACGCTCCCTTCTGCCTGACTGAACATGTCGAAGACCTTGGGCAGGAACTCCGGCGCTCCGGTCACCTGCGAAACCGGCATGCGCGTGACGCGCCGCAGTACGATGTCGGCCTGACTTTCGTGCGAAGGAGAGAGGTGAAGCACGACCACGAACGTCATGCCCGGATCCCGTGGCATGTGTTCGAAGAACCGGATCAAGGCCTGAATGCCGCCTGCCGAGGCACCAATGCCGACAACCGGAAAGTCGAGCGCAGGCCTCGCGCGGTGCGCTGCGATCTGGTTGCCCGCGGCGTGATTCGGGTTTTCCATCTGACGAAGAAATTGAGGTAGGTCTGAAGGTAGTTTAAGCCGATCCGGCGTGCGTGGGAGCAGACGCGGGTTCGTCGCGCTGTGGCCGGATATCGGCGGCGCCTCAGAGACCGCGCATGCGTGAAGCATGCGAATCGAACGCGCCGGTAAACGAAAAGCGCGCGCACATGGCGTGCGCGCGCATCGATAAGCCGTAGCGGCAGGCTTTGAACTCTGCGCTAGGGCGCCCCGCCCGGCTACCCGGCCGCGGCGGCTTGTGACGCGCGATACGGACGTGCGATACCAATGCGGGATCGTGTGCGAATCGGGGCGCGGCGCTCGGTTGCTTCTGCGCCTTCTGTTGCGTCCTCTGTACGTCAGATCTCCTCGCGCAAAAGCCCGTCTCTCGCACATTACTTCGATATCCGAACTACCTAACGCACGAAGAGACGGGCCGCGCGGCGAAACTTACGGATTGATGACGAGAATATCGGTCGATACCCGAAGCGGCGAATTCCATCCGATATTGATGCGGAACTCGGTACGGCCCGGCTTCACCACGATGTTTTGCACGGTGTAGATGGCAGAACCCATGAAGCGGTTGCCGCCGTTATCGCATTCGCTGACGGACACGAACACGTGTGATCCTGCCTGGATCGGGCCTGCGTTGAACCCGAAGGAGACCTCGCCGTGCAGCGAGGGCCACGCATCGTAGCGATACGCCACGCCAGTCATGGTGCCGGACAGACGAGTCTGAACGACGCCGTGATGGTCGGCGCTCACTTCATGAGTGACCGCTTGTTCCGGGGACGGATCGTGCGCTTTCATTTCCATGCTTCGCTCCTTCATTGCTGGTGGATTGCGCGTGCCGAATATCGAGGTCAGTCGACGAGCACGCTCGATATCGCACATCTTCGTTCAAGGCGACACCGCTTGCGTGCCACGCCGAATTTCGTGCGATTGCATGAGCCTACAATCCGCGGGATATCGAACCTATCGGCTAGACGGTGTACGTCGAAGGTCGCAGGGAATCTTGATCGACAGGGATCGAATAACCACGTCCCAGCCGTAAACCGCGTATAAAGTTATTCGAGTACCGTCAGGGAGACGATGCGATGCGCGTGCTGCTCGTCGATGATCACGAGCTCTTCAGAGCCGGTTTTGCACTGCTCATCAAGGAGCTTTTTCCGCATGTCGAACTGCTTCATGCGAGCACGCTGTCGCATGGCGTCGATTCGGCGATGATCGATCATCCGGACATCGTGTTTCTGGACCTCGAACTTCCCGACGGGCACGGTTGCGACGCGCTGGTCCGCCTGAAAGACGCACGACCGTCCCTGCCTGTGGTCGTGGTATCGGCCGATGAGCGCATGGAGACAGTCAGTCGATGCCTTGCACTGCGCGCGATGGGCTACGTGCCGAAATCGTCGTCGCCCGAAGCGCTCCATGCCGCGATCGTCGCCGTGCTTTCGGGCGGCGTCTACCTGCCCGCGGCGAGCATCGCCGGATTGAGGCGCACGATCGACATGGCCGAGGCGCCGGCACGCGAATCAGGGCATGCACAGCCGACGCACGATGGCGCGGCACGTTGGGACGCGCCGGATCTCGGACTCACACCCCGCGAATACGAAACGCTCGCGTGGCTCGTGCGCGGCCTCCCGTCCAAAGCCATCGCGTCGAAGATGGGGCTCGAAGACATCACGGTGCGCAAGTACATCAGTCATCTGCTCGCGCACTTCAATCTGCGGCGGCGCACCGAACTGATCGTGATGCTGGCCGACAAGGGCATCAAGCTCGGGACACTGCCGGCGACAGATCCGTCGCGAGATCGGGATTCATCTGCCGATGGGCGGCAACGAAGCGGCTGATCTCCGCCAGCAAGTCTTCCGGCGCCGACGACTTGCGCAGCAGCACGAACGGCTCGGGGAAGTCGCGCAACACCTGAACGGACAGCAACTCGCCGGTGATAAACGCGACGGGAATCACGCCGGCCCACGCGAAGTGACGCCTGATACGGTCTGCGACTTCCTTGCCGGAGACGCCATCGCGCAGCCGGATATCGGTCACGATGAGATCGGGAATGCGGCTGTCATCGGCAAGAATGGCCTCGAACCCGGCCAGCGATTCGGCGGCCTGCACGAGCGCGCCCGCGCTCGAAAAGAGGCGTCGCAGGCCTTCGAGGACCATCGGTTCGTCGTCGCACAGCAGCATGAAAGTGCCGTCGAGATCGGGGCTGTGGCGCTCGCCATGCTGGATCGTCGCGCCAGCCGGCTTCGATGCCGAAGTGCTCGCGTAGAGCGAAAAGCGCGATCCGCGCCCTTCGACCGACGCGAAACTCATGGCGTGTCCCGGAAGAATACGAACCACCCGCTGTACGATCGACAGCCCCAGTCCCAGCCCTTTGGAACGATCGCGTCCCGGATTGTTGATCTGGTAGTACTCGGCGAAAATAGCTTCCCGATAGGCCGGTGCAATGCCGATTCCCGTGTCCCATACATCGACTCTCAACCGGTCATCCACCTGCACCCAGCCGAGCACGACGCCGCCCGACGACGTGTTCTTGATCGCGTTCGATACGAGATTGGATACGGCCCGCTTGAAGAGCGACCGGTCGGTCTCGATGGACGGCGGCTCGACTCGACGCCTCGCGAGTCTCAGATCGATTCCCCGCGACTGGGCCGTCTCCCGATATTGCTGGAAGACTTCGGTCAGCAGGTCGAACGTATTGACCGGCACAAGGCGGGGAACCTGCGAGCCCAGCTCGCTGTAGTCCTGGATCTCCTTGAACATGTCGAGAATCTCGGAAGCGGTCTCTTCGATCACGTCGAGATCGCGATCCACCGCGTGTCCGTCCCTGATCCTAGTCCGGGCGCTGCGGATGAAGAGGTTGATCGCGGCGAGCGGCTGCTGGATGTCGTGATACGCCGACGAAAAGAACCGCTCCTTCTCCTTGACGAGCTCCTGCATGCGTTTGTTCTGCTCGTTGATCGCACGCGACGTGGCTTCGACGCGCGCCTTGGCCGCGCGCAAGGTGCGCCGGTACATGAATTCGCGCCGTGCCGAACGTTCCAGCGGAATACTGACGAGCAGGCCGATGGCATACGTCAGCGGCAGACTCGTGCCATGCGCAATCACCGACGACAGGTGCATACCGAACTTCTCGCCCGGAGGCTGGAGGAACAGCATCAGCAGATAACTCGCAATGCACAGCCCGACCAGCCACGCCGTGGTGACCACACGTAGCCGGAACGCCATGAAGATCGTGAACAGCGTGAGCGTCAGGATCGAATAGTGTTCGTGCCACGGCAGGTCCACGATCTGCAGCAATCTCAAGGTGGCGAGCCACGCACTGAGCGTCCACAGGCAGAGCAGCCCGACGGCCCAGCGTTCATCGAGTGCGCGCGGCGTCCACAGCACGACGGCCACGCTCATGCCGATGGCCGCTGCGCTTCTCGCGAAGATGATTTCGTGGTGGTGCAGATGGGCGGGATCGAGTATGTCGATCCGCCCGAAGTCACGGATCGAAAAAACGATCCACAACGCGGTGAAGATCGCGATGGCGAGTCTTCGCTGTCCGGACATGCGCTGCGCGTAGTCCCTCAGAAACGCCCGTTCCTGAGCCGCCGATCTGAACCTGCGCACCCAGAGGTCTGACGATCTCATCGCGATGCCCGATCCGGAAATGTCGCCGTCCGCGAATACGGCAGCATGACATCCAGACAGAATAGCAGGACCGCATTCGAATGCGGATATACAAATGTAGCGGTACGAATGTATCTGTCCGCTTAAGAATAGCTACATCTTCGCGGCGCGATTTCGGGCGCTCGCCTACCTACGTGGGTGTCGAGGGCGTCGGCACTGGCCGACAATCGATACGACGGTGCAGAGAGCCGAGACTTGACCTGTGTTTAGTAACGGCCGCTTTGCACCTGAATCTACTGCCCGGCATTTACGAGGAGGTTGTCATGAAATCAGTCGTTATCGCGGTCGCCGCAGCGTCGGCGCTTTCCTTGCCTCTCGCTGCGTTCTCTCAGACGGATCCGGCATTGACGCGTGCCCAGGTGCGTGCAGAGCTGCAACAGCTCGAACAGGTCGGCTATGATCCGGCCAAAAGCGCGGATGCAAGTTATCCGGGCGACATCCAGGCGGCTGAGGCACGAGTATCGACCGATCACGCGACAGAGTATGGCGGCATGCCATCCGGCTCATCGACGTCCGGATCGCGCACCGTCGTTCGCCCCGCCTCCGACGAAGACATGAAGCACCTCTATTCTGGCGGCCAGTAGCATCCCGTAATCGTCGAGCGCTCAGTTCTCTATGCCGGCGAGCAGCTCCATGAACTGCTTCATCCGCCTTAATGCAAGCTCTGGACGGATCAGCACGCCGGAAGCATCGGCTTTACGAAAGACGTCCGCGTAATGAAGTGCCGATCGCGCCGATTGCATTGCGCCTGCCATCGAGAAATGGTTCTGGTGTCCGTTGAGCCATGCAAGGAATACGACGCCAGCCTTGTAGTATTGAGTCGGCGCGACGAAGAGTTCGCGAGACAGCGTGACCGTCGGCGCCATTAGCGCGTGATAGGTGTCGAGGTCGTTTCGGGCCAGCGATGCCAGCGCCTTCGACGCAACCGGCGCGATCGGATCGAAAATGCCGAGCAATGCATGTGACTTGCCTGTGCTGTCACCGGCGATGAGTTCGCCATAGTTGTAGTCGTCGCCGGTGAACATGACGACACCTTCGGGCAGCTTCGAGCGCAACTGCCGTTCATACTCCGCGTTGAGCAGAGAGATCTTGATTCCTTCGATCCTCTCCTTTTGATGACCGATGATGTCGAGCACCGTGGCCATCGCGGTATCGACATCGCTGCTGCCCCAGTAACCGGCGAGCGCCGAATCGAACGCATCTCCGAGCCAGTGCAGCACGACCTTTTCGCGCGACGCGGAGATGACTTTTTCGTAGACGTACTTGTAGTCGTCGGCGGAGCGGGCAGCGGCGCAGAGCGCGCGGCTCGCCATCATGATCGGACGGCCGCCCGCAGATTCGACAACCTCGAACTGGTCGTTGTAAGCGGCAACGATGTCGTCGAGAGAATGCGCTTTCTTGCTATCGAGATGATCGGTGCCCGCACCGCAGGCGAGATCGGCGCCGGGAATCGACTTCGCGTGAGCGATGCTGCGTCGGATCAATTCGGCCGCGACAGGCCAGCCGATGCCCATGCCGCGCTGGGCAGTGTCCATCGCTTCGGCGACCTTGAATCCGAGACTATAAAGGTACGTACGGAATGCCAACGTGGCGTCCCAATCGACAGCGGGTGCATCACCCGACGGCTCGTAAGCAGAACGCGGATCAATGACGACGTGCGCGGCGGCATACGCGATCCGGTTGAACGTCGGTGCACTCGATCCGGGAAGCTGGTTTTCCATATTTTGTAGCGAGTACGCCCGGACGGTCCCGTCCTGCAGTGGCAAATTGATGTTCATGTTGTACCTCTCAGTGTCTGGAAGGAATGGCGAAGTCGGGCAGGTGCGTGACAGGTGCAACCGTAGGCGCGGCGATGCTCGCAGACGCAGATTGAATGATCATGTCCGCTGCTTTCTCGGCGACCATGATGGTCGGCGCATTGGTATTGCAGGAAGGCACGAAAGGCATCACGGACGCATCGACGACTCGCAGCCCATCGAGACCGATCAGCCGCAAGTCGGGCGTGACCACCGCGTCCGGATCGTTTGCCTGTCCCATGCGGCATGTCCCCACCGGATGATGGTCGGTCTTCGCATTTGCGCACGCGTACTCGAATAGCTCCTGATCGCTGTTGGCCCGCGATCCCGGAAGAACTTCGTTCTGCACGAAGCGACGCATGGCGGGCGCGCTGAGAATATCGCGTGCCAAACGCAAGCCCTTGATTGCCATATCCCTGTCGTGCGGGTCCGACCAGTAGTTAGGATCAAGCAGCGGCGCATCGGCGGGATCACTGCTCGCGAGACGAACCGTGCCGCGCGACCGTGGCCGAAGATAAGCCGTGTTCAGCGTCACGCCCGCGTTTTGCAGCCTGGCCATACCCGCCTCGATTCCCGAACCGAGCCCCAGATGGAACTGGATATCGGGCGAACGGCCGCGGTTGGGCGCGTCACGGTCTGCGTACCAGAACCCGCCGGTTTCGAAGAGACTCGACGCCACCGGGCCTTTTTTCAGAACGAGGTATTGCAACGCGGCCCACGCGGCGTGATGCAGCTTGTTGTATTTGTCGTAGGTGTGATCGCCCGTGCATTCAGAAATGACGAACAGATCGAGGTGATCCTGAAGGTTTTCGCCGACGCCGCGCAGATCATGGACTGGTTTGATCCCGACAGACCGGACATGCGACGCAGGTCCGATGCCCGATTGCAGCAGTAGCTTCGGCGAGCCGATCGCGCCGGAAGACACGATCACTTCTCGCGCGGCTCGAATGATTTGCGTATCGCGGCTGTCGCCGACGACTACCTCGACACCCACCGCGCGATGGCCTTCAACGATGACGCGCAACGTGCGCGTGGCCATTTGCACGGTGAGGTTACGCCGTCCGAGAACCGGCTTGATGAAGCTCGTCGCTGCCGACGAACGACGCGCGTCAAGTTGCGTCAGTTGATAGTACCCAAGTCCCTCTTGCGAAGCGCCGTTGAAATCGGGGTTGAACGGAATGCCTAACTCCTGCCCGGCCTGGAAGAACGCTTCGCAGATCGGAAGCGGGCTGATCGGATTCGAGACGCCCAACGGACCGCCGTAGGCGTGGAACTCATTCGCGAAGCGCTGATTGTTTTCGGAGCGCTTGAAATACGGCAATACCTCGCGATAGGACCAACCCGTCGCTCCGGCCTTGCTGACCCATTCGTCATAGTCGGCGGGCACACCACGCGTATAGAGTTGCGCGTTGATCGACGATCCGCCGCCGATAACCTTCGCTTGCGTGAAGCGCAGCACACGATTGTTGAGATGCTTCTGCGGCACGGTATGCCAGCCCCACGACCCGATGCCTTTTGTCATCTTCGCGAAGCCCGCCGGCATCGCAAAGAACGGGTGACGATCCGAACCGCCCGCTTCCAGGAGAAGCACGTTCACCGCGGGGTCCACGCTCAACCGATTCGCCAGCACGCATCCGGCCGAGCCGCCGCCCACGATCACGTAGTCATATGTCGTCGTATTCATGTCCGTCACACTCAAAATGCAGGGATCGAAAGGCCGCCGTCGACGTGCAACACGCTGCCAGTGCAGAACGGGAGAGATCCATCGGCGAGAGTAGCGACCGCGCGAGCCACTTCCTCGCATTCGCCCCAACGAGCCGCGGGGACCAGCCCTTCCTCGAATCGGGCCTCGTACTTCTGTGCGACGCCTGCCGTCATCGGCGTGCGGATGATTCCGGGCCGTACTTCGAAGACGCCTATGTTCGACTTCGCCAGTCGCAACGCGAAAAGCTGCGTAAGCATCGGCAAGGCGGATTTCGACAGGCAGTATTCCGCTCGCTCCGTCGAGGCCATCTGCGCCGAGACCGACGAGACCGTCACGATCGAGCGCGCACGTTTCGATGGCGTCGCGATCATGTGCCGCGCGACAGCTTGCGTCATGAAGAACGTGCCGCGAAGGTTGATGCCGAGCACGGTGTCGAACGCGTCTGAACGAACGTCGAGGAGGTCGCCGCGACTTGGCGAGCCCACGCCCGCGTTATTCACGAGGCACTCCACACTGCCTTTGAAACCGATGGCGGCGTTCAGTACCTCCGCACGCGATTCGATATCGCTCAGGTCGCTGCGAACGAAAAGCGCATCTTGTCCCGCGTCGCGGATAAGGTCGCACGTCGCGTGCGCGTCTTGGTCGTCGGTCACGTCGGTCAGCACGACATCGAAACCGCGCCGTGCCAGTTCGACACAGATCGATCGGCCGATTCCTCTGCGTCCGCCCGTAACCAGCGCGGTCGGGCATGGTCCATTCGACTTGCTCATAAGTCCACCGTCCCAGTCATCGATCAATGAATGCGTGCTTCCGTGTCTTTATCGAACAGCACCAGCTTCGACAGATCGACACGCAAGTCGCAACGTTCACCCGACTCGTGCGGCATGTCCGGACCGAGCCGCGCGGACACTTCCATGCCGCCGAAATCGAGGACAGCGAGCGTGTCCGGTCCGGTGGGCTCAAGCACGTTGATCCTGACGGGCACAGTTCGAATAGCAGACGCCGCGCGCTCGTTCTCTACCCCAATCGCCTCCGGCCGCAACCCTGCGATGACTTCCTTGCCGTCGTAGCGATCCACGGCTTGAGATTGCGGCGGAAGTTCGAGATCCAGCGCGTCATTGCCCTGACCGATTTTCAGATGCAGTGAACCGTCCCTCCCCTCGATGCGCGCGGGAATGAGGTTCATCGACGGCGACCCCATGAACGTCGCCACGAACGTGTTTGCGGGCGTGTTATAGACCTCGGCCGGCGTGCCGAGCTGCTGGAGAATGCCGCCTTTCATCACCGCGATGCGGGTTGCAAGCGTCATCGCTTCGATCTGATCGTGCGTCACGTAGACGATGGTTGCGCCCAGCCGCTGGTGCAGCTTCTTGATTTCCGTGCGCATGTCCACGCGCAGCTTCGCGTCGAGGTTGGAGAGCGGCTCGTCGAACAGGAAGATCTTGGGGTGGCGCACGAGCGCACGGCCCATCGCGACGCGCTGGCGCTGACCGCCCGAAAGCTGACCCGGACGACGATCGAGCAGATGTTCGATCTGAAGAAGACGCGCCGCATCCTGTACGGCCTTCTCGCGATCGGCCTTCGAGACTTTCCGCATCTCAAGCCCGAAGCTGATGTTTTGTCCCACGGTCATGTTCGGGTACAGCGCATAGCTCTGAAAAACCATGGCGATATCGCGCTCGCTCGGATGCAGGTCGTTGACCTTGTCGTCACCGATGCGGATTTCGCCGCCCGACAGCGTATCGAGTCCGGCAATGAGCGAGAGCAACGTCGATTTGCCGCAACCCGACGGGCCGACGAGCACGAGGAAGTCGCCATCGTCCACGTCGATATTGATCTCGCGAAGAATTTCCGTAGAGCCGTAGGCCTTGCGCACGTTGCTGACATGAAGTGAAGACATGATGATTACCCCTTGACCGAACCAGCCATCAAACCGCGGACGAAATAACGACCTCCAACGACGTAGACGAGCAGCGTGGGCAGCGCCGCGATCATCGCGGTGGCCATCTGCACGTTGTATTCCTTGACGCCGGTAGAAGTGTTGACGATGTTGTTGAGCGCTACCGTGATCGGTGCCGATGCGCCCGTCGTGAACGATGCGCCGAACAGGAAGTCATTCCAGATGTTCGTGAACTGCCAGATCACGGTGACGGTGATGATGGGCACCGAGTTCGGCAGGAGGATCCGAAAGAAGATGCGGAAGAAGCGCGCGCCGTCGATCATCGCGGCCTTCACGAGTTCATCGGGAAACGCGATGTAGTAGTTGCGGAAGTACAGCGTCGTGAAGCACAGACCGTAGACCACATGCACGAAGACGAGGCCGGTGATCGATTGAGCGAGACCGATCTTGCCGAGAAACGTCGCCATCGGGATCAGCACGATCTGGAACGGGATGAAGCAGCCGAACAGGACGAGCGCAAACAAAACGTTGTCGCCCTTGAAGCGCCACTTCGTCAACACATAGCCATTCAGCGCGCCGATCAGCGTCGAAAGGAACACTGCTGAAAAGACCATGCGGAACGAGTTCCAGAAGAAGCCTTTCACGCCGGAGCAGTCGAGACCGACACAGGCCGAGCCCCAGGCTTTCTCCCATGCAGCGAGCGTCCATTCGTGCGGGAGCGCGAGAATATTGCCCGCATACACTTCCTGAAGCGGTTTGAACGAGGTGAGCAACATCACCACGAGCGGCACGAGATATACGAGCGCGACGATCAACAACATCGAATAGATGACGATGCGCGATACGTTGTTATGCTTTCCCACCACCATTTGCGGCGAGTCCCAGGTCTTGGCAGCCATGCTTGTCTCCTTCAGGCTACGTGGATAGGTACGGATTGCTTCAGTGACCGCCGCCGGAACGACGGGGGCGCATTTCCGAGTAGAGGTAGGGCACCATGATTGCGGCAACGGTGCAGAGCATCATCACGGCGCTCGCGGCTCCCATACCCAGCTCGTTACGTGTGAACGTGAACGAGTACATGAACGTCGAAGGCAGTTCGGTCGAATAACCGGGGCCCGCACCCGTCAAGGCGATTACCAGCTCGTAGCTCTTCACGGCCAGGTGAACCAGAATCACGAGTGCCGAGATGAAGACCGGGCGCAGTTGCGGAATGATGATGCGGCGATAGATCGAGGGCATGCGCGCGCCGTCGATCGACGCTGCCTTGATCTGCTCCTGGTCGATGCCGCGCAAGCCCGCAAGGAACATCGCCATGACGAAGCCGGACGCTTGCCAGACCGCCGCGATGACGACGGTGTAGATCGCCATGTCGTCGCTGATGATCCAGTCGAACTGGAAGCTCGTCCATCCCCAATCGTGGAAGAGCTTCGTCAGGCCGAGCCCCGGATTGAGAATCCACTTCCACGCGGTGCCGGTGACGATGAAGGACAACGCCATCGGGTACAGGAAGATCGCGCGCAAATAGCCTTCCGCCCGAATGCGCTGATCCAGAAGGATCGCGAGCGCGAGGCCGATTGCAAGACACAGGACCACATACAGCGACGCATAGATGCCGAGGTTCTCCACGGCGACGTGCCAGCGAGGGTGTTCCCACACGCGCGCAAACTGTGTGAATCCAGCCCATTTGAACGTGGCGAATGCGCGGGAACGTGTGAACGAGAGCACCGTCGTCCAGACGATGAAGCCGTAGACGAACACCAGCGTGATGATGAGTGTCGGGCTGAGCACGAGCTTCGGGAGAAGCGCTTCGAACGCGTTGCGCGCAGAACGCTTTTTCCCGACTTTCTCCACTCGGGCGGGGGACTTGGCCGGGTCTATGGACTGGGCACGAGAGTGTAAGAGCATGATTTCACCTGCACGTCGAGAACATCGAACACGAGAGCGGAGCGGACGCTTGCGGTCCGCCTGAGCGGTCAGATCGTCACTTCGAATTCTGGATAGCCGTGACGAGCGCCTTAACAGCGTCGGCCGACGACTGATTCGAATTGAAGAAGTGCGTGACGACGTCATAGAGCGCTGTCTTCGATGCTTCGGGCATCGCCTGGCCGTGGGCGAAGCTGCCGACCATCGTCCCGTTCTTGAGCGCCGTGCGCATGTCGGCCATCGACTTCTGACCACACTCGTCGAAGCCATCGGCGGGCACATCGAGTCGTGCCGGCACCGCGCCCTTGATCTGATTGAACTGGGCCTGAACCTTGGGGTCCATCACGGCTTCCGCGAACGCGTACTGTCCGGCCTGCCGGTCGCTGCCCGCCTTGAAGGTGGCGAACTGGTCGGTTACGAAGATGAAGTCGCCCTGCGTGCCGGGGTATCGCATGCAAAGATAGTCCACGCCCGGCTTCTTGCCCGCGTTGGCGAATTCGCCTTTCGCCCAGTCGCCCATGATCTGCATCGCGGCCTTGCCATTGATGACCATCGAGGTAGCGAGATTCCAGTCCCGGCCGGGGAAATTCGGATCGACCATGCCACGCAACGCACGCAACTGGTCGAACGCCTTTTCCATCGTCTTCGAGCCGAGCGCCTTGGCATCGAGCTTGACCAACGCATCGTTATAGAACTTGGGGCCACCCGCCGACATCACTGCACTGTCGAAAATCGTAGCTTCCTGCCACGCCTGTCCGCCGTGAGCCAGCGGGATATAACCCGCCTTCCGAATCTTGTCCGCGTCGGCGACGAGCTCTTCGAAGGTTTGCGGCGGCGTGAGCTTGAGTTCATCGAAAATCTTCTTGTTGGCCCAGATCCAGTTGTCGCTATGCACGTCGATGGGCACGCCATACCAGTGTCCATCCGACTTGGAGAAACGCTGCAGCGGAGCAGGCACCTGCTTGTCCCAGTCGCCCTTCTTGGCGATGCTGTCGAGGTTCGTGAGCAGGTCCTGCTCCGCGTAATCCAGCACGCTGAACCCAAGCATCTGCACCGCGTCGGGCGGATTGTTCGAAGCTATGCGCGCGCGCAACACCGTGCGCGCCGCTTCGCCGCCGCCGCCCGCGATCGGGCTGTCTTTCCACGCATAGCCTCGCTGCTTCAGGTTGTCTTTCAGCACGCCCAGCGCTTTGGCCTCGCCGCCGGAGGTCCACCAGTGCATCACTTCCACTTGCTTGTCGGCGGCGATCGCCGAGAGTGCGTGGCACGCGAACAATCCAGCCGCGACGGCGGCAATACGCTTCTTGAACATCTTCGTCTCCTTGTTGATCGCCCCGCGACGGGAGCGTTCGTATATGACTGTCACTTGGTGGACTGCGGCAGCCACCAGTTCTTGCGTGCGCCGATGTGCAGCTGGATGGTTTTGGTTTCGGTGTAGTCCTCGACCGCCTGCTTGCCGAGTTCGCGACCGACGCCGCTGGACTTGAAGCCGCCGAAGGGCAGTTCCGGGTAGCCGTCGAGGAACGTGTTGACCCATACAGTCCCTGCGTCTACGCCGCGTGCGACCGTGAGGCACGTGTTGATGTCGTTGCTCCAGACGGCGGCCGACAGTCCATACGCCGAGTCGTTGGCGATCTCGATCGCTTCTTCGACGTCCTTGAACGTCACGATCGAGAGAACGGGACCGAAGATCTCGTCGCGCGCGATGCTCATCTCGGGCGTGACATCGCTGATGATGGTCGGCTCGAGGTAAAGACCCTTGGCGTCGTAGCGCTTGCCGCCCAGACGAAGGCGCGCGCCGGCGGCTACGCCCTTGTCGATGTTCGCGAGAATTTCCCCAAGCTGCGTTTCGCTGACGATGGCGCCGATCTTGGTATCGGGGTGCAGAGGATCGCCCACCGGAACCTGTCGCGCGCGCTCGACGACAGCCTGCGCGAACTGCTCTGCTACCGACTCGTGAACCAGAACACGGCTGCCGCTATTGCAGCATTCGCCCGCATTGAAATAGACGCCGAAGACAACGGCATCGACCATCGCGTCCCAATCGCAATCGGGGAAGACGATCTGCGGATTCTTGCCGCCGAGTTCGAGCGCCACCTTCTTCAACTGCTTCGACGCGATGCCGCCAAGCAGTCCGCCCACGCGCGTCGAACCGGTGAAAGAAAGCATGCCGATGGCCGGGTGTTCGGCAAGCGGCTGGCCGACCGTAGGCCCCTTGCCGGTGACAACGTTCACGACGCCCTTCGGAACGCCTGCTTGCTCGATAATTTCCGCGAGGATGACCGTCGTGCTCGAAGTCAGTTCGCTCGGCTTGATGACGCACGTGCAGCCCGCGGCAAGGGCAAACGGAAGCTTCTGCGAAAGAATCCAGATAGGGAAATTCCAGGGCGTGATAAGCCCGACCACGCCGATCGGCTGACGCAGGACGATCCCCAGCATGTCTTCGCCGAGCGAGTCGTAGGCGTCGCCGCTCGTCGTACGGGCGAGGCTCGCGGCGTACTGCCAGAGATCGACGCAGCCCGAGACTTCGCCGCGCGCTTGCGTGAGGGGCTTGCCGGTCTCCAGCGATTCGAGCAAGGACATCTCTTCGACCCGCGCCTTGATGCCCTCGGCCACGGCGAGCAGCACGCGGGCACGCTCGACACCCTTCATCCGGGGCCACGGGCCTTTCCTGAAAGCGACATCAGCGGCCTGGATCGCGGCTTCGACATCTGCGCCCGTGGCTTCGGGAAAAGAACTCACCACTTGACCGTGAGCCGGGCTGCTGCGCTCGAAGCGCTCGCCGCTTGCGGCCTCCTTCCATTGGCCATCGATGAACATCTTTCCGGCGAACGCCTCGTGTTGCAGCGGCTTTGCGTTCTCAAGCAGCGCCGTTGCGGTGGGAACAGCAATCTGACTCGTCATTTCATTGACCCTCGTATTGCGCCTTGCGGCGTTCGCGGAAACTGGCCATACCCTCGCGGGCGTCTTGCGTCGTGGCGGACAGCGCGCCGGCCATCGCTTCCAGCGTGGCGCCGGTATTGAAGCCTGCGGCTGCGTTGATCAGTTGCTTCGTGAGTTGCGCGGACACGGGCGCAAGCGTCGCGATCTGCCCGGCGACGGCGATCGCCGCATCGAGCGACTTGCCCGCTTCGGACACTTCGTCGACGAGGCCGATTGCATAGGCGCGCTGCGCGTCGATGCGTCGTGCGGTGAGCGCCATCGACTTCACGTGACTGGGTCCGATGAGGGACACGAGCCGCTGCGTTCCTGACCAGCCAGGACAGGTCGCGATGCTCGCTTCGGGCAGCGCGAAGGTCGCGGCCGGATCGGTCACGCGAACGTCGGCGACTGCGGCGAGTTCCAGACCGCCGCCGAACGCATGACCGTTGATCGCAGCGATCACGGGCAGGCGCAGTGCAGCCCAACGATCGAAGATGCGATGTCCGCGCGTGACCCAGACACGCCACATATCCAGCGGCGCGAGGGCGGACCATTCATTGATATCCGCACCGACACAGAAGGCACGTTCACCAGCGCCTGTCAGCACGACGGCGCGCAGACTGCTGTCCGCTTCGAGTTGCGCGGCGGCATCTTCGAGTTGTCCAAGCATCGACGGCGTGAGCGAGTTGAGCTTGTCGGGCCGATCGAGCGTGACGACCGCAACCGGACCGCGCTTCTCGATGCGGATAAGGGCTTGATCAGCCATGACGCGCCTCCTTGAGCTTGAGTCCGAACGGCGCGTCCGTGAAAATCGCGGGGTCCATCGGCTTGAGCGAGGACGACACCTTCAACTCGACATCGCACTGATCCAGCACGTCCCTTTGCAGATCGATACCGGGAGCGATCTCGATGACTTCAAGCCCGTCTTTGCCGAGCCTGATCACGCATCGTTCGGTGATGTACAGGACTTCCTGATCGCGGGCTTGCCCCATGCGACCGCTGAAGGTCACGTGATCGACATCGGCAACAAACTTCTTCTTGCCTTCCTTGACGATCGAAAGTCTTCCGTTGCCGACTTCGAATTGCGCGCCAGCCGTAAAGTAGCCGCTGAAGACGAGGCGCTTCGCGTGCGTCGTGATGTCGATGAAGCCGCCGCACCCTGCCGTCAGATACGGCTTGCTCGGGAGCCTCGACACGTTCACGTTGCCGAAGCGATCGACCTGCATGAACGAGAGCAGAGACACATCGAAACCGCCGCCCTGGAAATAGACGAACTGGGACGGCGACGGCATGATGGCGTCGGCATTGCCCGAACAGCCGAACGCGAATCCCAGCAATGGCACACCGCCCACCGCGCCTTGCTCGATGGCCCACGTCACATCGTTCGGATAGCCTTCTTCGAGCAAGACGCGAGGCACATTCGCGGAGATCCCGAAGCCAAGGTTCACTGCGTCGTTCTGCGCCAGCTCCATCGCGGCGCGCCGGGCGATGATCTTGTCCGGATGCCATTGCGCAAACTCGAACGCGCTTTCGGGCAACTTGATTTCGCCGCTGATCTCCGGGTCGTATTCAATCTGCGTGGTCTGCTTTTGAGCCGGATCGACCACGACGTAATCGACCAGATTGCAGGGAATGTGCACCGATTGCGTGTGCAGCGATCCCGCTTTCACGACACGCTTGACCTGCGCGATAACGATGCCGCCGTTGTTGCGCACCGCAAGCGCCTGATCGCGCCCGCCCAGCAGCGCGCCTTCGTGTTCGAACGACAGGTTGCCGCGCTCGTCCGCCGTCGTGGCGCGAACGATGGCAACGCGCGGGACGAAGTTCCGGTAGTGCAGCCACTCGTCGCCGGCGAAAGTCACCTTCTCCACAATGGGGTGTTCGGCCGCGCTGGCGTTCATTGCGCCGCCCTGGCGCGACGGATCGACAAACGTGTCCAGTCCGACCTTGGTCAACACGCCGGGACGCTTGGCGGCCGCCTCGCGGTGCATATCGAACATCACGCCGCTCGGCAGGTTGTACGCACGAATCTCGTTATCGACGATCAGATGCCAGATATCCGGCATCGGCAGGCTCGACGGACCGCTGGGGAACGAGCCGGCTATGACCGTTTTGATGAGCCCTTTCTTTGCGATGTGATCGATGCCCTTGATCCCGTACATGTCGCCGGCGGCGATAGGATGGAGCATCGTCAGATTGCGCGGATGCGCTTGCGCGTCAAAGCGCGCGCCGATCGCGGCGAGCATCGCGTCCGGACAGCCCAGGCCGCTCGACGAACTGACGGTGACGACATCGTCATCGTTGATGAGGCTGGCGGCTTGTGCGAGGGTGATGACCTTGCTGGAACTCACGGTGAGTCTCCTGATAATGCGGTTCTGGCTGATTTATTCGGCGTAGCGACGCGACACATCGACATGTCCGCGGGCTTCTGCTGCCTGTGCGACCGCGAGGGCCGTGATCAGCGAGCGATATCCGTCCACGCCGCTGGCGGCGGGGCTTTGGCCTTCGCGGATGGCACGGTGAAACTGGGCAACGCCGGTGTGGTAGAGGTTTGCGTGTTCCACCTCGATCGATCGCACGCCGTTCGCATCGCGAAGTTCGATCTCGCCGACTGCGCGCTGGGTCATCACGTCTTTTGCGATCAGCGAACCGTCCGAACCATGCACTTCGAGTCCGGTCGCCGCGAATGGCACGGTGAAGGCGTCGTGGAGTTGCGCGAGAACGCCATTGTCGAAACGCACGATCGCCATGACGCCGTCGGTGAGACCCGCGTTGCTCATCGTGCCGGTGGTCGTCATTGCACTGACTTCGATCGGCTCCGCGTTCAGCACGAAGCGCAGCGTGTCGACGTCATGAACGGTGATGTCGAGCACGACACCGCCGCCAGCGTCCTGCTTTTCGATGCGCCACCCGCGCAGATGCGGCGGTAGCGACACCGCATGAAAGACGCGGGCAAAGAGCGGCGTTCCGATCGCGCCTTCGATGATGAGTTCGCGCAGCTTGCGGTGCGTGGCAGCATTCCGGAGATGGTGGTTCGTTCCGAGAACGACGCCGTGTTCAGCGCAGGCCTCGATCATCCGGGCTGCGTCTGCTTCGGAGAGAGCAAGCGGCTTCTCGCAGAGAACATGTTTGCCGGCGCGCGCCGCGGCCAGAACTTGCGGGAGATGTTTCTCGTTGGTGCTGCTGATGTACACCGCGTGGACTGCCGGATCGGCGAGCACGGCATCGAGATCGGTGGAATGCCTGGCGATGTCGTGCTTCGCGGCGAATTCCTGTGCGCGCGCTGCATTGCCGCTGACGACGGTTTCGATCGTGGCGTGAGCCTGGACCCGGATGGCGTCGACCATCCACTCGTCTGCGATCGTGCTGGCGCCAACGAGCGCCCATCCAATACGTGCCGCCATGTTTGTCTCCAGTGTCGGTCAAGTAGAACGTTCCACTAGCGGCGGGAAAGAAAACGCGCTTTGCGCGTTCCTGGCTATCGTGGCCGCTGGTGGATCGTTCCACTAAGCTGCTGAAAAATTCGGCGTCTTGCGCCGTTCTTTGTGGTGGATCGTTCCACTTAATGTAGTTCGCAGGCTTGGGTGAGTCAACTAGAGACGAACCCTGATCCCTTCGATAACCGGGCACGCAAAACATCCGACTATTCAAAAATTCAGTGGAACGTTCTAGCGGCGGTGATAATCTTCCGGTGAGCAAGCCGTTCCCGAGCCCCGTCCCACATGAAAAGCAATCCAACCATCCTCGACATCGCCAGAACCGCGGGCGTGTCGAAATCGACTGTGTCGCTGGTGTTGCAGGAGAACCCGCGTATCCCGGCAGACACCGCGGAAAAGGTGCGGCAGGCCGCGCGCCAGCTCGGATACGTGTACAACCGGGGCGCGGCGGCGTTGCGCGGTCGACGCAGCGCCACGATCGGCATGGTCATCAACGACCTGACGAACCCCTTTTTCGTCGAGTTGCTGGTGGCCATCGAGCGCGTGCTTGCCGAGGCGGGTTACACCACGTTGATGGCGCATACGGCCGAAAGCGTCGCGACGCAAACTCGTGTGCTGCGCTCGATGCGGGAACAGAATGTTGCCGGCTTGATCATGTCGCCCGCACTCGGGACGGACGATGCGCTTCCGGCGGAGATTCGATCGTGGGGCATTCCGCTCGTGCTGGTGATGCGTCCGATGGGCGACGACGTCGATACCATAGGCGTCGATAACGCTTTCGGCTTCGCGCTCGCTACTGAGCACCTGATCGCCCAGGGACATACGCGCATCGCGTTCGCCGGCAATCGCAAAGGCTACGCGGTGGCTAGTCAGCGTCGCGAGGGTTATCTCTCGACGATGAAACAGCACGAACTTCCTGTTGCCGACGAGTGGACGATCGACGTCGAACTCACGCCACAGGGCGGCCAGAAAGCGGTGCGCGCGATCTTTGACATGGCGCTCCGTCCCACGGCCGTGCTCTGCTACAACGACCAGGTCGCGATCGGCGTGCTGCATGAACTCGATCGGATGGGCAAACGTGCAGGCAAGGATCTGGCGGTTGTGGGTTGCGACAACATCGTGGCGGCCGAACATACGAATCCACCGCTTACGACGCTCTCGGCAGGCTCCGACAAACTCGGCGCGCTTGCAAGCGAGACCCTTCTTTCGAGGTTGGTCGAAGGCGCCGTGACGGATGGTCCGGCAAAGCAATTCTTTGCGGTGCCGGAACTCATCATCCGTGAATCAAGCGAGCATGCGATCGAAACAGAGGACGCCACGCACGGCGTCCGAGGCAAGCAGCCCGGCCGCAAGCGTGTAGCCCGGGCTTCTTGAACGAACCGATGCGCGCGCTGCATTGCTTTCGATTCCGCTCGTTCCAACTCACACAGGCGCGCAGTGGATGTCGAACTTGATCAGCTTGGTCGGACCGAAGGTATTGCTGATGGCGACATCGGCGGCATCGCGACCTCGCGCCATCAGCACGCGGCCAATACGCGCCACGTTGTTGCGCGGGTCGAAGGTCTGCCATGAATCGCCCACATAAGCTTCGAACCAGGCAGCGAAATCCATCGCGCTATAGGGCGGCGGCACGCCGACATCGCTGATATAGCCGGTGCAATAGCGCGCCGGAATATTCATCGCGCGGCACAGCGCCACGGCCAGATGAGCGAAGTCGCGACAAACGCCCTGTCGTTCCTCAAACGCCTCGAACGCGGTCTTGGTCGGTCGTGCGAATCCGTATCCGAACTTGATGTGGCCATGCACGTAGTCGCAGATCGCCTGCACCCGGTCACGCCCTGGGGCAGTCGCGGCGAACAGTTTCCACGCGATGGCGGACAACAGATCGGTTTCGCAATATCGGCTGCCGAGCAGAAACACCAGACATTCATCCGGCAGCGTCTCGACGGGATGCTGATGCCCGAGCGGTTCGCGCGTCTCGGGTTGGTCGGAGATTTCGAGTAGTGCGCTGGTGGACAGCGAGATCAGCCCCGCCGGTGCGACGATGCGGCTGCACAGATTACCGAAGCTGTCGCGATACTGCGTGATCGGCACGGGTGGATCGACCACTAGCAGATCACCCGACAGCACGTCTTGCGCGCGGGAGAAGTGCGTGTTCAACATCAGCATCATCGGGGTCGGCTGCGGACACTCGTAGATCAGTTCATAGCCCACGCGGAGTTTCATCGAATCATCCTTGCATTGAGAAGTCATTGGCGCGGGGCGCAAAGATGTTTCCATCAGCTGTCTTCGGTGACGCTCACGTCTACGTCGAGGCTCCGGAACGAATGCATCGCGCCGTGCCAGGTTCCCCACAGCGGCAGCGCCTGATCTGAATTCCAGGCTACGGCGACACGAATCAGATGCCGGTTTCCGATGATGCTGTTGGTCGGATCGAAATCGACCCAGCCGGCACCGGGCAGATAGATCTGCAACCATGCGTGCGTCGCACCGCCGCCCAGCGTGGTGTCGTGGTTCGGCACGAAGATATAGCCGCTGACAAACCGGGCTGCGAGGCCCAGCGAGCGGACCGCATCCATCATGAGCACCGCGAAATCCCGGCAACTGCCGCTGCCCAGCCGTAGCGTCTCGGCGGGTTGATTGACGCCCTTCTCGACTCGTCGCACGTACGTGAAGCTGTTCTTGATCTCGAGCGTCATGCTGCGTAGCAAGGTCATCGTTTCGGTCGAACCGCCCGGTCCGATGAAACGTCGCGCCCATGCGTCCACATCGCCGGTAAGAATCGGCCGGCTTCGCGCGTTCACGAGATTCGACGCCTCCTCGCTGGTGTACGCGAAAGGCCACTTCGATGCATACCCTTCCAGCGAATAATCGGGCAACGGCGCTTCGTAGTGTTCGAGCGTCACCTCGCTTCTGAAGATCAATTCGGACGCCTCGCCCGAGAACGTCGCAATTGCGACCGAATTGTCGAATACGTCATGCAGCCAGTGCAGGCGATCGGGCGTCGGGCTAATCATCAACTGCGTACTCAGAAGACGCAGATCATGACTCGCACGCGGACGGAACATCATGCGATGCTCTCCGAAGCGCACCGGCTCCGAATAGCGATATGCACTTTGATGTCGCACGGTAAGACGTTGCGGGCCGCTCATTGCGGCACGCAGCGGAGAGACTGGATCACTATTTCGCTCCCAAAGGGTTAATCCGCGCGGAAATGCGCGAATGAATCAACCGAGACTCGGAAGCGTGTCAAATAATCCGAACATCGAATGAAAAGCCAGGCATGAAGTAAGACTGACTCACGTACACGACCATGCAAGGCATGGCGGCAATCGGCTATTTCTTTTTGGCGGCGCTGGTTGACCCCGTAGTCTTGGGAACCGGGATCTTGAACGGATCGGCGACTGGCGCCGACAATTTTTTGGCTTGTTTGGGCTTCTTTGCCTCGCGATTACTTCGCATTTGACCCTTTGCCATTTTGCGCCCCTGTGTGGCGGCCACGGAATGGGCCGCTAATTATCCTATTCTGAGCGCATTTTTAATTGCTGTCGCGATCTATTTAACTGGCTCGACGACGAGCGTTGAGAGGCGCGTCCGCAGCTTTCCTCGATGCATCGCCCCGTCGAAGTCTGACGATTGTTCTTGCTTTGTTTCGCCATGCGGCGCACGCTCGCGTGGCTAACGTTCATCGACCTTCCTTTTTTGCGGACATCAACATGCTGAAGCGAATCCCGACCGACCCCGCTGCACCGTTTCGAAAGCAGGACCTTACGGCAACTCAAAAGGCGCGCGTGGAAGCATTGCGGCAGGCAGAGTCCGACCGCGCCGAAAAGCGACTCGAGAACGATGCGCGCATCGACGTCAACGCTGCGAAGTGGCGTTATGTATCACCGACGAACTAGTTCGCCTCGAAGTTTCCCTCTGACGGGGTATCGCGGCATGGCGTTTGATTCGGATTTCTGACTATTCTGGCGAGATGCGCGGCTGGCATTTGAACACGTATCAGATGAGCCCGAAGTCGGCGCAAAGCACTTTGATCGGTGAGCGGGAGCCATCCCTTTGTTTCTGAGTCGCTATCCCGACGATGTGATTCAGGTTCACACGCAGGACTTCGCTGTCCTGCGACACCGACCCGTCCGAGCCGAAACACGGTCGAGGCATTCGCGCGTGACCTGCACCTGCAAGCGCTTGTTCTGGATCGTCTGGCTGAAGAAAAGATCGCCGTCTGACCGAAGGAAAGGACGATTTAAAGACAGAGCCTCGGAAGCAGCGGCTTGCTGCAAACGAACGCCGCCTCTTTTTGATCCGGTCAACGGATTACGTTCGAAGCAGCCCGGGCATACGAAATAAATTCCGAGGCTATCGATGGCTGGATGCGCGTTGTGCCGGGATACATCGACTTTGCAGTGCTTGCAGTTCCACATGGCGACCTCCGCGTCGTCGATGCAAGCAAACAGGTTACGCGTCGTCTCGTGCGCTTGCGAGACTTCATTTGTAAAAGCAAGTCCGGCCCTTTTGATTTGTCGCGCAAGAGCTAACGCCTTATTCTCACCGCCTGGCGTCGCGCGTGAGCCGAGCCGCCTTCATAGGCCTCGTCCTCGGTCTCGAAGCGAAGATGACTGTCGTAACGGATCTCGCTGACGTTCGAACTACTCAAATCCACATCGACACATGCGTAGGTGAAGCCACCGGCAGGAAGCGGTTGAACCACAACATGGAATTCATGGTTTCCAACTTTCAACATGCGTGACATCGAGAACTCCAGTAGTGGTGAGCCATCGTACCACGCGATGAAGAACGAACCCGCGCTCGTGTCGCTGGGGCTCGGGCATTTGTGTTCACTGCATCAAAATGATCAGGCGTGCTATTCATTTCGATGGTAATACCAGGATGAAATTTAATTACCCCAGATACGAAACTGCCGGTTCCGCATGCGGAACCGGCAGGAAGGCTACTCAGATCGGCGTGATGTTCGCGGCCTGTAGACCCTTGGGGCCGCTCTTCGTCTCATAGCTGACTTTCTGATTTTCCGCGAGCGTCTTGAACCCTTCGGCGCGAATCTCCGAGAAATGCGCGAACAGGTCATCGCCGCCGCTGTCGGGTGTGATAAACCCAAAACCCTTACTGTCGTTGAACCACTTGACGGTGCCGGTATCCATGAAACTCTCCAGAAGATGAACGAACAAATGGGACCGCGAGAGGGGTCCCGGAACAAAGGATCAAGGAGGGAGAGGACAACGAACACCGCAGGCTGCGGTCAATGATGAGCAGCAATCGCGCTTCTTGAAGACTTCATTAAGAAAATTACGCCTCGCCTCGAAAACCGTCAAGATCTTTCGGCCCGCGGCACGGCAAGCGATTTGTCTAACTGCTCGTCTCGCCCCGACGGGCCTGCGTGTCCGGAATAACGCAAACCGTTTACCGCGCGACCCCGGCGGGCTTTACGGGTATAGTGGATCTTCATTCTCGAGGAGACGTTCATGCCAGCATTCCCGCCACTTTACAAGGGCTTCGAACTCCATCCTCTCGTGTTCTCGCGCGCATTCAGCCGCTTCGACAGGCATTCTCGCTACGACGAAGGCTACGATGTCGCGATTCGCATCTGTCGCCCGGAGATATCGGGCGAGGCCGGCACGAGCCGCGTATTCAAGCTCGATCGGCAAGATGTGTTTGTGGACTTCGGAATTGCCCGGCGCGCCGCTCGTCAACGCGGTGAAGATATCGTCGATGGAAAGGTGGAAGGCTCGTCTGTCGCCGATATGTGAGCCTTATTCCTGGTGTACCTGGTGTAAGCAGCTATTCGATTGGCTCGTTCACCAAGGTGGTCGTCACGCCACTGCAATTGCTGGCGAATTTCTTTATGCCGCGTGAGCCGCGCAGGGGACTGCAAACTTTCCATCTTCCCGGCTCGCATAGCGCGACGCCGGCCTGGCGAGACCGAGATGATCGCGTAGCGTGCGGCCTTCGTATTCGCTTCGAAAGCGTCCGCGCCGCCGCAACTCGGGCAGCACCAGTTCGATGAAATCGTTCAGCGAATCGGGCAGCAACGCGGGCATCACGTTGAATCCGTCCGCGCCGTAATGCACGAAGCGCTCTTCCAGCGCATCCGCGATCTGCGCAGGCGTGCCGACCAGTTGCCAGTGTCCGCGCGCGCCCGCAATGCGACGATAAAGCTCGCGAATCGTGAGATTTTCCCGGCGCGCAAGCTCGATCATCAGCGTCTGACGGCTTTTGCTTGCGTTGGTCTCGGGCAGTTCTGGAATCGGTCCATCGAGCGGATAAGCCGACAGATCGAAGCCGCCCGTCAGCATCGAAACCATCGCGAGACCCACGACCGGATCGATGAGCGCCTGCAGTTCGTCGAACTTCGCACGCGCCTCGGCTTCCGTGCGGCCGACGATCGGCATCACGCCCGGCATGATCTTGAGCGAGTCCGGATGACGGCCGTGGCGCGCCATGCGGCCTTTGACATCGGCGTAGAACGCGACGGCGTCGTCGAGCGTCTGTTGCGCCGTGAAAATCACCTCCGCGGTGCGGGCGGCGAGTTCCTTGCCCGCCTCGGACGAGCCCGCCTGCACGGTCACCGGGTGTCCCTGCGGCGAGCGCGCGACGTTCAATGGCCCACGCACGTTGAAGAACGCGCCGCGATGATCGAGCACGTGGCGCTTGTCCGGATCGAAGTATCGCCCTGACGACTTGTCGCGCAGGAACGCATCTTCGTCGAAGCTATCCCAGAGGCCCGACACGACATCCGCGAATTCGTCCGCGCGCTCATAGCGCGTCGCGTGCGCGAGATGCTCGTCGAAGCCGAAGTTGCGCGCCTCATGCTCGCTCGATGATGTCACCAGATTCCATCCCGCACGGCCGCCGCTGATGTGATCGAGCGACGCGAACTTGCGCGCGATGTGATAAGGCTCGTTGAACGAGGTCGATGCCGTGCCGACGAGACCGATGCGCCGCGTGATTGCCGCAAGCGCCGAAAGAAGCGTGATCGGTTCGAACTGCGCGACGTAGCTGTGGGCGGTGCGGCTCAGGAACTGCGCATCGTCGCCGCGCGTGCCGGAGCCATCGGCGAGAAAGATCAGATCGAACTTCGCCGCTTCCGCCGCCTGCGCGAGCTGAACGTAATGGGCGAAACTGCTGCCCGCATCGGCGCTCGCATGAGGATGCCGCCATGCGGCGATGTGATGGCCCGTGGGATAGAGAAACGCGCCGAGATGCAGATGTCCGTTCCGTTGAGTCATGTCCGATGGTTTCTCGTTGTGCGTGCGGTGCAGGTTATGCCTTGCCCGCTCAGTGGCAATACAGATCGTTCTGGGCGTTGAACATATCGAAGGCGAGACGCGTCGCCTGATCTTCGCGCACCGTCGAGAGCCAGCGTTGCCGTCGCCAGCCCTCGACGATCCGTTCGATGAACGCCGTGCTCGCGACATCGCCAGTGCGTGTCGCGATGAAGGCAGGCGCAGGCGCAACCGTGCCGGGCAGACTCCGGTAATAGGCCCAGTCGGGCTGCTTCAGCAACTGGCGGATCACATACTCGTCCTCCACGAGCGCGGCGCATTCGCCCGCCTGAAACGCCAGCAACGCATCGAGCGGACGGTCGAACGCCTGTATGTCCGCATGCGCGCGGCGGGCGGCCTCGGTCGCGAACGGACTGCCGCGCGATGCGCAGATCAGGCCGCCCGCGAGATCGCTCCAGTCGCGCACCGCGCCGCGCCGAAGCACGAGCGCCATGCCGCGCCCGGACGTATAGGCGCTCGGCGCATAGGCGATCGACGGTTCAGCGCCGAAGCCCAAGCCCGCGACAGCGACATCCGCGCGGCCCGATCGCAGCGCGTCGGCGGCTTCGCGCGGTCCGGCGAGCAACAGGGTAACGGGCACTCCCGCGCGCCGTCCGATGTCTTCGGCCAGCGCCGCGGCAAAGCCGTCCGCCACGCGCGCGAAGTGATCGACCCGGCCGACGTTGAGTGTCGGCGCAGGTCGCGACGGCACCGCGACGATCAGCGTTCCGCGTGCGCGCGCGGCGGCGAAAGGCCGGTCATCGTCCGGACGATTGCGCCATGCATCGCGCAGCGGCAACGACGAGAGCGCCACCATCGCCATGACTGCAAGGGCAAGCCAGCGCAGCCGTTTGCCGTGACCCGGAGGCGCCGCGAACGCGCTCCTAGCCATTTTGCGCGAGCCCCACGCGCCAGCGCAGCAGACGCCGTTCGAGCAGGGAAAGACTCTTGTTGATCAGCAAACCGAACAGCGCGAGCAGCACGATGCCCGCATACATGTCGGGAATCTGGAACGTCTCCTGCGAATTGAGCGTGTAGAAGCCGAGACCCGAGCGCGCGCCGATCATCTCCGCCGCCACCAGCGCCGTGATGCTGTACGCGCCTGCGAGCCGGATGCCGGTGAGGATCTCGGGCAACGCGGCGGGCAGCACCACCTTGGCGAAGATGAAGCCTTGCGAAGCGCCCATCGAGCGCGCGCAATCGATGAACACGCGCTCGACCTGCTTGACGCCCGAAATGGTATTGAGCAGCACCGGCCAGAACGCGGCCCACACGATGATCGCGATCTTTGACGACTCGCCGATGCCGAGGAACAGCATGAACACCGGGAACAGCGCGAACGCGGACACCTGGCGCAGCAGTTGATAGAGCGGATCGATGATGCGTTCGGCGCGACGAAACCATCCCAGCGCGAAGCCCGACAGGACGCCGCCCGCGATGGCCAGCAAGAGGCCAACGATGGAGCGCAGCGCGCTCGCGCCGAGGTGCTTCCACACGTCGCCGCTATCGAACAGGCGCGCGATGGCGAGCGCCACTTGCGAGGGCGGGCTCAGATACGCCGGGTTCACGATGCCCGCGCGCGGCAGCACTTCCCACAGCAACGCAAAAACGATCAGCGCGATCGAACGCTCGAACGCGTAAGAGACGTTCATGCCGCGCCCGCGCTTTGCCTTACGCGCAACGTCCCGCTTCGCGCCGATCAGCACGGACAGCTTGTTCAAGGTCTCTTGCTCGGCCACTTCTCATGCCCCCGTCAGTGTTTCGGCTTCAAGCACACGCGGTGCGCCGCGCGCGTCGTCCAGTTCATGACTCAGGCTCGCCCACGCGCGCTGCCGCAGCGCGACGAACGCGGCGCTGTGTCGTATCGATGCGGAACGCGGACGCGGCAGATCGACATCGATGATCTCCTTGACGCGCCCCGGCCCGCGCCCGACGATAGCCACGCGATCCGCCAGGAAAATCGCTTCGTCGATGCTGTGCGTGACGAACACGACCGTCTTCGCGCTCTGCTCCCAGATGCCCAGCAACTCCTGCTGCAAGGACTCGCGCGTCTGCGCATCGAGCGCGCCGAAGGGCTCGTCCATCAGCAGGATTTCGGGGCCGTAGGCGAGCACCCGCGCGATCGCCACGCGCTGCCGCATGCCGCCCGAAAGCTGATGCGGATAGTGATCGGCGAAATCGAGCAGGCCGACCAGACGCAAGAACCGTTCGGCCTCGCTGCGGCGTTGCGCCCGTTTCACGCCGCGAATCTCCAGTCCTGTTTCGACGTTCTTGCGCACCGTGCGCCACGGAAACAGCGCATAGCCCTGAAACACGAAGCCGAGTTTGTTGCGCGCCGCGCCGACAGGCTCGCCGTCCACGCTGATGCGGCCCGAGGTCGGCGCGGTCAGGCCTGCGAGAAGGTTGAGCAGGGTCGACTTGCCGCAGCCGCTCGGACCGAGCACGGCGAGGAACTCGCCCTCGCGCACGCGCAGGTCGAAGTGTTCGAGCACGGTATGGCTCGACGCCGTCGCCTCGTTGACGTAAGCGAGCGACAGATCGCGAACGACGATCTTGTCGGGTGCCGTGCGTGTCGCGCTCATGATGGTCTGCCGTTCGCGACCGGCGTGGCGTTTGCCTGCGACTGCTTCGCGGCCAACGGGTTGTACTCGTTCGTGTAGACGTCCTTCACCTGCACCTTGCCCTTCGGAATCTTGCCGGCCTGTTCGAGGATATCGATGTAGTACTGGATCGGCGGCTCGGTCACCACGAGATCTTTCACGTAGGCATAGCGCTCGACCAGCTTCACGTCGATACCGAGCCGCTCCGCCGTGAGCTGGCGCGCTTCGTCCGGATGCGCGTTGACCCAGTTGCCGGCCTTCGCGATGGCCGTCACGAAATCCTTCACCGCTTGCGGATGCGCGCGCGCGAACGCGCCGTTCACGCTGTAGGGCGCCATGCCGCCCAGTCCGCCGTCCTCGTCCCAGTCGCTCCACAGCTTGTGCAGTTGCGGATCGGCCTCGGCAGCGCCGGAGAAAGGCGGATGAATGATGGCGATATCCACGTTCTTCGTGACGAGCGCCTGCTGCGACTGGTTGTCGGGCACGACGAGCCAGTTGACCTTCGACACGTCCACGCCGTGCTGCGACAGATACTTCTTCGTCACGAATTCCGCACACGCGCCGAAGCTGTTGAACGCCACAGTCTTGCCCTCGAAGTCCTTCGGCCCGCGAATGCCCGAATCCTTGCGCGTGAAGTACTTCATATGCGGCGCATCGGGCAGCGTCTCGCCGCCCGCGGAGACGACCTTGATATCCGCGCCGCTCGCGATCGCGGAGATGACGAGCGGCACCATGCGCGTACCGAAATCGATCTCCCCTGTGCCGACGAGCGGAATGATCTGCGGCGCGGATATCTTGCCGACATACTTCGGACGCGTGCTCGTGCCTTCGAAATAGCCGAGCTTGTCGGCGAGATAGACGAGATCGAACGCCGGGTTGTCGGGATACTTGAAGTACGTCACTTCCTGCCGGCTGCTCTGCGCGACCGGCGACGCCGACGATTGCGCCTGCTCTTCATGAGGCTTGCAGCCGCCCAGCAAAACAAGCGCGGCGGCCGCGCAGGCCGCCAGAGTGAGCTTTCCGGCAACGTATGGCCGGCGATGCGAATTGGACGCCTTCATGGGATCGGAATGAGAAGAGCAGCAAAGGGAAATGGTCAGGCACAGCGCGACCGGCCATGCGGTGCTCAGGCATTCTCACGCCGCGAGCGACACGCGCGAACGAAGGAAATATGCATAGCTCTTGCGATGAAAACTGAAATGCAATTCAGCCGATGCGCGATGGCATTAGCGGCATCGGCAGATATGAACACTGCAAAGCAAAGAACAATAAAACGTTTGTCGACGCGCCATTCGGCGGCTTCTAATAAGCAGCTCTCCTTCTCGACTCGCGGATAACTTTTATCGCAGCGCCCATCCTTCATGGCTGATACGGAAATGAAATGGCTGACCTGACTTCCACCCGCAACAGCTATGTGTCTTCGCATGCACCTCGCGCGGGCATATCGAAAGTCGTGCTCTATCGATGGCTTTCGTGGACCATTCCCGCGATCGTCGTGCTCGTGTGGGAAGCGGCATCGCGCATCGGGCTGATCGCGCCTCAAGTGCTTCCCGCCCCGAGCCGCGTCTTCGACACCGCCGTGAGTCTCGCAAGGAACGGCGAGCTTTTCGTTCATCTCGGCGTGTCGCTGTTGCGTGCCGCGGGAGGCTTCGTCATCGGTGGGACGATCGGGCTCGCGCTGGGCGTCGCCGTCGGCTTCTCGCCGTTCGCGCTGGCGCTCTTCGATCGCTCGATCCAGATGGTGCGCGCAGTTCCTTTTCTGGCGATGCTGCCGCTCGTGATCGTCTGGTTCGGCGTCGGCGAAGTCGCGAAGATCTTTCTGGTCGCGCTCGCGGTGCTCTTCCCCATCTACATCAACACGATGCTCGGCATCCGGCAGATCGATCCGAAGCTGATGGAACTCGCACGCGTGATCGGCATGGACCGGCTCGCGATCGTGCGGCGAATCATTCTTCCCGGCGCGATGCCTTCCATCCTGACAGGCGTGCGCTATGCGCTCGCGCATGCATGGCTCGCGCTCGTCATCGCCGAGACGCTCGCGACGACGAAAGGCATCGGCTTTCTCGCGATGGATGCCCGCGAATTCCTGAACACCAACGTCATCCTGCTGACCGTGATCATCTACGCGATCATCGGCGTCGTTGCGGATGCGCTCGTGCGCCTGCTCGAAGCCCGTTTCCTCTCGTGGCACGCGAACTATGCCAAAGGAGCGCGCAAGTGACGCAGAGCACTGTGTTGTCGCACGAGCGCGTGAGTTCGTCATCGGCGCTGGCCGTATCGGTGCGCGGACTGCAACGGCGCTATGGCAGCCGTGTCGTCATCGATGCACTCGACCTCGACATCCGCAAAGGCGAATTCGTCGCGCTGCTGGGTGAAAGCGGATGCGGCAAGACCACGCTGCTGCGCGCGCTGGCGGGGCTCGATCTGCCCGACGCCGGAAACATACGCGCGCCGGAGCGCCCTTCCGTCGTGTTCCAGGAGCATCGGCTGCTGCCCTGGGCGACGTTATGGCAGAACGTCGCGCTCGGTCACGAGAACACGATCGGCCGCGAAGGCGCGGCGCGCGCGCTTACCGAAGTCGGACTCGCCGGACGTGAGGACGACTGGCCGCGCAATCTGTCGGGCGGTCAGGCGCAGCGGGTGGCGCTGGCGCGCGCGCTCATTCACGACCCCGCGCTGCTGTTGCTCGACGAGCCCTTCGCGGCCCTCGATGCGCTCACTCGCATCCGGATGCACGGCCTCGTCAAGGAACTCGTCGCGCTGCATCAGCCCGGCGTGCTGATCGTGACGCATGACGTCGACGAAGCGCTCACGCTCGCCGACAGGATTCTCGTGATGCGCGCCGGCCGCATCGCGGCCGCGTTCCAACCCAAGGACCACGCGCCGCTGGCGCTGCGGCCCATCCTGCTCGCGGAGCTGGGCGTTCGAACGCACTGACCTCTCACTGACCTTTTTCCCGCACAACCAGAAGGACCTCAAAGGATGACCGATTCTTCGCTGACCCGCCGCCAGTTGTTACGCGCGGCAGGAGGCCTGCTGGCCGGCGTCGCCACCAGCGGACTATTACCCGCGCGAGCCGCCGAGCCGCGCAAGCTCACGCGCAATACCGACACGGTGCGCATCGGCTGGGGCTACGGCAGCCTTCCCGACATCGCCAGGCAACGCGGCGTGTTCGAAAAGACGCTCGCCGCCAAAGGCATCAAGGTCGAATGGATCGGCCCGTTTCCGAACCATGCGCCTTCGATTCAGGCGGTGGTCGGCGGCAGCGCCGACTTCGGCTTCTGGGGATCGACGACCCCCGCGCTCGCCGCGATGCTCGCCGGCTCGCCGATCGTCTTCAACGCGTTCGATATCTATTCGCCCCGCTCGACGGCCATCATCGCGAAGAAGTCGAGCGGCATCGATTCGGTCGCCGATCTGGCGGGCCGCAAGGTCGCCGTCAACCGTTCGGGGCTCGGCGAATTCCTGCTGATCGCGGCGCTGGAAAAGCATCGCGTCGATCGCGACAAGGTCCAGTTCGTCTATCTGAATCCGCCCGACGCCGCGCCGGCTTTCGCGCAAGGCAAGGTCGATGCATGGTCGATGTGGTCGCCCGGCGTGGACATCTCGCGCTTCTCGAATGACGCGAAGGACATCTTCAACGAAGGCCGCGATCTGGATTTCCTGATCGACTACAGCTCGCTCGTGACGCGCCGGAAGTTCACCGAAGAGAACTCCGAGCTGATCCGCGCGGTGATCGATGCGTACCGCGTAGAAGGCGCATGGCAGTCCGCGCATTCCGCCGACGCCGAGCTTCTCGTGCAACGCGAAGGCAAGTATCCGGACCAGGTGCGCGACTATCTCGCGAGCCTCAAGCGCGTGAATCAGTTTCACGAGCCCGACGATGCCGCTTTCATTGCGCAATTTCAACGCGCCGCCGACTGGCTCGCGGAACGCAAGATCATCAATTCGCGCATCAGGGTCGCGGATTACAGCGTCAAGGTCTGATTCGAGGAAATGCAAGATCATGTCTGAACTCACCAACCTTTCCAGCGCCGGGCCCGCGCTCGTATCGCCGCTGTCGGCAAGCCTCGGCTTCGCGCAGATCATCGACGATATCGCCACGAGCGCCGCCGAGCGTGAACGCGATCATCGCCTTCCGCGCGAGGAGATCGCAAGTCTCAAGGCGCTCGGCTTCGGCGCGCTGCGTCTTCCCGTCGATGCCGGCGGACGCGGCGTGTCGCTGCGCGAATTGCTCGTCATCGCGCGCGATGTGGCCGCGGCGGACTCGAACATCGCCCATGCGTTCCGCAATCATCTGTGGCAAGTGGAAGCCGCGCTCAGAAGGCGCGAGCATCCCTTTCATGCACGCGTGCTGGAACTCGCCGGGCAGAAGAAGACCATCGGTCTGAGCTTCGTCGATAGCGACGTGACGGCGGCAGGCGCGCGCCCGACGAAGGTGCTGAGCCGGCTCGAATGGGACGCGTCCCGCGATGTCTACGTCGGCTCGGGCGACAAGGTGTACGCGACGGGCAATCTGTACAACGACGCGTTCATCGGACTCGCGGTGGAAAGCCGCGCGGGCCGCACCGTGCAATACGTGCTGGATCGCGGCGAAGGCGTAAGCGATGACGACGACTGGCAAGGTTTCGGGCAGCGCCTGACCGGCTCGGGCACAGCGCGGTTCCGCGACGTGACGGTGCCCGCCGCGCATCTCTATCCGACGGACCCGCCGAAGTCCGATGAAGCGGCGCCGTGGGGCTATACCTTCCATCAGGTCTATCTGACCAACTGCATCGCGGGCATCGTGCGTCGCGTGGCGCTGGACGCCGTAGACGTGCTGCGCGCGCGCGGGCGCAATTTCTATCACGGCGAAGCGGCGCATCCCGCTGATGAACCCGCGCTGCAATCGCTGCTCGGCCGTATTCGCGCGTACGCGGCGAGCGTCGAGGCGACCGCGGACCGCGCGGTCGTTGCCTTGCAGCGCGTGTGGGATGCGCAGGGCACGCGCGACGAGTACGAGACCACGCTCGCCGCCACCTTCGCGGCTTCCGAAGCCAAAGTCGTGATCGACGATCTCGCTCCGCAGATCGCGAGCTGGCTGATCGATCTCGGCTCGGGCTCGGTCGTCTCGCGCATCGGCGCACTGGACCGGCACTGGCGCAACATCAAGGTGATCGCCTCGCACAATCCGCGGCTCTACAAAGAGCGCCTGCTCGGGCAGAACCTGCTGACCGGGCAACTGCCGCCCACGGGCGCGTTCTTCTGATCATGCGTAACGGGTCCGCTCGCGCGCCGCTGAAGGCTTGGCGCGACGAGCGGACCGCGTGCTCAGCCGCCCAGCAGACGGCGCACGCGCGGCATCACTTCCTGCGCGAAGCGGCCCATGTCGGCCTCGAATGGCTGGAACTGCAGCATGAACAGTTCGATGCCTGCCCTATGAAATTCCGCGATGCGTCGCGCCACCGTATCGTAATCGCCGACGAGATCCGCCGCCGTGCCGCCATTCGATCCGACACGCGCCGAGCGCGCGAAGGTCTGGTGCATCACCGCTTTCGGATCGGTATTGGCCTTCTGCCGTTCGCGCAGCGGCTTGTCGAGTTCCGCCAGCGCGAAGAGACGTTCGAGATGCGCCTGCGCTTCATCCTGCGTCTCGCGTGCGATCACGAACGCCGACAAGCCGAAGCGCAACGCCTCGCGTCCGGCCGGTCGCGCGCGGGCGGAGACATCGGCGATCAGGGCGGCCACGTCGTCGTGCGGCTGGCCGTTGATGAACCACACGTCGCCATGCGCCGCCACCAGCGAACGCGCCGGCTCCGATTCGCCGCCGACATAGATGCGCGGACGCGCGCGGAACGGATCGGCGGGACGTAGTCGATAGTCATCGATACGGAAGTGGTCGCCGCGATGCGTGACGGCTTCGCCGCGCAGCAACGCCTCGACGACCGCGATCCACTCACGGCCATAGGCATAGCGCTCGTCGTGCTCGGCAAAGCCGATGCCGGCGCGTTCGAGCTCCGGACGGTTCCACGCGTTCACGAGGTTGATCGCGAAGCGCCCGCCGCTGATGTGCTCGATCTGCTGCGCCATCTTCGCGAGCACGACCGGATGATAGAGATAAGGCTTGATGGCCGCGATGATCTCTATGCGTGAAGTGAGCGCCGCCAGTGCCGCCGACGCCGTCCACGCTTCGAGCTGATCGAGCGAGGGATCGTGCGGATTGATCGTATGCTGCGCGACGAGCACGGAATCGTAACCGAGGCGTTCGGCCTCCAGCACGAGCGCCTTGTTGCGCGTCCACGAGGCGTCGTACGGCTCCTCGGGATCCTGCAGCGCCGCGCGGCTGCCATGCACGAGCGCCCAGACGCCGAAGCGGGGAAATTTGGACATCGCTTGAATGAACCGATAGACAGAGTGGGAAGGATGCTCATGCTAACGCCGGGCGATCACATGGCGATCCAATTTCTATCGATAAGGAATTGCCATATCGGCATTAGGCGCGCGCGGACTTGCTGCGCTGATCGATCCAGAGCCGGGCCCAGCGCGCCGCATATGCGATGGCGTGATCGGGCTCAAAGAAGTAGTCGAGCGCATCGAAGGTGAAGGATGCGCCGCTCGTCGCCGTGGGGCTTTCGATAATCAGGTTCGCCGCATACAGGCCGCTCGGCAATGCATGTGCGGACGGTGCCACGTCATATCCCTTGTATCGCATGAAGTTTTCCTGGAAAGCGCCGGAGCGTGAAAATCATCTCTGGCGCCCGATGCTAAAGCTCGATGCCCGCATCGCCAACGAATGCTTTGAAGAAAGCAAATCAGCGCTGGCCTCAGTTGCATCGCGCGAATGCTTTGGATTGCCAATTACATTGACGAGGCGATGAACGCTCGATCAAAACCGCGACAGTTAATTAACCGCTGCAATATGATCCGTCGGCTTGGATATCCCGCCGCATCGCCTATACTGAAAGTGAGCCGCGCGGAAGCCGGCCCCTGACGAAAGACGAACGAGAAACCGTTCATTGGGGCGCGGTAGCGGGGCCACGGAAACGCCTGCGTTCAGCGCGGGCGTTTTCTTTTGCGGGCCTCGGCCGCACTCACTCACGCCTGCTTTCGAATGTCGGTGCACAACTCGATTACATCGAGCAGGGCGCGCTTGATCGCATTTTCCGGGCCGCACGAGGCAAGCCCGATGCCCGACGTGTGATCACGCAGTTCGAGCGGCCGGGCCACGACCTTCGGCGGCAGCGCCATCGCCGCGGCAGCCGGAATCACGCCGATGCCGAGCCCTGCTGAAACCAGCGCGAGCATCGTCGAGAATTCGCCGAGTTCCTGCGCGATGTTCAGATCCACGCCCTCGCGCTTGAGCGCCACCAGCATGTCGTCGTGAAAACCCGGCGCGTAACGGCGCGCCAGGACGAAAGCCGGAAAACCCCGGAGATCGGGCGGATGAATCGACGTTTGCGCGGCGAGCGCGTGATCGTCGGGGAGCGCGACAACGAACGGTTCTTCGAGCACCACGCGGATGTCGAGGCCGCTGACACTCACCGGCAGGCGGATCAGGCCGAAGTCGAGCTGATTTTCCCGGAGCGCGGCGATCTGATCCGGCGTCGGCATATCCTTCAGTTCGAGCGTGATGAGCGGATAGCGCGTGTGCATTTCGCGGATGAGCGACGGCAGCAGCTTCGGCAGCACCGACGACACGAACGCGATGCGCAACGTGCCGATCTCGCCGCGCGCCGACAGCCGCGCGATCTGCTCCGCGCGACCCGCCTGATGCAGCGTGGCGCGCGCCTCGGGCAGAAAAAGCCTGCCGGTCGCGTTCAGAACGACCTTGTGACGGTCGCGCTCGAACAGGCGCACGTCGAGTTCCTCTTCGAGCGCCTTGATCTGCATGCTCAACGCCGGCTGCACGATGCACAGGCGCTGGGCGGCCCGGCCGAAGTGCAATTCCTCGGCGAGCGCAACGAACGCGCGCAGATGCTTCAGCTCCATGAAAACCCCCGGCTCGCGGGCGTACGGCGCCCGTCATCACGATTCATGATAACAGCGTCATGAAAGACTATTGGCGCGACGGGCGTTCTTCGGGTGAACTAGGCGCATTCGGAGACAAACCGCATCCATCAACGAATGGGGCGCTAAAAAATGGACGAGACACTCAAACTCTTCAGCCTGCACGGCAGGCGCGCGCTGATCACCGGTTCCGGGCGCGGCATCGGGCTGGCGCTGGCGCGAGGGCTCGCGGGCGCCGGCGCCGCGATCGTCATCAACGATCGCAATGAGCAAAAGGCAGCCGGTGTCGCAGCAAGCCTGCGCGACGAAGGCTTCGACGCCGCTTACGCGGTCTTCGACGTGACCGAGCGCGAGCAGGTCGTCGCGGCGATCGATCGCGTCGAGAAAGATATCGGCGCGATCGACATTCTCGTCAACAACGCGGGCATCCAGCGCCGCGCGCCGCTCGAAGACTTCAGCGAGCGCGACTGGCACGACCTTCTGCGCGTGAATCTCGACGGCGTGTTCCAGGTCTCGCAGGCCGTCGCGCGGCACATGCTGGCGCGCGGGCGCGGCAAGATCGTCAATATCGGTTCGGTGCAGAGCGAGCTGGCGCGGCCGGGCATCGCGCCCTACGCCGCGACCAAGGGCGCCGTCCGCATGCTGACCAAGGGCATGTGCGCGGAATGGGCGCGCCACGGCATTCAGGCCAACGCCATCGCGCCCGGCTACTTCGAGACCGATCTCAATCGCGCGCTCGTCGATGATCCGGCGTTCTCCGAGTGGCTCTGCAAGCGCACGCCTGCGGGCCGCTGGGGCCGCGTCGAGGAGCTGTGCGGCGCGGCGGTGTTTCTTGCGTCGGCGGCGTCGGATTTCGTGAACGGCCAGACGCTTTTCGTCGATGGCGGATTGACCAGCGTGGTCTGAGCCCAAAGGAGACAACAAGATGCTTGATTCACTGGCAAACCGAAGCCGCCGCGTCCGGGCGCTCGCCGGTCTGACGATGGCCCTCGCGGCATGCGCTGCACAGGCGTCCGACTGGATCGTATCGGGCAACGACGCCAAGTATCAGCGCGTCGAAGGCCGCGACACGTACCCGGACAACCCCGCGGCGGACACGCTGACGCTGCTGGACGCGAGCGTCTTTCCCCCGCGGGTCAGGATGCAAGTGGAAGTCGAGAACGGCATCCAGGGACCACCGCAGGCGGTCGCCATCACGCCCGACGCGAAGCTTGCGCTGGTCGGCGCACCCACGCGCTACGACTACGCCGCGAAGAAACTGCTGATGGATTCGTTCGTGCAGATCGTCGATTTGCAGGCGACGCCGCCCGCCGTGACCCGGCTCGATATCGGCAGCCATCCGCAGGGCATCGCCATCGACCGGAGCGGCACGCTCGCGCTCGTCCCGTGCGTCGATGGCAGCGTGGCGGTGCTCGGCATCGACGGCAAGCGCGTGACGCTTCTGGACACGCTGAAGATCGCGCAGAAGCGGCTTGCCGGCGTGAGCTTCACGCATGACGGCGCGCATGCGCTCGTCGCGCTGCGTGACGAACAGGGCGTCGCCGTGCTCGACGTCGCCAATGATCACGTGACCGATAGCGGCACGCGGCTTTCGAGCGGCGTCGCGCCCTACACGATCGACGTATCGAGCGACGGCAAGTGGGCCGTCGTCAGCGATGTCGGGCTGGCCGGCCTGCCCGGCTATCCGGGCAAGCTCGCGGGCGATGCCGATACGGTGACGCTCATCGACGTCTCGCGCACGCCGTTTCGCGCGGTTCAGCACGTGAGCGTGCCGTCGCTGCCCGAGGGTGTGGCGATCTCGCCCGACGGCAAATGGATCGGCGTGCAGGCGATGGACGGCTCCAACCTGACGCCGGACAACCCCGGACGCCACGCGCGCGGCAAGGTGCTGCTGTTCGCGATCCGCGATGGGCAGGCCGTGAAGGTCGCCGAAGCGCCGGGCGGCGAAGCGGCGCAGGGCATCGTCTTCACCGCCGACAGCAAGCATCTGATCGTGCAGTTCAACGTCGAGAAGCAGCTCGCCTTCTACGCCGTGAACGGCGGCCATCTGCGCGACACCGGACAACGCATTTCACTGACGGGCGGACCTTCGTCCTTGCGCACTACGCCGCGCTGACGCGCCAGTCTTTCACGCAACGAACATCAGGAGAGAAGCATGCGTACGCCCAGCGCCGAACGCAGGAACGTGGTCGTCTTTCGAAAACTGCCGGACGATCTGCTCGACCGGATTCAGACGAGACACGACGTGACCGTCGCCGACCCGCGACGCGCCGATGAACTGCCGCGCTTTCGCGAAGCCTTGGGCGACGCCGACGGCCTGATCGGCTCCAGCTTCAAAATCGGCGCGGACGACCTCGCGCGCGCCCCGCGGCTGAAGGTGATTTCGAGCATATCGGTCGGCGTCGACAATTACGATCTCGCGCATCTGAAACAACGCGGCATCACGCTCTGCCATACGCCCGGCGTCCTGACCGAAACCACCGCCGACACGGTGTTCGCGCTGATCATCGCGAGTTCGCGCCGCCTGGTCGAGTTGTCGAATCATGTGCGCGAAGGGCGCTGGACGCGCAACATCGGCGAAGACCTGTTCGGCTGGGACGTGCACGGCAAGACGCTCGGCGTGCTCGGTTTCGGCCGTATCGGGCAGGCGGTGGCGCGGCGCGCGGCGCTCGGCTTCGGCATGCCGGTGCTCTTTCACGATCCGTTCGATGTGCCGGTTCCCGCGATGCTCGCCGGGCATGCAACGCGCGCATCGTTCGACGAGGTGCTCGCACGCGCGGACATCGTCGCGCTGACGCTGCCGCTCTCGGACGACACGCGCGGCCTGATGGACGCGCAGGCGTTCGCCGCGATGAAGCCCGGCGCGATCTTCGTGAACGGTTCGCGTGGCGCGATCGTGCGCGAGGACGCGCTATTCGCCGCGCTCGAAAGCGGCCATTTGCGTGCGGCCGGGCTCGACGTGTTCGCCGTCGAACCGCTCGCGCAGGATTCGCCGCTGCGCACGCATCCGAAGGTCACGCCGTTTCCGCATATCGGATCGGCGACGCACGAAACGCGCCGCGCGATGGCCGAACTCGCCACCGACAATCTGCTGCGCGCGCTCGATGGCGTTGCGCCCGTCGCCGCGTTCGATCTCTCGAAGCACTGACCGAGCATTCCGACCATGCCTCATTCGATTCCTTCCCTGTGCGGCTCGCTCGCGGGCCAGCCCTTCACCTTCAACGTCAAGGTGCATAACGCGGCCTATCGGGCGCTCGGCGTGGACTACACGTTCGTCAGCTTCGGTGTGGAAGATGCAGCCGGCGCGATCGACGCGATGCGCACGCTCGGCATCCGCGGACTGAACGTGACGATGCCGCACAAGCAGGCGGTGATACCGCATCTCGACGCGCTCGACGAAACCGCTCGCGAGATCGGCGCGGTCAATACCATCGACAACCGCGACGGGCATCTCACGGGCTACAACACGGACTGCGTCGGCGCCGTGCGTGCGCTCGAAGAAGCGACGCCGCTCGACGGAAGGCGCATCGCTTTGCTCGGCGCGGGCGGCGCTGCCCGCGCGATCGCGTGGGGCCTGCGGCGCGCCGGCGCGCGGGTCACCGTGTTCAACCGCACCGCGTCGCGCGGGCAGGCGCTCGCGCACGACTTCGGTCTCATATACGGCGGCGATCTCGGCGACTTCGATCCGAACGCGTTCGATGTCGTCGTGAACGCGACCGCCGCCGGATTCCGCGCGCCGGACGTGAATCCATTGCGTGCCGGACAGCTCGCGCCGCATCTCGTCGTGATGGATGCGGCCTTCATCCCGGTTCGCACGAAGCTGATCCGCGATGCCGCCGAACTCGGCTGCCGGGTGATCGACGGAACGCGCATGTTGCTGCATCAGTTCTGCGGCCAGGTCGAGCTTTACACGGGCAAGGAGGCGCCGCTCGAAGCGATGAGCGCCGCCCTGCTCGACGAAATCGCCCGGGTGGGCTAGCGCCCATTCGCTTATCAGGAAGAGCCGGCGGTCCCGCATTTCGCGCGAAGACGAAGACGGGACGGCTGCCAGTAGTCGCAGGAACGGAGAGAGACACCATGAAACACCAGCCAACCATCGCGGCCGCCGACGGCGGACTCGCGCGCAACGCCAGCGCCGGCACGAACCGCGACGAGGTCACGACAGGCGACCTGTATCGCGCCGCGTGGGCCGCATCGCTCGGCAGCGCGCTCGAATACTACGACTTCGCGCTCTACAACCTCGCGTCGGCGCTGATTTTCGGGCCACTGTTCTTTCCGTCGGCCGATCCCGCCATCGGGCTGATCGCGAGCTTCGGCGCGTACTTCCTCGGCTTTGCGATCCGGCCGGTGGGCGGCATCGTCTTCGGTACGCTCGGCGACCGCTACGGCCGCAAGTTCGTGCTGATGGCGACGATCCTGCTGATGGGCGTCGCCAGCACGCTCATCGGCGTATTGCCGACGTATGCGAGCGCCGGCATCTGGGCGCCGATCCTGCTGGTCGGCTGTCGCCTGCTGCAAGGTCTCGGCGCGGGCGCGGAACAGGCCGGCGCCGCTGTGCTGATGGCCGAATACGCGCCCGCGAAAAGACGCGGCTACTTCGCCGCGCTCCCCTTCATGGGCGTGCTGCTCGGCACGGTGATGGCGGCCGCGATCTACTTCGCGCTGGTGCGCGTCGAAGATATCTCGCAGAGCTGGCTGTGGCGCGTGCCGTTCCTGCTGAGCGTGCTCATCATCGCGGTGGCGATCTGGATCCGGCTGAAGCTCAAGGAATCGCCGTCGTTCGCGAAACTCGAAGCGCGTCATCAGATCAATGACAGCCCGCTCAAACATCTCATCAAGCATTCGAAGCCGACGCTGCTCAAGGTCATCGGCATGCGTATGGCGGAAAACGGCGGCTCGTCGATCTATCAGTCGCTCGCCATCAGCTACATGGCGACCGCGACGGGACTCAAAGGTCCCATCGGACCGATCGCGCTGCTGCTTGCCGGCGTATCGGGCGCGGTGATCATTCCGCTCACCGGCAAGCTCAGCGATCGCTTCGGGCGCGTGCCCGTGTATCGCGCCTTCGCGCTGTATCAGTTGCTGCTCGCCTATCCGACGTGGTGGGTGCTGAGCCAGGGCAATGCGGCGGCCAGCATCGCGATGCTGTGCGTCGCGCTCGCGGGCGTCTGGGGCATGTTCGCCACGCAAGGCGCGCTGTTGCCCGAACTCTTCGGCGCGCAGCATCGCTATGCGGGCGTCGCCGTGGGCCGCGAGGTGTCCGCGGTGATCGCGGGCGGGGTCGCGCCGCTGATCGGAGCGTCGATCATCGCGTGGGCGACTGCGCACTGGGGCGGCAGCGAAGGACGCATCCTCGCGTGGATTCCGCTTGCCAGTTATGTCGCCATTCTGAGCCTGATCGGTGTCGTGACGACGTACTACACGCCTGAGACGCGTGGCCGGGATCTCGATGATTTGCGCGATGCGGCCGATGCTGTTTAGTCGGCGACGTCGTCACGAACCAGGTCGAACGATCGTTAGACGGCAGGCCGCGCACCTTCCCAGGCACGCTGCAACAGTGCTCGAAGCGGCTTTTCCTCCACCGGTCTCGGGTTCCAGTACGGGTTCGACAGCGCCACCTCGCAGGCATGATCGAGATCGGCTTCTTTCAAACCGATCTCGCGGAGACCTTGCGGCACACCAAGCTCCTTGTTCAGTTTATAGAGTCCGTCAGGTGCGGATTGCACGTTCAGTGCGCGTGCAATCCGCTCCATAGCATCGCCCGCGACTGAGCTGTTGTACGCGAGCGCGTGGGGCAGGACGATCGCGTGCGTCTCGGCGTGCGGCAGGTTGAACGTGCCACCCAGCGTATGGCAGAGCTTATGATGCAGCGCCATGCCGACATTGCCGAGCACCATCCCGCACAGCCACGCGCCGTAAAGACACTCGCTTCGCGCCGCCTTGTCCTTTTCGTTTTTCTTCACGCCACGCAGACCCGTGGCAAGAGCGCGAATGCCCTCCTCCGCCATCAGCGACATGACGGGATTACCGTCCTTCGCATACAAGCCTTCGGCAGCATGGGCGATTGCGTTGAGTCCGCTCACGATCGAAAGCCTGACGGGCAAGCCCATCGTCAGTTCCGGGTCGTACAGAACCGTCTTCGGGATGACCCTGGCGTCGCGGCCTGTCTTTTTCAAGCCCTTCTCGGTTATCCCGTAGATGGGCGTCATCTCCGACCCGGCATACGTCGTCGGTATTGCGATGATCGGCAGCGAAGATTCCAGCGCGATCGCCTTCCCGAGTCCGATCGTCGAACCTCCGCCGATGGCCACCGCGCAGTCGGCATCCACTTCCTTCGCATGTTCGCGTGCGCGCCGAGCGTTCTCAATCGGAACATGCATCTGGGCGCCATCGAAGACGCCCGCGCTCGAAGGACCGAGGAGGGACGAAACGACTTCCGCCTGAGCCTTCTGCTCCGGCGTACATAGCACCAGCGCGCGCCGTGCGCCCAGAGCCTCGACTTCCTGTTGAATAAGCTTCATGCTCCCTGCACCGAATACGACTCGGGCTGAAGGCGTGGTATAGGTGAATTCATACATGAGAGTGGCTTCCTCGCTCGTCAATCGTCAAACTCGCTCAGATGTAATCGACCTGATGACGAGCGATACGCACATCACCGACGACTTCCTTCACCCGCAGATGCTCCGGATGCGAGGCGTACGCGTCGAGCAATTCCTGGGTTTCGAACTCCGTGTATAAGACGACATCGCACGCGTAGTCGACAGCGCTGACATCGAGGCCAACTTCGAGCTTCGTAAGCCCGGGGATCTTTCCGCTCAGACTTTCAAATGCGGACTTCACGAGCATCGCGGATTCCTTCTTCTGCTCGGGCGTGTTGCCGCGAACGTCCCACATCACGATATGCTTGACCATAATCATTTCCATTGATGATGCTGAAAAACAGGCCAAATGTTCGAGATGCAATCTCGTGATTCAAGTCTGCATGTCGGCGGAACCTCACCACGCAACCGGTCCCGCCGACTTCTGAATCTGGTCTGCTGTCGAAACTGGGCTTTATGCCTTGTTCTTGTTGTAGACATCGACGAACACGGCGGCGAGCAGCACGATGCCCTTGATGACCTGCTGATAGTCCACGCCGATACCCATGATGGACATGCCGTTGTTCATCACGCCCATGATGAAAGCGCCCACTACCGCGCCGACAACCTTTCCGACACCGCCAGAGGCCGATGCGCCGCCGATAAAGCACGCTGCGATCACATCGAGTTCGAATCCAGTGCCGGCCTTGGGCGTACCGCTATTCAAACGCGCGGCGAAAATCAGGCCCGCGAGCGCAGCGAGAATGCCCATGTTCACGAATGTCAGGAAACTCACTGCCGGCACGCTGACGCCTGACAGACGTGCAGCCTTTGCATTCCCGCCAACTGCATAGATGCGACGTCCAATGGTCGTGCGGTTCATGAGGAACGTGTACACGCCGATCAGCACGCCCATGATGACCAACACCGTCGGCAAGCCGCGATAAGATGCGAGCAGGTAGCAGAACCCCACGATGAGCGCTGTGAGCACGACGTTCTTCGTAACGAACATCGTGAACGAGCCACTCTCGACGCCATGTTTCGCCGCACCAGCGCGATGTCGAAGCTCGATCACGAAAAAGAGCACTCCGACGAATACGCCGAGAAGGATGGAGGTGAGGTGAAGGGCCTGGCCGTGAAAGACGTCCGGGATAAAACCCGAGCTCACCGTGCCGAACCCTTCGGGAAACGGTCCAATGGACTGTCCCTGGAGCACGAGATTCGTCATGCCGCGGAACACCAGCATGCCGGCTAGCGTTACGATGAACGACGGCATCCGCCAGAAAGCAATCCAGTAACCTTGCATAGCGCCAATGAGCGCGCCGGCGGCGATACAGATGATGGTCGCCCACACGTAGTTGACTTCATACTGCACCATCAATACGGCGGCCAATGCGCCCACGAGCCCGGCCGTCGAGCCGACAGAGAGGTCGATATGACCCGAAACAATCACCATCAGCATGCCGAGCGCCATGATGACGATATAGCTGTTCTGCAGCACAAGGTTGGTCAGATTGAGCGGCTGCATCAGCACGCCGTTCGTTGCGACCTGGAAAAACACCATGATGATGACGAGCGACAGCAGCAGCCCATATTCGCTACCGATACGCTTGACCATTCCGAATACTTCGCTTTTCTTGACCTCGGCGCCTTCGGCGGCTACCGGAGAGAGTGCCTTACGCATTTTGAATGTCTCCATTTCGCATGATCGCTCGCATGATGCTTTCCTGCGAGGCTTCTTCCGCGGTTAATTCGCCGACGAACCGGCCTTCGTTCATGACATAGATGCGGTCGCACATTCCAAGTAGCTCGGGCATTTCCGAAGAAATCATGACCACGCATTTGCCCGCTGCAACCGCCTGATTGATGATGTTGTAGATCTCGTACTTCGCTCCGACGTCGATGCCTCGCGTGGGCTCGTCGAGAATCAGCACCTCGGGTTCGGAAAACAGCCACTTGCTGATGACGACTTTCTGCTGATTTCCGCCTGACAGGTTTCCTACTACATGCGTCACGCCTTGCGCACGAATTCGAAGCTTCTTGAGAAACTCGGTCGCGACCTTGATCTCCTCATGCTCATCGACGACACCGAGCTTCGAAACACCGGACAGGTTGGCCAGCGTAATGTTTCGCTTGATGTTGTCGTCGAGCAAAAGGCCATTGCCTTTGCGGTCCTCGGTGACATAGGCGATGCCCACATTGATCGCCTTCTTCACCGATGATGTGTCGACCTGCTTTCCGTGCATCAGCACCTGGCCTGTGATGTCCTGACCATACGTGCCCCCGAAAACACTCATCGCAAGCTCGGTGCGCCCGGAACCCATCAGGCCGGCGATACCCACGATTTCGCCCTTGCGTGCCGTCAGATTCACGCCTTTGAGGACCGCGCGGTCGCGCTGCGTGGGATGCTTTACGCGCCAGTCCTTCACTTCAAAAATCACGTCGCCGATATTCGGCGTACGCGGCGGATAGCGGTCGGACATCTCGCGGCCTACCATCGCCTTGATGATGCGGTCTTCACTCACGGCTTCAGTGCTGCAGTCGAGAACATCGACCGTCGATCCATCGCGAATCACGGTGATGCCGTCCGCGACACGCGAGATTTCGTTCAGCTTGTGCGAGATGATGATCGACGTTACGCCGTTCGCCTTCAATTCGAGCAGCAGCGTAAGAAGCGTGTCGCTGTCTTTCTCGTTCAAGCTCGCTGTCGGTTCGTCGAGGATGAGCAGACGAACTTCCTTCGACAGCGCCTTCGCGATTTCCACAAGCTGTTGCTTGCCGATCCCGAGCGTGCCAACTGCAGCGTCGGGAGAATCCGTGAGGCCGACTTTCGCCAGCAGTTCTTTGGCTTTCGCACGCGAGATCTGCCAGTCGATAACCCCGCGCCTGGATTGTTCGTTACCGAGAAAGATGTTCTCGGTAATCGATAGCATCGGTACGAGGGCGAGTTCCTGATGAATGATGATGATGCCGACCGCCTCGCTATCGGATATATCGGCGAAGGCTCGCTCCTGGCCGTCGTAAAGGACGTCGCCACTGTACGAGCCGTGCGGATAGACGCCACTGAGAATTTTCATCAGGGTCGATTTTCCTGCGCCATTCTCTCCGCAAATGGCGTGAATCTCGCCCTGGCGCACCCTCATATTCACGTTATTCAGCGCTTTGACAGGGCCAAAGCTTTTCTGAATGCCGCGCATCTCCAGAATGGTATCCATGGTCAAACTTTCTCCGATTGGTCACGCTCCGAGGCGTACCCGCGTGGCGGGGCCTTGCCACACACTCCGCGCCACGCTGACGTTCAGGCGCCTTACTTGACCTGGGCCTGCGTGTAGTAGCCGCTCGTGACCAGTTCCGACTGATAGTTGGCCTTGTCGACCAGAACGGGCTTCACGAGATAAGTGGGAACAACCTTCGCGCCGTTGTTGTAGCTCTTCGTGTCGTTGACGGGCACCTGTTTGCCGGCGAGCGCGTCGTTGACCATATCGGCTGCGACGCCGGCGAGCTTGCGCGTGTCCTTGAACACAGTGGAAGTCTGGTCGCCGCGAACGATGTTCTTCACGTTCTGAACATCCGCGTCCTGTCCCGTGATAATCGGCATTGCTTGTTGAGCCGAACCGTATCCCACGCCTTTGAGCGACGAGATGATGCCGATCGCCAGCGCGTCGTTCGGCGCCCAGACCGCATCCAGATGGTCCTTGCCGTAAAACGCGCTCAGCAGGTTATCCATGCGGGACTGCGCGGTCGCCCCATCCCAGTTGCGCGTCGCGACTTTCTCGAAGGCAATCTGCTTGCTGCGAATCACGAACTTGCCGCTGTCGATGTACGGCTTGAGAACCGACATGCCGCCCGCGTAGACCATGTGAGCGTTGTTGTCATCGCTTGAGCCGCCGAACACTTCGATGTTGAACGGCGTCTTGCTGCCCGCTTTCTGCCATGCACTGACGATGCTCTGCGCCTGCAGAACGCCCACGCCGTAGTTGTCGAACGTCGCGTAGTAGTCGACGTCCTTCGTCTGGCTGATCAGACGATCGTAGGAGATAACCTTGATGCCCTTCTTCTGGGCGAGAGCCAACGCGTCAGAGAACGTCTTTCCGTCGATGGGCGCGATGACCAGCGCCTTGACGCCCTTCGCGAGCATGTTCTCGACCTGGTTGACCTGCGTGGGAACATCGTAGTTCGCGTACTGAAGGTCCGACGAGTAGCCCTTCGCTTTCAGCGCGTCGACCATGCTCTTCCCGTCGGTAATCCAGCGGGATTCCGTCTTGTCCGGCAGCGAGATGCCGACGACGCCCTTATCTTCTGCAAAAGCGGCATCCGAAGCTGCTGCGAAAGCAGCCGAAGCTGCGAGAACCACCACGACACTCTTCAAAATCTTCATGACACTGTCTCCTGATTAGGAATACGAATTTACGTTCCCGATTTATGATCTACGGATTCTTTGACTGACGCTATTGAGCGTCAGTCTTGCAAGCAGTTATCGGATAAAGACCTCTGCGCCGGCTTCTTTCGAGGAGGCGAACATGGCCTCGATAACTCGGCTGATGTTGTACGCCTGCGTCGCCGGCACGACCGAAGGCGTGCCATTGCGCAATGCGTCGACGAATGCGTTCGACTCGCGGTCGAAGTACACCGGATTGCCGATTTCAGCGATGTCCGGCGAATACTCCGTCTTCTTCGTCGCCCAGATTTCGGGGAAGCTGGTCTCCTGCCACTCGGTCCAGCCTTCCGGATAGTCGCCTTTGCCCGCGTCATAAATCTTGTAGCTAGAGGGCAGCGAGCGGGATGACATGATGCCTTCGGTGCCGTAGGCCGTGATGTCCCAGCTTTCCGTCCACGGCAAAACGTCCCAGGACATGAAGTCGACGCTGACGATCTTGTCTTCGTAGTTCAGCACCGCACCTGCCGCGTCTTCGCGCGATTCATCGCCGTGGAAGTTCGGGAACTTCGTGATGCGCGCGTTCACCGAGCGCGGCAAACCGAAGTGCAGAAGAATGCGGTCGATAAGATGGCAGCCGATAACGAACACGGCACCGCCGATGTCGCCGGGCTGGGTCATATGCGGCGTGCCCGCCTCGTCGTGCGAGCATCCGCCGTGAGCGCGCACCTGAACGACTTTCCCGAGACGGCCGCTCTTGAGCGCCGCCTGCATGGCGTCCACGGAAGGCGCGAAGCGCCAGCAATAGCCGACCTGCACAAGTCCGCCGGTACGCTCCACCGCGTCGACGATGCGCTTCGCATCCGCCGAGCTGCGTCCGGCCGGCTTTTCGCACAACACAGCCTTGCCGGCTTCGAGTGCTTCGATGGTCAGGTCGGCCATCTTCTCGCTCTTTGAATGAACCAGCACGACATGAACATTCTTGTCCGCCAGAATGTCTTCCTTCGAGCGGGCTTCGAGGCCGAGTGCATCGACGAACGGCGTGAGCAGCGGGCTCGTATCCCACGCACCGAGCATCTTCGCGTCGGAACGGCGGGCAATCGCCTTGACTCGCCCGGACGTGTGCGGGTGAGTGATGCCAAGACATGCCACACCGAGCGTTTCGTTGGGACCAATCTTTCGTGTCATGACGTATCTCCTCCCGATTCTCGGTTACACCTTGACGGCTTTGCCCGTCAGCGCGGACTCGAGTGCGGCATCCGCCAGGCGCAGCGCCTTCAGCCCGTCCTGAACCGACGTCGGCAACGGGGACTTCGTGTTCAGCGCATCGACGAAGGCTTCGAGTTCGGCCTTGTACGCTTCAACGTAGCGTTCGAGGAAGAAGTTGAGGAGTGGCTCGCGCGCATCGGTGACGTCCTTCGACCAGCGCCGAACCGTCGACGGCCTGAGATTCTCTTGCAGAAGCATGCCTTTGGAACCGGACACTTCCATGCGCTGGTCGTATCCATAGACAGCCTCACGACAGCAGTTGATGTGGCATTGCTTGCCCGAAGCGGTGCGCAACTGAACCATCACCGTATCGAAGTCGGTCAGCTTTTCCAGCGACTCGTCGATGAGGCGGCTGGCCATGGCCATCACTTCGACCGGTTCTTCGCCCAGCAGCCAGCGAGCCATGTCCAGGTCGTGGATGACCATGTCGCGGAAGATGCCGCCCGAGTGCTCGACGTAATCGCGCGGCGGCATGCCGGGGTCGCGGCTCGAGATGATGACCTGACGCACTTCGCCAACATCACCCGCATCGATCGCCTTGCGGAACGCCTGGGACGTCGGATCGAAACGGCGATTGAAAGCGAGCATGACGCGGCCGCCCTGGCGTTCGACTTCGTTCGCGGCGGCGAGCGACTTTGCCATGTCGAGATCGATGGGCTTTTCGCAAAGCACCGCCTTGCCGCGCTTCACGGCTTCGAGCATGAACGTGATGTGCGTGTCCGTGGGCGTGCCGATGACCACCGCGTCGATGTCATTGCGCTCCAGCACGCCTGCCGGGTCCGTCGACGCTTCGCAACCGAGCTTGGTCGCCAGCGACTGTGCCGCGCTTTCGATCGGGTCCGCGACCACGACGAGTTTCGCGTTGGGGCTAGCGGCGACGTTGCCAGCGTGAATGCGACCAATGCGGCCTGCACCGAGTACGGCGATTCGAATCATGTGAGTCTCCAAAAGTACTTTGTCGTTTAGGGTGGGAAGCGCTTAGGCGGTAGTGGCGGGCTTCGCAGAGAACTGTGCGACGGTGGTGTCGTAGGCGCGCTTTGCCATCTCGTCGAGCGGGAATTTCCGGTGAACTTCGGAGATGAGCTCGACGCCGTAGTAAGGCAAAGTGCAGCCTGCTTGCTCCAGCGCATCGACGAAGGCAACGCAGTCGCCGGCACCTTCGCCGCAGAGCTGGCGGTTGAAGGTCGAGTCGTCGAAGAGCGTTCCCTTCACGTGTGCGGCAACGTCGTCCATCTCAACGCCTTTGATGAAGCGCGCCGGGATTTGCGCGACCTCGCTATACGGCGTATTGGCGCGGGCCACGTGCCAGTGGTCGACCATCAGTCCACCGTTGGGCTGTGCGGCCCCTTCCGCAACCTTCAGCGCCTCTGCGACGTTTCGGATTGGGGAGAAAGGCATGAACTCGATTGCGACCGTCGCGCCGACCGTCGCCACGTCCTGGCAAAGCTTTGCGAACTCGTCCGCCATGCGGGGGAAGTCGGGCGGATTCTTGTCGAACGGGCTCGCACCGATCTTCAGATTGCGCATGCCGAGTTCACCGCCTAATTCGATGAAGCGGCGGCGAGAGTGGTCCGACTTCGCACGCGCCTCACCGTCGAAGTACCAGTCCATCAGAATTTCGAGCTCGAAGTACTTCATGCCCGTGTCTTCCAGAATGTTCTTGACACCCGACAGGCCGTACTTCTCGATGCTGTATTCGAGGTCATCGAGGATGAGGCCGACGCCGCTCCATCCCGCCCGCATCGCCGCTTCGCAGCGGTCGCGCAGCGGGAACGGACTGATTTCATTTGCAGCACACGGATAGACGTCGCCGGCGAGGGTCCAGTACGCGGCCAGCAGTTCTTTCTTCGCATTCATGTGTAGTACTCCTGTGTCTCTCGATATCATCTGTGTTCATGCAGCACGTGCTGACGTGCCAAACGATTACGTGCTTCGCCGATGCAGGTTGCCGGATGTCGCGAGCGTGAAGTCCCACGACACTGACCAGAAGGGCGACGAGAACCCGACGCGCTTCGCCGCATCCGTGTCGTCGATCTTGTTGAATTCAGCGATAAGCTCACGCTTGACGCCGAAGACCGCATCCTCGGGCAAGTACGGGCAGTCCGGCGTAAAGATGTGAGTGATGACCGGGTCGAATCCGGGCGCAGTCACGATGAAGTGCAAATGCGCGGCCCGGTTGGGGTGCCGCCCCATCGCGCCGAGAAGCTTTCCGACCGGACCATCCGAGGGAATCGGATAGTGGCGCGGCTTGACGGACTTGAACCAGTAGCGGCCATCGGCATCCGACGTGAAAACGCCGCGCATATTCGAGTCAGGCTGAACGCCCTTTTGCTGTACATCGTAGAAGCCGTCATCGTTGGTCTGCCACACTTCGAGCTTCGCGTTCGGAATCGGATTGCCCTCGATGTCTGTCACGCGGCCTTCAACGACCATGGGCTCACCCTTTTCGTCCAGGCAAATGTTCGTGCCGTTCGAATATTCGGGTGCATCGGCAACATAGAAGGGTCCGAGAATCGTGTTCGGCGTGGCGCCGCTCGGACGACGGTGATTGATCGCGTCGACCAGCATCGAAACGCCGAGGATGTCCGAGAGCAGGATGTACTCTTGCCGCCAGTCGGTGCACATTTGACCGGTCTCGGTCAGGAAGCGGATGGCAGCAAACCACTCTTCGTGAGTCGGTTCGATTTCCTTGATGGCGGCATGAAGATGCCTGACCAGTACCGACATCACTTGCGTCAGACGAGGGTCGGCGTCGTCGCTCATGCGAGCGTTGACCACGTCTGCCGAGCGTGCTTCATCGAAATACGGCGAGGCGGAATGAACTGCGGGGAATGCGCTTTGCATTACTTGTCTCCATCGATCTCTTGTGTAGCTTTGAGACCAGTCTATATTCGCCCTGGCTGGCAAAACAGAGCTAGAAAGGGAAAGTCTTTCGCGCTGAGTGGGAATACGCCTCAAGGGCAGCGCGAACCGGGCTCACGCCGTCCAGTGACGTTCGTAGTCGTTCTGCTGGAAGCGCTCCAGAAGCGCATCGATGAACAGTCGCACTTTCACGGGCAGATGCGCGCGGGTCTGAAACGCGATGTTCATGGTGAGCCGCGGAAGATCCCAATCGTCCAGCACCGGGATCAGACGGCCGGCCTTGAGGTCGTCGTAGACGATGTATTTCGGCTGCACAAGGATGCCCATGTTGTCGAGCGCGGCGACGCGGAGTATCTGACCGTCATTCGACTCGACCAATGGCTTCACTTTGACCACCACGTTCTCGCCGCCGCGGGTGAATGAGAGCTCGCGTGCATTGTCGGCGAGTTGATAGTTCAGCAACCTGTGCTTCACGAGTTCCGTCGGGAACCGGGGGCGCCCGTTCGCCTCGATGTAGCCCGGAGAAGCGGCGAGAATCCGGCGTGTCGATGCGAGCCGTCTGATCGTGATGTTGCTATCCGGTTCGAGCACTTTGGTTCGAATCGCGACGTCGATGCCGTTCTCGATAATGTCGTAGTAGCGGTTGGCCGCGACCACATCGACAGCGATGTCCGGATAACGCGCGGTGAACTCGGGAAGCATCGGCGCGATGTGCAGCATGCAGAAGGACAATGAAGCGGTGACTCGAAGCACGCCGCTCGGACGTACGACGGCTTCCTTGATGACGGCTTCGGCTTCGCCGAGGTCGGACAGTATGGATTTGCAGCGCCGATGAAATTCGGCGCCCGCCTCGGTCAGATAGAGGTTACGCGTCGTCCGGCGAACCAGTTGGACTCCGAGTCTCGCCTCCAGCGAGATCAGATACCGGCTCGCCGCGGAAATGGACAGGTCGACTGATTCCGCAGCGCGACTGATGCTGCCCGACTCGGCTACTTCCACGAATAACTGAAGTTCCTTGAACTGGTCCATGCCCTTGCACCATCACGCCTTTTGTTTCCGCCCGCATTCCGATGAAATGAGGAATCACGCGCGATCTCGTCGAATCATTATTTGGGTATCGCGCATGCATCATCATAGTGCGGCAGATCTATCTTGATGCTACAAAAACGCATCAATAATCTATCAGTTCGCGTTCAAGGTTATCGCGCTCTCATACGGGAATACCCGTGACCCTAGACAGCGCAATGCCTCTTTTTTTCGATGTAGGATAGCCCGGCATAGCTTTTCTGAAGTCTCATAAACACATCAAGAATCTATCTGTAGCGGAGGGTCGCAGTGGCTCACCGGTTTTTGATCAAGGAAATCGCCCTACAGGCAGGGCTCGGTGTGGCGACCGTAGACCGCGTATTGAACGGGCGTGCCAACGTCCGCGAGCACACTCGCCGGCGGGTCGAGCAAGCCATCAAGGAGCTGGAGAAGCAGGAGTTGAATCTCGCGACTACGGGACGAAAACTCATCGTCGATGTTGTCGTCGAGGCGCCTTTGCGGTTCAGCGATGAGATCAAGCATGCCCTCGAAGGTGAACTCGCTCTGATGCACCCCGCGGTCGTTCGACCGCGCTTTATGTTGCAGGAGACGATGACGACTTCGGAAGTCGTGGAGGCGCTTCGGTCGATTATTCGACGCGGAAGTCACGGTGTTTTCCTGAAGGCCCGGGACGTTCCCGAGATTGCAGAGGCGGTGGCGGAGCTTCAGCGCCACGGCATTCCGGTCGTCACGATCGTCACCGACATACCGCTGTCGGGGCGCATCGCCTATGCGGGGCTCGATAATCGCGCTGCCGGTGCCACGGCCGCGTATCTTCTTGGCCTGTTGCTGGGAACGCAGCCCGCCAATGTGTTGATAACGATGAGTGACGAGCATTTCCGGGGCGAAGAGGAGCGCGAGATTAGCTTTCGCCGCGCATTGCGCAAGCATCATCCGCGTCTGAAGCTGGTCGATGCGAGCGGTGGACATGGCCTCGATATGCCGACCGAGGACCGAGTCCGCAGCGCGCTCGGCGACGATACCCATGTCACAGCCGTCTATTCGATGGGCGGCGGCAATATCGCCATTCTTCGCGCGCTGGAGGCGCAGCAGCAAGCGCCGGTCTTCTTCATCGGACACGACCTCGACAGAGACAATGTGCAGTTGCTGCGCGATGGACGGATACAGGCCATTCTGCATCACGACCTGCGACAGGACATGCGCTCTGCCTGCCATCACATCATGCACTATCACAAGCTTCTTCCAGCATCATCCGTCGCGACTTCTTCTTCGGTCGTTGTCGTCACTCCGGAAAATGTCCCGGATTACATTGCCAGCCGCTTTCGCGACTGACTCGACCGCTCGCGGCTCGCTTCGTGAGCGTGCCATCAGAACCTCGTCGCCAGACCCGCAATCACGCCAAACTGGCTCTTCCCATAGTTGGGGTTAGTGCTCGACGGGTTTCCGTTGACCGGATCGTCATTCGTATTCGCACCGTACAGACTGCCGTCGAGGCCCAGGTTGGACGTCGAGCTGTTGCGCACGTAGGCGAGTTCAGTGTAGAGGAGCGTTCGTTTCGAGAGCGAGTAATTTGCGCCCAGCGTGTACAGCGTTGCGTTCCCGTTCCCTTTGTTCGCGTTGGCGTGATACACCGCGCCGGTGATAGCGAGCGCAGGCGTTGTCTGCCAGATCGCGCCGATCCATTCGTGATTGACGGTTGTTGGCAGGCCGGTACCCGATGGCAATGCCGACGGCGCCGCCGCACCGAAATACCCCGCGTTGGATGCATCGGGAGCACTCAGGTGCTGATAACCGAGATACGCGGTCACAGGACCGAATGCATAGGTCAAGCCAGTGAGAATCGAGCGCGACGTCAGATACACGTTGCTGAACTGGCCATTCGGGTCGCGGACTTCGTCGTAGGTCGCTTGCCAGAAGAGACCGCGATTCGCGTACGACAGTTTGATGCCATCGGAACGTCCCTGAGCGCTTCCAAGCCCGGTGGACGTGCCCAGTTGACCAGGCGCGCTGCCCGGGTTGCCGGCATTCCACGTCGGTGCGTTGGTCAGGTCATACTGGCCTTGCAACGTAAAGCCCGCGATTGTCGGTGATAGATACTCGACGCCATTGGCTGCCTGCGAGAAGATGCGTCCGCGAACCAGTGTTCCGATCGCGTACTTCTTCGTCTGCTGCGGATCGACATCGCCCGAATACTGGCTAATCTCCGCCGAGCCCATGTTTCCGAACTTGATTTGCCCCCACGTGTCGTTCTGCAGGCCCACGGTCGCCTGTCCTTCGAAGAAGCTCCCGTTCGCGAGGCTGCCGTTCATCGTGTTCAGCCGTGACTCGAGCTGGAAGATTGCATGCGTGCCGCCTCCGAGATCCTCTGCACCCTTGAGGCCAAATCTGGATTGCGCCCAGCCTCCGCTCTGCGCTCCGAATACATGACCCTTCGGCTGATTTGTCTCGTAGACGATACCGTTATCCACGATGCCGTATAGCGTGACGTTGCTCTGAGCCGTGGCTGTCGCCGTAGCTGACAACGCGAACACGCCGAACAAGAGCTTCTTCATTATCCGTCTCCATTCATTTAGTTATGCTACATACATACTTTGTTATCGCGGGCTAACTTGTGCCGCCATTTACGCGTGAACTGCTGACGCTCGCTTCTTTCGCGCCCGTCTATCGATCATCGAGCGTGGGGGACGATACTTCCGCATGTCGCCTTCTCCCGCACTGCTCTTGTGTATTTTTGGCGAGTCTATCTTCCCTATTCACTCGAACAAAGAGCAGAAGGGGGAATCTCTTTCGCGGAATCAGGGAAAGTGTCGTTTGAAGCTCGCGCGCAAAAGCACTTCAGCGCTATGCTGTGTTTATCCTCGCGGTTAACCCCCGTATCCCTTGCGACGCCTCATCGTTTACGGTTCGGGCGTTCCGATCAGGAACCAGTCAATTAGCGTTGAAGCAGTCTTCCGTCGCCAACCTACCCTATGCGGAGATACGTATGAACCTCAAGAAACTGTCCGTTTTTGCTGGCTCGGCAGGTATGGCTCTGAGCCTCGTCCTGATCCCGGCACTTCAGGCTCACGCCGCCGCCAGCGACGCGGACGCATCCGGCGCTACGATGTCGAAGCAGGAACTCAAGGCGCAAAAGAAAGCGGAAAGCAAAGCGCGGCGCGCAAAGAAAAACGCCGAGCTGAGCACGCTGGAAAAGAATGGGTACAACCCAGGAGGAAGCCAGACCAACTATCCGCAGAATCTCCAGAATGCCCAGCAGAAGGCGGCTGGACAGAAGCCAACGAACGCACCGGCAGTAGCGCCGTGATGCCGGGTCTACACGCTGACGCACATTGAGAGAAGATCGGCAAAGCGGCCGCTCAACGCGACTTGCCGGTCGCACGAGCGCGTCGCGATTTCGCTTTCTCGTTTCCCTGCAATTGTTCCGCGTCGCTTTGAAGCGCCATCGGCCGTTCCGCCTTCGGCAGTTCGATTGCGTGGCCCGCGAGATCTGCCACGGCCTTCGGCTTTGCGGCTTGGCGAAGTTAAATCGATATGTATGTCTAACTAAATAAAAGCGGCGCCACAGCAAGTGGCGCCTGCTTTCAGAACTGCTCAATCCCGATGTCCATCGCTCCAGCCGCTCCACGCAGAATCATCTCGCGAAGCGCGTGCGTCTTCGGCAGAATCTTCTCCATATAGAAACGCGCGGTAGCGACCTTGGTCCGGTGAAACTCCTGATCCTCTCCCGCTTCCTCGTTCGCCGATGCAATCAGCGCGGCGCGCGCCATCTGCCATCCGCCGCAGACATAGCCCGTCATCATCAGAAAGTCGACGGAACTCGCGAGCGCTTCATCGACGTGCGTGCTCGCTGCGCTGCACATCCACTTCGTGACGTCTTCGAGCGCTTGCACGCTCGCGGCGAAGGCGGGCGCCATCGGCGCGAGCCGCGCGTCGGCGTTGCGCTCCAGTTCGTGCGCGACGCTTCGCATCTCGGCGAGCAGCGCGGACATGGCGGCGGCGCCGTCCGATGCGAGCTTGCGTCCCACCAGATCCGCCGCCTGAATGCCCGTCGTGCCCTCGTAGATCGGAGCGATACGCGCATCCCGCAGATACTGGCACGCGCCGGTTTCCTCGATGAAGCCCATCCCGCCATGCACCTGTACGCCGAGCGACGCGATGTCGACACCCAGTTCGGTGCACCATCCCTTCACGACCGGAATCAGCAGATCGACCCGCGCCTGACGCAGCGCGCGTTGTGCGGCGTCAGGATGCCGATGCGCGCGATCCATGTCGGCGGCCATCACGTAGGCGAACGCACGCATCGCTTCGATCTGCGATTTCATCGTCAGCAACATGCGGCGCACGTCCGGATGCTGAATGATCGCGACCGCTCCGCCCGTACGGCTCGCCGCAAGACGTCCCTGCACGCGCTCCTTCGCATAGTCGCGGGCCTGCTGATACGCGCGCTCCGCGATCGCGAGGCCCTGAATGCCGACTTTCTGGCGCGCTTCGTTCATCATCGTGAACATATGAGCGAGGCCCTTGTTTTCCTGTCCGACGAGATAGCCGATCGCGCCTTCCTTGTCGCCGAAGCTCATCACGCAGGTCGGGCTCGCGTGGATGCCGAGCTTGTGTTCGAGCGACACGCAATGCACGTCGTTGCGTTGCCCCGGCGATCCATCGGCGTTCGGCAGGAACTTGGGCACGAGAAAGAGCGAGATGCCGCGCACGCCTTCGGGCGCATCCGGCGTGCGCGCGAGTACGAGATGGATCACGTTGTCGGTCATGTCGTGATCGCCCCACGTGATGAAAATCTTCTGACCGTGCAGCCGATAGTGATCGCCCTCGGGCACGGCCTTCGTGCGCACGGCGGCGAGGTCGGAACCGGCCTGCGGCTCGGTGAGATTCATCGTGCCGGTCCACGCGCCGCAGACGAGCTTCGGCAGATAGCGTTGCTTGAGATCGTCCGAACCGTGGTGCCGCAATGCCTCGGTGGCGCCCGCGTTCAAGAGCGGACACAGCGCGAAGGCCATGTTCGACGAATTCCACATCTCCACCGCCGCCGCGTGCAACAGTTCCGGCAATCCCTGTCCGCCGAATTCGGGATCGCCGCCGAGGCCGGTCCATCCACCTTCCGCGAATTGCCGGTAAGCCTGCGCGAAACCGTCGGCGGCGATCACGCCACCGTCGGTGAGACGCGCGCCCTGTGCATCGCCCGTCTTGTTGAGCGGCGCGAGCACTTCGGTGGCGAATCTCGCGGCTTCTTCGAGTACCGCGTCGGCCAGTTCTGGTGTGGCTTCTTCGAAACCGGGCAGCGACGATAGCGCGTCGAGGTCCGCAAGTTCGGTCATCACGAAGCGCATGTCGCGCACGGGTGCAATGTAAGTGCTCATTGTTTGTCTCTAGTCTGTTTGGTTTTAAGTTCAGTACATACGGCGGACACGGATCGCGTCGTATCGTCCGGTGAGATCGATTTGTGCGTTGCAATGCGATGCACGCGATCGAGACTCGCGTATCATCGGGTGAGCAGTGCCTCGCACTGCGCCGTTGCCAGGCTGCACGCCGATCTCCCCTATGGGAATCCATGGTCTCCCAGCGTGGTGCCGCGCGATATCCCCCGTACAGGGGAGCGCGATTCGCATAGGCGGGAGATGGCAGCCGGGTGTCACCCGAGGACCGCAGCCGCCGACGCATATGACCGAAGTCATCGAGCCGATCAGGCCCACCCTTCTGCTCGCCACGAAGCTCCTTCCGCCACGTCTCCCCGCCGGGCTGATCGATAGGCCGCGGCTCGTCGATCTGGCGGCGCAGGCCGAAAACAGGCGTCTCACAGTCATCAAGGCGCCCGCGGGCTTCGGCAAGACTTCGCTTGCGCTCACGTGGCTCGGCTGGCTGCGCGAGCGCGGCGCGCTCGTCGCGTGGATTTCCATCGACGCGGACGACGACGAACCCGCCCGCTTCCTTCACCATCTCGCGCAGGCGTTGCGGCAGGCGTGCGGCAACATCGGTGCGTCCGCGATCGCGCTGACCGCCGATGCGTCGCTCGTGCCCGCGCAATCAATCGTCGCGACGCTGATCAACGAGCTGATCGAAGTCGAGGACGAGCTTTATCTCTTTCTCGACGACTATCATCTGATCGGCCTGCCGGTCGTGCGCGAGGTCGTCGCGTTTTTCATCGAGCATGCGCCGTCGCATGTCCACGTCGTGGTCTGCACCCGCGACGACGCAACGCTGCCGCTCGCGCGCCTGCGGGCGCGCAACGAGCTGCTGGAAATCGATGCATCGGCGTTGCGCTTCAACTTCGACGAAACGCGTTCCTTCGTCGAGCGCGAATGTCCGGGCAAGCTGAACGCGTCCACGCTCCGCTCGCTCTTCGCGAACACCGAAGGCTGGGCCGCCGCGCTGCGCATTTCCGCGGCGGTGCTGGCGCGCGAGGAATCTCGCGCGGACGCCGAATCGCCGATGCCGTCCGGCGCGTCCCGGCCGTTCGCGGCCTATCTGCAGGAGATGCTGAAGCGCCTGCCCGCCGAGGTGGTCGAGTTCATGCTGCGCACGTCGATCGTCGAGGGGCTGAACGCGTCGCTGTGCGAGGCGATCACCGGCGTCGCGGACAGCCAGGGCATGCTGGAGACGATCGCCGCGCGCCAGCTCCTGCTGGAACCGATGGACCTCGAAGGGCGCTCGTTCCGTTATCACCATCTGATGCGCGACTATCTGCGCCAGCGGCTCGACACGCTGTATCGCCGTCAGGTGGCGGACCTGCACCTGCGCGCGTGCCGATGGTACGCACGCGAGACGCAATGGACCGACGCCGTCAGGCACGCCCTCGCCGCGGGCGCGACCGACGAGGCGCTCGCGCTGATGAGCCGTTGCGCGATGACGCTGGTGATGAAAGGCGATCTGCTCACGCTGCTCGGCTGGCAGCGCGAGTTCCCGGCGAATCTGATGCAGGCACAGTTGCAGGTGAGGCTGGCGATCGCGTGGGGCATGGCGCTCGCGCTGCGTTTCGACGATGCCCTCGCGATGATCGACGCTCTGGAGCGCGATGCCGACGGCGTCGCCATCGCCGCCGAGGCGGAGCAACTGCGCCGGGAATGTCTGGCGATCCGCTCCGTGCTGGCGGGCCTGCAGGACGACCCGCAACGCGCGCTCGAGCTCGCGCAGACCTGTCTCGAACGGCCGTCGAGCGATCTCTGGACGGTCAACGTCGTCTCCAATGTCGTACGCTTCGCGCACTGGAGAGCGGGCAATCTCGAGGCGCTGTATGCGACGCCCTGGATTCCCTGCGCCATCGAGGACGATCAGCGCAATGTGGTTACGCCGGTCTATCGGCTGTGCCTGCTCGGCCATACGGAAATGCAGCAGTTGCACTTCCCGCTGGCCGAGCAGTACTTCACGGAGGCGATGCACATGGCCCGGCGCTACGCCGGCCCGCAGTCCGTCTCCGCGGCGTTGTGCGCGCCGATGATCGCGCAGTTGCGCTACGAGCAGGGACGCCTCGACGAAGCCGAAGCGCTGCTCCTCGACCTGATGCCCGTCGTCGATCTGGCGGCCATGCTGGACAGCGTGCTGAGCGCCTATCGCGTGCTGATCCGGATCGCGATCGCCCGTTCGACCCCGGCGCATGCCTACGCGCTGCTCGACCGCGCGCAGACGCTCGGGCACAAGCGCGGCTGGCAACGCCTTCTTGCCGCGGGGCTCGTCGAACGCACGCGGCTGCATCTGCGGGAAGGCAGAACGATGGAAGCGTCGGCATGCGTGGCCCAGCTCGATGCGCTCGCCGCGCACGGCGCCGGGCCGGGCGCGCCCGTGTCGGCGGAGATCGAGAATTATCGCGCGCTCGCGGCAGCCTGCGTCGCGATGAGCCAGAACCGCAGCCTCGAAGCCGTCGATCTACTAGAGGAGGCGCGGCAAAGCGCCGGGCGCCGGCACAACCATTACCTGGGCTTGCGCTTGCGCACCATGCAGGCGCTTGCGTGGATGAGCGCTGGCATGCGCGGCGAGGCGGTTGAGGTCATCGGCGAAGTCGTGAGGATGGCCGCGCCCGCGGGGCTCCATCAGTCGCTGCTCGATCAGGGCGAGCAGATCGGACCATTGCTGCAGGCGCTTCGCGACGACACGCGCAACTCGGCGCAGACCCGCGACGTGCTGAGCTATATCGACCGTCTGCTCGATGGCTGGCGCGCGCAATACCAGCCCGACGGCGCATCGCGCCGTGACGCAGGACGCGAACCGCTGAGCGCGAGGGAGCGCAACATCGTCGAGCTGATCGCGCAGGGATTGTCGAACAAGGAGATTGCGCGCGACCTGGGCGTGACGCCCGAGACGATCAAATCGCACGTCAAGAACATCTTCGTGAAGCTGGCGGTCGACAAGCGCGCACACGCCGTCGCGCGCGCGCAGGCTTTGGGGCTCGTGCGCCACGGCTGACTAGATCGCGTAATGCGCCACGGCGAGCGTGCCAGCGTGAAGCAGCACGCCCGCGATGCCGCCGACCAGCGTCCCGTTGACGCGCACGAACTGCAGATCGCGGCCGATTTCCGCCTCGATCTTCCGGCTGACCTCGGTTGCGTCCCAACCCTTGACGACCTCGGTGATCAGTTCCGTCAACCGGCTTCGGTAGCGCACGACGAGTGCGCGCGCCACTTCCAGCCACCACGCGTTGAGCGTGTGCTGAAGCGCGGGCGAGCGCGCCACGCCGTCGCCGAGCGAGACCAGCATGGAAGTCGCGATGGCGCGTGTGACGGAGCGCTCGCGGGCGGCATCGTCGGCGACATGGCGGCGAATGCGCCTGAGCACGATGCGCGCATGCCCCGCTCGCCTGACCTGACGAATGCAGTCGCGCAGCAACGACTTGCCGAAGCGGCGATGCGTATCCGATGTCTGCAACTGCTCGATGAAAGTCAGGAAGGCGCGGTCGATCTCGCGGCGCAGCGCGTGATCCGGCGTGGCGGCCACTTCCTGCACCAGCGCGACGATGCCCGCGACGAAACGGTCGACGACATAGGCGTCGAAGCGCGCGGGCGTGTATCGCGAAGCCTCGCTGAACTTCGCATTCAGCACGCCCGCATGACGCACGAGCCAGCGTTCGAGCGCGCGAAGTCCGTGTTCCACGAGCGGCCGATGCCGGTCGCCCTCGGCGAGCATGCTCAGTACGCGGCCGGCCGCGCGCGACGCGTCGAAGCTGCGCAGACGCGGCAGCAGCATCCATTCGATGAAGCGCGCGGCTTCATTCTCGTCGATGGTGTCCAGCACGCTGGGAAGCGATTCGACGAGCGCCGCCGCGATGATCTCGCTGTTCGCGCGATTCGACAGCGATTGCGCCAGCGCCTTCGCGGCATTGTGACCGCCGAGTTTCGCGACGATCAGTTCGGGCTCCAGGAAATTCTCTTCGACGAACCTGCCGAGACTCTCCGCGATGCGTGGCTGATTCCGCGCGATGATCGCCGTATGCGGCAACGGCAACGCGAACGGATGCCGGAAGAGCGCGACCACCGCATACCAGTCCGCGATTGCGCCGACGGTTCCCGCTTCGGCGAACGATCGCAGCCACGCGAGCCACGGATACCGCTCCTCGAGAACGACGCATGCGAACAGCAGCACGGCCATGCATCCGAGCAGACCGGTCGCCGCGCGTCGCATGCGGGTCATCCGGCGTTCCTTCTCGCTTTCCGTCGCGGCGGACGCGTTCGCGGCCGCCCCTCGCCCGTCGCGAAACGGCAAGCTCAACCCGGCTCCTGACGCAGGAACCTGCGCACGACCGGCGCGACGTCCTTCGCGCGCGTGATCAGAAACAGATGACCGTCGTCGATCACATACAGCACCGATTGCCGGATGCGCGCAGCCAGAATCTTCGCGTTGGACAAAGGCACGATCGGATCGTCGTTGCCGTGCATGACGAGCGTCGTCTGCGGCAACGTGCCCAGCCAGTGCAGGCTGGTCCAGCCCCAGGCGGCCATCAGTTGATAGAGATATCCGCGGCCGCGCGGCGGCTGGATATGGCGGCTGTGCTCCTTGAGAAGCTCCGGATCGCGCCGGTACGCGCCGCCATAGATTTCCGGCCCGACCTGCTGAAGATACGCCGGATCGGTGTAACGGCGCGGGCCGATCAGCTTCGACAGAACGGAAAGCCGCGCCGGTATCATGAGCACGCCCGCCGATGTCGAGGCGAGAATCAATCGGCGGCAGCGCTCGGGATATTGCCGCGCGAACTGCTGCGCGAGCGCGCCGCCCCACGATACGCCGAGCACGTCGACGGGCCCATCGTGTCCCAGCCGCTTCAGGAGCTTGTCGGTCAACACGCAGAGCGTCGAGAAGCGATAAGGCGCGATTGGCACGGGCGAACCGCCGACGCCGGGAACATCGAAAATGATGACGCCGACATCCCCCAGCGCCTCGACGAACGGCTCGACGAGTTCCAGATTCGCGCCGATGCCGTTGAAGATCAGAAGCGGCGGCGATGCGTCGCTTCCATGCCGCACGCCGACGCGCACGAGCTGACCGTCGAGATCGACGGTCTGGGTTTCCATGATGCCGACAGACTCGGAAGTGTTATTCATTGCTCTCATCCAGACCTGATCTCGTTGATGCGCCGCGCGGGACGCGTTACTTGCGCGGTTGCAGCAGCGCCCTCAACTCCTCGACGTTCTCCGCGACGCGCTTCGAAATGACCGCGTAGCTGTCGGAGTGGGCGCGATACGCCGTGCCGAAGAGTTCCCGCACGTCGGAAAGCGTCGTGTAGAACGCCTGCTGCACCGCTTCGCTCGCGGCGGCCGGCCGGGCCTCCTGGCCGGGTTGCTTGCCGGACAGCGCGCGGACCCGCGTCATCGTTCCGGAGAGGATTTCAATCTGCTTCTGGCCGAGCGACTGGATGCCCGTCAGCGCGGTGGTGCCGACGGTCGCGAGCGCTTCGACGTCCTTGCGGCGCGAATCCAGAATGGCGTTGGCATTGAAGCCGGACACGCGCAAAGGCTTGATGAACTTGAGGCATCCGTCGAAGAAATTGCTTTGATTGGTCGATTCCATGATCCGTTTTCCTTTCGATGAAAATAAGTCGATGCCAGCCGCGACGCGGCCGGCGCATCGAAGTCAGTCCTGCAGGACGTAAGTGCCCGGCGCGGCCGCGAGCGACGGATGCCGTTCGTTGCCGAGCGCGGCGGGCGCCGCGCGGCGTTTGCCGGAGCGCGCGGCGAGCCACACGCTCCAGTCGTTCCACCACGAATCCGCTTTCGGCTCGGCAGCGTCGAGCCAGGCGTCGGCGCTCGCGGACAGCTCGGGGTTGAGATAGAACTTCGCCTTGGGATTGCCCGGAGGATTGATCAGGCTCTGGATGTGACCACTCGAACTCAGCACGAAGCGCGTCTCGCCGCCGAAGAGACGCGCCGTGTCGTAGACGCCCTTCCACGGCGTGATGTGGTCCGTGATGCCCGCCACCATGTATTTGTCGCAGGTCACGTCGTTCAGGTCGATCGGCGTGCCCAGCACGCTCAGCGCGCCGGGCTTCGTGAACAGATTGTCCGTGAAGATGTCGAGCAACTGGCCGTGCAGCTTCGCCGGCAGACGCGTCGTGTCGTTGTTCCAGTAGAGGATGTCGAACACGGGCGGCGTGTTGCCCATCAGGTAGTTGTTGACCCAGTAATTCCAGACGAGATCGTTGGGCCGCATCCATGCGAACACGCGTCCCATCTCCTCGCCGGCGAGCACGCCGCGCGATGTGCTCGCATGCTTCGCCGCCGCGATGGCCTCGGGCGTCGCGAAGAGCCCGAGCTGCGAGTCCGCCGTGTTGTCGAGCACGGCCACCATCAGCGTCGCGGCGTGAACGGATTTATCGCCACGGCTTGCCAGAAGCCCGAGCAAAGCCGAGATGGTCATGGCGCCCGAGCATGCGCCGTGCAGGTTGACATCGTCGCTGCCGGTGATGTCGCGCACGGCCGCGATCGCTTCGAGAAGCGCCGTCACGTAGGTGTCGAGATCCCAGCCGGATTGCGCCGCGGTCGGATTGCGCCAGCTCACGACGAACACCTGAAACTCGCTCTTCAACAGATGCTCGACGATGCTCTTGCCAGATGAAAGATCGAACACGTAGAACTTGTTGATCTGCGGCGGCACGATCAGTTGCGGCCGGCTATGCACGTTCGCGGTCGCCGGCGCGTACTGGATCAGCTCCAGCACTTCGTTGCGAAACACGACAGCGCCCTTCGACGTGCCGAGATTCTTGCCGACCTCGAATGCGGTCCGGTCGACCTGGGCGGGCATGCCCTGATTCTTCACCATGTCCGTCACGGCGTTCTTCAGGCCGCCGATCAGGCTCGCGCCGCCCGAATCGACGGCTTTCTTGAGCGCGGCCGGGTTGCCGAGCAGGGTGTTGGTCGGCGACATCGCGTCGGTGAAGAGGGACATCACGAACTGCGCGCGCTCCTTGCTCTTCGGGTCGAGCGCGGAGCGGTCGACGAAGCCGGAGAGCGCATCGCGCCACGCGAAATAGCCCTGCATCGTCATGCGATAGAGCGCGTTGTCGCGCCACGCGACATCGGCGAAACGCTTGTCGCTCTGCGGCGCGCCCGGCGCGTCGCCGCTCAGCGCGGCGATCAGATCGCGGACCAGCGCGGCTTCCTGTTCTACGATCAGCGCGGGTTGCCGCCAAGCCTGCGCGCCGATATGACGCGCGGTCGCGACGACGTCGCAAGGACGCAATCCGACGAACGGATTCGGGCCCGACATGCCTTCCGTCGCCGAATGCACGAGGTCGTTCGCTGCCGCTCCGCGCGCCAGTCTTTTAGTGCTTACCGCCATTTTGATGCTCCTCCGACTTGCTCTCAGGTTCTTCGTTATGTTTGCTTACGCGATCAGCATCGCCAGCGTCTCGGCGATGAGCGCCGGCTTGTCCTCACCTTCTATCTCCAGCTCGTTCTTCGTCTTGACGATGACCCGGCCTCCGCTCTTTCGCTCCACTGACAACAAGCTCACGCGGTTGCGCACGCGCGCGCCGGCCTTCACCGGCGTCATGAAGCGCACCTTGTCCAGCCCGTAGTTGAGACCGGCGGACGCGTCCTCGGGAATGACGCCGATCTCCATTGCGAGCGGCGCCAGCAGCGACAGCGTCAGATAGCCGTGCGCGATGGTTCCGCCGAACGGACTTTCACGCTTCGCGCGTTCCACATCGACGTGGATCCACTGCGTGTCGCCGGTGCAGCGCGCGAAGTCGTCGATGCGCGCCTGATCCACGACCGTCCAGTCCGACACGCCCAGCTCCCGACCCACGAAATCCTCGATCGATGCCACGCGGTATTCCTTGATGCTCGACATTGCCTGGCTCCTTGTGACCGATCAGACGAACTGGGCGCGCAGCCACTTCTTGTTCACCTTGCCGACGCTCGTCTTCTCCAGTCCTTCGACGAACCTGACGACTTGCGGCACCGCGTACTTCGAGATGCGTCCCGATGCGCTGAACGTCAGCACGTGACGCTTGATCTCATCCTCGGTGATGACCGCGTCCGCGCGGACCACGACGAGCGCGACCGGCCGCTCGCCCCACTTCTCGTCGCTGACGCCGATCACGGCGACTTCGGCGACGCCGGGATGCATCGAGATCAGGCTCTCGACTTCGAGCGACGAGATCCATTCGCCACCCGACTTGATCACATCCTTCATGCGATCCGTGATCAGAAGGCTGCCGTTCGCGCCGATGCTCGCGATGTCCTGCGTATGCAGATAGCCGCCGTCCCAGAGCTGTCCGGATGCCTCGGGGTTGTTCAGATAGCCTTGCGTGAGCCACGGCGCGCGGACGACGATTTCGCCGTTGGCCTTGCCGTCGTGCGCGACGTCTTCCATGTTCGCGTTGACGATGCGCAGATCGACGAGCGGAATCGGCGAACCGGTTCGGCAGCGCAGGCGCACTTGCTCGTCGAGATCGAGAGATTCGTCGCCGGGTTTCAGTTGCGCGAGGCTCAGCACCGGGCACGTCTCCGACATGCCGTAGCCCGTGAAGACATCGATGCCGCGATCGAGCGCGGCGCGCGCCAGCCCGTGCGTCAGCGCGCCGCCGCCGATGACCACCTTCCATCTGCTGAGGTCGGCCGATTTCGCTTCGCCGCAGGTGAGCAGCATATGCAGGATCGTGCCGACGCAATGCGAGAACGTCACGCCTTCATCGTGCAGCAGCCGCACCAGCCGGTCCGGCACGTAGCGTCCCGGATAGACCTGCTTCACGCCGAGCATGGTGGCGATGTACGGCATGCCCCACGCATGCACATGGAACATCGGCGTGAGCGGCATATACACGTCGCCGCGATGAAAGCGCTGACCCGTTTCGGGGCTCGCCAGCGCGGCCATCACGGTGATGGTGTGCAGCACGATCTGACGATGCGAGAAGTAGACGCCCTTCGGCAGACCCGTCGTGCCGGTCGTGTAGAAGGTCGTGGCGCGCGTGTTTTCGTCGAAGTCCGGGAAATCGTAGTGATCGGCAGCGGCGGCGAGCATCGCCTCGTATTCGGTCGCGAACGACATGGCGTGCTCGCAGGTCTCGCCGTCCTGTTCGTCGATCAGGATGAAGGTGCGCACGGTTTCGAGCTGATCCCTGATCGCCGCCAGCACCGGGAGGAAATCGGTATGGACAAGCAGAACTTCCGCGCCCGCGTGATTGATCGTGTACGCGATCTCCGCATTCGAGAGACGCACGTTGACGGTCTGCAGGACGGCGCCCATCATCGGCACCGCGAAGTAGCATTCCAGATAGCGGTGGCTGTCCCAGTCCATCACGGCGACGGTGCTGCCGTGCTGTACGCCGAGCTGGCTCAGGCCACCGGCGAGCCGCGCGATGCGCTCGCGCAGGCCCGTGTAGGTCATGCGCGTCCGGCCCCGGTAGACGATCTCCTGGTCGGGCGCCTGAAGGAATGGCGTGTGCAGCAGTTGCTTGATCAGCAACGGATAGGCGTAGGCCGAGGGCGCGGCGGCCTGGAGGTCGTCCCGCATCTGTGTCTCCTTGTCTCATTCTGTTAGAGGGGCGGACATCGCCGGCTGGCGGCGGTGTCGTTTCCGGTAAGTGAATGATCGAAGGGAACAGGATTCGGAACCATCCCCTGAACGGGGGAGCGTGCCGTGATAGAGCCCGCTCAGTCCTGAGACTTCAGGGGTTTGTACGTAAGGGAAACCCCGCTCGCTTCGCGAGACGCGAGCGGCGAGCGGTCCTTTGGGTCATCGAACGCGGCATCGCGGCCGCGATGCCTTCACTTGACCTCTTTTCTCTCAATGTTCTTGCCGGTCTCCTTGTTGTAGCGCTCGACATACTCGTCGGTGAGCTTGCGGATCGCGCGTCCGATCTTCCGATAGTCGGACTCGTTGAGATTCGCGAGCGACACGCGCCCCGACGGATGCTTCGTGCCGAAGCCCATGCCCGGCAGCAGCACGACACGCGCATCGGTGGCGAGACGGAACAGCAGCTCCGACGCCTCCGTGTGCTTGAGCAGCCAGTCGACGAACTCGCGCCCGTACGCGCGCTCCCCGAAATATTCCATGTCGATGATCGAGTAGTAATCGACCTGGTTCGCGTCCTTCTCGTCGAACGCAATGCCGATCTCTTCATAGAGCGCGCGCTTGCGGCTGCGGATCAGGCGCTTGAGCGCGTCCTTGTAGGCATCCGGCGTATCCATCAGCGAGAACAGCGAGAAGAGCACCATCTGCACCTGTTGCGGCGTCGACAGGCCCGCCGTGTGATTCAGCGCGACGGTGCGGCTGTCCGCAACCAGCCGGTCGATGAACTTCAGCTTGTCGGGCTCGGTCGTGATCGACTCGTAGCGATGATGCAGGAGCTTCTTCGTGTCCTTCGGCAACTCGGAAATCAGCTTGTCGAGGACGTTGTCCTTGTGCGTCGCGATCGTGCCCAGACGCCAGCCCGTCGCGCCGAAATACTTCGAGTACGAGTACACGAGAATCGTGTTCTTCGGCGCGAGCGCGAACAGCGACACGAAGTCGTCGGCGAAGGTGCCGTACACGTCGTCCGTCAGCAGGATCAGATCAGGGCGTTCCTTGACGATCTGCGCGATGTATTCGAGGCTCTCGTCGCTGATCCTCACGGAAGGCGGATTGCTCGGGTTCACGAGGAAAAACGCCTTCACCTTCGGATCGCGCAGCTTGTCGAGTTCGGCCTTCGAGTATTGCCAGTTGTTCTCGACGTCGGCATCCAGATTCACGACATTCAGGTCGTACTCGCCGAGCGTCGGAATCTCGATGTACGGCGTGAAAATCGGACGGCCGAGCGCGATCGTGTCGCCCGCCTTGATCAGGTGGTTCTGCTTCATCGTGTTGAAGATGTACGTCATCGCGGCCGTGCCGCCTTCGACAGCGAAGATGTCGAATTCGCCGACGAACGGATACTTGCCGATCATCTCGCGCCGCAGGTATTGCCCGACGATGGTCTCCGAGAGCTTCAGCATCCGGTCCGGCACCGGATAGTTCGACGCGAGAATGCCTTCGCACATCTCATAGAGGAAATCGTTGCCCGACAGGCCGAGCTGATCGCGCACATACGACACGGCGCCCGCGAGAAAGGCGATGCCCGGCACGCCCTTGTTTTCGCGCAGGAACAATTCGAAGCGCTCGGACAGCCCTTCGCGCTTCGGAAAGCCGCCCACGCCCTCGGGCATGTACGCGAACGAGCGCTCCGATTCGCGCATCGCAAAGAGCCCGAGCTGCCAGAAGCCGTGGCGCGGGATCGTCGCGAGAAAGTTCGGGTTGCCGCGCCCGGCGTTGAGCATCGAGATGTTGGCCGGACGTTCGACTGCTCCGCCGCCCGCCGCCTTGATCAGCTCGTCTTTCAGTTCGAACGGACTCAATGCCTGCAGCGCTGCCTGATCCTTGCTCTTGTTGGCCTTTGCCATGATGCGTTCTCCAGTGAAAGATTCAAACCAGGCCGACGACGAGCGGCCCCAGTAATGTGAGCAGCACGTTCGCGATCGCATAGGTGATCGCGAACGGCACGGTCGGCACGGCGCTTTCGGCCTTGTCCAGCACGCCGCCGAACGCGGGGTTCGCGCTGCGCGAGCCGGACAGCGCGCCCGCCAGGATCGCCGCGTTGTCGTACTTCAGCACGTAGCGGCCGAACAGCATCGTGAGCAGCAGCGGCAGCATCGTCACGACCACGCCGAGCAGGAAGATCGTGACGCCGAGTTCCTTGATCGTCGTCACCGCCTGCAGTCCCGAGTTCAGACCGACCACCGAGACGAACGCCGCCAGCCCGAAGTCCTGCAACAGGCGCGATGCGGCGGGCGGCATCACGCCGTACATCGGATGCTTGCCGCGCATCCAGCCGAACACGAGGCCCGCGAGCAGGCAGCCGCCCCCCGACCCGAGCGTGAGCGGCACGCCGCCGATATTGACGACGACCAGCCCGATCAACAAACCCACGACCATGCCGACGCCCATATAGATGAAGTCGGTCTTGATCGAGTAAGGCAGCTCGTAGCCTGTCGCCGCCACCGCGCGCTTCGTATCTTTCGCGGAGCCGAAGTAGGTGAGCACGTCGCCGTGTTCGAGCTTGGTTTCGGGCAGGATCGGCACCGGTTGCCCGACGCGCGTGATGCTTTCGAGGAAGACGCCGTGACGCAAGTCGCGGTCGACGGTCTCGCGCACCTTCTGGATCGTCGTATGGTTCAGGCCCTTCGCCGTGAATACGGCCTGGCGCGTCTGCATGACCGCGCTGACATCCGTCACGTCCGACACTTCGGTGCCGATCTTCGGCGCGATGGGCACCATGCCTTCGCGCCGCCCGACCACGAGCACGACGTCATCGGCGGCGAGCACGACATCGGGCCCCGGCTCGACCTCCTTGCCCGCGCGCCGTATCTTCTCGACCGACACGAAGTCCTGCGCCGCCATTTCAATCTCGGAGACCTTGCGCCCCGCCGCCGCCCCGACCCTGAACGCCCGCCCGACCAGTTCGGGCAGCGCCGCCAGTTGCCCCGGCGCGCGCGACGGCGTGCCGCCCGCGAGCTTCGCTTCGGCGTCGAGCGCGGCCGAGCGCAGATCGCGTCCCATGAATTTCGGCAGGATGTTCACGCACACGATGATCGCGCCGAGCGAGCCGAACACGTACGTCACCGCATACGCAATGGCCACGTCCGACTGCAGCGACTTCACTTCTTCCGCTGGCAGGCCGAGCCGCGCGATCGCATCGCCCGCCGTGCCGATGATCGCCGATTGCGTGAGCGCGCCGCCCGCGAGCCCGGCGGCAAGGCCCTTGTTCAGATGGAAGATCTTCGCGCAAATGATGACGGTGACGAGCGCCGACACCGCGAGAAACACCGCCATCGCGATTTCACGCAGCGTCTTGCGGTTCAGCGAGTTGAAGAAGCCCGGCCCCGAGTCGTAGCCGACCGCGTAGATGAACACGGCAAACATCACGGCTTTCACGCCGTTGTCGATCGACACGCCCGCCTGGCTGATCACGACGGCCGCCAGCAGCGAGCCGCCGACGCCGCCGAGCTGGAACTTGCCGAAGTTGATCTGGCCGATGAAATACCCCACGGCCAGCGACAGGAACAACGCTATCTCGGGTGACTTGTGAAAGATGTTGTGTATCCAGTCCATCGTGCCCTCTCATTGAAAACGCGCTTGGGGTCCGCCACGAAACGCGGCGGACGACATGGCACTACCTTCCCTTGCCCGATCGCAAATCGGCGCCTGCAACGCGATCGACGCGGTTGCGTCCATTGCGCATGACGCCCTTCAGCCCTTGAACTGCGCGGCGAGGCCGACCACCACGGGCCCCATCAGCGGCAGCAGAATGTTCGAAAGCGCGTAGGTGATCGTGTAGCCGATGACCGGCGTCGAATTGCCCGTCACGCCGACGAGCGCGCTGATCGCAGGCGTGCTGCACTGCTGGCCGGCGATCGCGCCGAGCAGCATCGGCGGATCGAGCTTGAGAAACGCCCGGCCGATCCACAGCGACAACAGCCCCGGCACCAGCACCAGAAGAATCCCGGCGACGGGCAACGCGAGACCGTACTGATGCACGAGCTTGATCGCGTCCGGCCCCGCCGATAGCCCCACGGCCGCGATGAACGTCGCGAGCCCGAAGTCCTTGAGGATTTGCGCGGCCGCCGGCGGCAGCGAACCGACGATCGGATGGAACGAGCGCAGCCACCCGAACAGCAGCCCCGACAGCAGACACCCGCCGCCCGTGCCGAGCGCGAGCGTGACGCCTCCAAAGGTGCCCGACAGCCGGCCGATCGCCATGCCGACGAGCACGCCCAGGCCGAGATACACGAAGTCGGTTTTCAGGGTCGCCGGCAGCAGGTAGCCGAGCCGCTTCGCGCCGCGCAGCACGTCGGCCTTCGCGCCGACCAGCGTCAGCACGTCGCCGCGATTGAGTTCGGTGCCCGGAAGCGCGGGTATGCGGTTCTCCAGCCGCGTAACGGCCGCGATGTAGATGCCGCGTCCCTGCTCGGGGTCCGCGCGCTCGCGCAGTTGACGGATCGTCGCGCCGTGCGCGTCCTTGCGCGTGAGCACGACATCGACCATGTCGGCGAGCGCCGTCGAAAAATGATGGCCCGACGCGACCTCCTCGCCGAGCGCGGGCGCGGCCTCGATCAGCGCCTCGCGCCGTCCGCCGACCAGCACGAGATCGTCCGCGGCGAGCACCAGGCCGGGCGCGAGGGCTAGCGTCGCGCCGCCGCGTTCGATCTCCTCGATGGTCAGGTTGTGGCCGTATTGCGCTTCGAATGCGCCGACGCTCAGGCCCGCCGCCCGGCCGACGCGAAACGCGCGTCCCACCAGCGCGGGCGCGGCGAGCCGCTCGCCTTCGCCCAGCGAATCGCCGCCGCCGAGCTTGCGCCACACGCGCTCGGCTTCTTCGCGCAGATTCACGCGCAATAGCAGCGCCGCGAACTGACTCGTGAAGAGCACGATGGTGATAAGTCCGAACAGATAGCTGACGCTGTACGCGGTGACGATATTCGCCTGCAGGCGCACCGTGTCCGCGTCGGGCAAGCCGAGCTTCGCGACGGCTTCCGACGCCGTGCCGATCACCGCCGATTCGGTCGCCGCGCCCGCCAGCAGTCCCGCTGCCGTGCCGGGATCGAGATGCAGCACGGCGACGGCGATCATCACGAGCGTGAGCACCGAAACGATTTCGACGATCGACAGCACCCCGTAACGCCAGCCGCGCCCGACATTGGCGAAGAACTGCGGGCCGCCCGTGAAGCCGAGCGCGAAGATGAAGAGCGCGAACGCGATGTTCTTGAGGTCGGGCGACAGACGCGCGCCTGTCTGGCCGAGCAGCAGCGAAACGATCAGCGTGCCGCACACGCCGCCTAGCTGGATCGGGCCGATCTTGAAAGAACCGATCAGATAGCCGAATGCGAGACTCGCGAACAACGCAATTTCCGGCTGAGATCTGAACAATTCGGCAATCATCTACGCATCCCCGGAAATTGCGCCGCTTCGTATGGATTGCTCTGAATCTCGAACGGATAATTCAGCCGTTTAAAGAGAAACTTCCGACAAGTCGCGCTGGCGAAGGGTCGTGGCTTAGACCGATAATATAAATCGCCGCTTTGGGTAGTCGATTAAATTTATGAGAAATGCTTTTCTGATAGATCCCTATGTCTTTCAAGAAAGCATTCGCCGTGCGGAGAGGTCCAAAGGCGCTATCTGAAAGCTTCCCGGCGTGGCTCCGGCAGAACCTGCGCTTGCGCTGTCGCGCCAAATGAGTCGAGTTTTATACCGATTCATTCGATCGATTGCGCTTTGGCAATACGAAACTGATCCCTGAGTTTCTCGCGCTGATGGCGCCAATATCGTAATCGGGATTACCGGTTTTTACCTCGAATTGACGAAACACCATCGATGAAGTTTCGTATTGACCGAATACGAAACCCGCGTCGCCGACCGGTCAGCAAATAACGGCGCCACGCGGACATCGCCACAACCGAATCCGAAAAACCTACGGGTCAACCCCGAGTTGAGCTTTCCTCAACGCCGGCCTGAAAAAACGTCGGTTCCTGCTCGCGCGAGCGCCGCCGCAGAATGCCCTTCATCCACCGCGGCGGTGGCGCAACCGATTCTCTCTGACGAAAAAACAGGAACGTGGCAATGGAAAAGACTCTCTTCATCGGCGAAGGCTTCGAAGGACCGGGCGTGAACCTTGCCCACATCAACGTGCTGGTCGGACCGCGCAACGGCCCGGCCGGTCAGGCATTCTCGACCGCGCTCGCGACACCCTCGGCCGGTCACGCGCCGTTCGTCGTGATCGCACAGCCGGGCGTGCCGACCAAGCCGCTCACGCTGTATGTCAACAAGGCGCAGATCGACGGCGACTTCCACGGCAACGCGACGTGGGGCGCATCGCAGGCGGGCATCGCGAAGGCGGTCGCGGAATCGCTGGAAAACGGCACGCTGCCGCCGGAAGCGGAGAACGACTGGGTCGTCGTGTCGGCGAACTGGGTCAACCCGAAGACCGACGATCTCGACGCCGTCTACGAGAACAACTATCGCGCGTGCAAGAACGCGATCATCGCCGCGATGGAAGGTCTGCCGCGCAAGGAAGCGGTGTTCAAGGCCGCGCGCGAAGTGTCGAACCCGTTCTACACGCCGAAGAAAAGCTGAGGAGTTCTCGCAAATGGAATACGTGCGTCTCGGCCAGTCCGGCCTCAAGGTTTCGCGTCTGTGCCTCGGCACGATGAACATGGGCACGCCGCAATGGAAGCCCTGGATTTTCGATGAAGCGCAAAGCGAGCCGATCGTGAAGCACGCGCTCGATCATGGCGTGAACTTCATCGATCTGGCCGATTTCTATTCGACGGGCGTCGGCGAGGAAGTCGTCGGCCGCATTTTGAAGCGTCTCGTGAAGCGCGACGAAATCGTCGTCACGACGAAGGTCGGCTACGACATGGCGAGCCACGCGAACGCGGGCGGCCATTCGCGCAAGCACATCATGGACGGCATCGACGCGTCGCTCAAACGTCTCGACATGGATTACGTCGATGTCTACATGCTGCATTTCTTCGACGTGAACACGCCCGTCGAGGAAACCATGTGCGCGCTCGACGACATCGTGCGCGCGGGCAAGGCGCGTTATATCGGCGTATCGACGATGTACACCTGGCAGTTCGCCAAGATCATGCAGGCATGCGAGCGCCACGGCTGGCACAAGCCGGTCAACATGCAGTTGCAGCTCAATCTCGCGTATCGCGAGGAAGAGCGCGAGATGATTCCGTACTGCATCGATCAGGGCGTCGGCGTCTCGGTGTTCAGCCCGCTCGCACGCGGCCTTCTGACCTGCGATGCGAAGTCCAACCGCAATCAGACCGACTTCTTCACCGCGCAAATGTACGGCGACCATGCCTCGCACGAAGTCTCGGCGTCGGTGGCGCGCGTGGCGGCGCGGCGCGGCGTACCGGCGGCGCAGATCGCGCAGGCGTGGGTGCTGAGCCGTCCGGGCATCGCGAGCATGCTGGTCGGCGCGGACTCGGCTGCGCAGTTCGACAGCGCGCTCGCCGCGCTCGACACGCGCCTCGACGCCGACGAACTGCACGAGCTGGAGCGCAACTACACGCCGTGCGATCTCATCAACGACTACACGGCGGGACGGCGCATCGCGCGCGAGGCGCGTGCCGCGCAAGGCGTGTTCGACGACACCTTGGAGCGCGCAGCATGAAGACCCTGTTGCAGACGAATCACTATATCGACGGCCAGTGGCGCGAGAGCGCGAGCACCTATGCCGTGCGCAATCCGGCGACGGGCGAAGTCATCGCGAACGTCGCGCGCGGCGGCAGCGCGGAAACCCGCCAGGCGATCGACGCCGCCCGGCGCGCCTTCCCGGCCTGGCGCGCGCTGACCGCGAAGGAACGCGGCGCTCGCGTGAAGCGCTGGGGCGAACTGATGCTCGCCAATCGCGACACGCTCGCCGAACTGCTGACGCGCGAACAGGGCAAGCCGCTTGCCGAAGCTCTCGGTGAAGTCGCGTATGCGGCCAGCTTTTTCGAATGGTTCGCGGAAGAAGCCAAGCGCAGCTACGGCGACGTGATTCCGAGCCCGAAGCCGAATTCGAAGATCATCGTGACGCGCGAGCCGGTCGGCGTCGTCGCGGCGATCACGCCGTGGAATTTTCCGCTGGCGATGATCACCCGCAAGGCCGGTCCGGCGCTCGCGGCGGGCTGCACGATGGTGCTGAAGCCGTCGGAGGAGACGCCGCTGTCCGCGTTCGCGCTCGGCGTGCTCGCAGAGGAAGCCGGCATTCCGCCGGGCGTGTTCAATATCGTGTCCGGCGACGCCGTGGCTATCGGTCAGACGCTGACGGAATCGCGCGATGTGCGCAAGCTGTCGTTCACCGGCTCGACGCGCGTCGGCAAGCTGCTGGCGAAGCAATCGTCGGATACGCTCAAGAAGCTGTCGCTGGAACTCGGCGGCAATGCGCCCTTCATCGTTTTCGACGACGCCGATATCGACGCCGCCGTGCAGGGCGCGATCGCATCGAAGTTCCGCAACACCGGACAGACGTGCGTCTGCGTGAACCGCTTCTACGTGCAGGACGGCGTCTACGACGCGTTCACGCAGGCGCTCGCGCGCGCCGTGCATGCCTTGCGCGTCGGCAACGGTCTGGCAGGCGAGTTCGATCAGGGTCCGCTCATCAACGAAGCGGCGCTCGCGAAGGTGCAGGTGCATGTCGCCGATGCCGTGAGCCACGGCGCGAAGATTCTCACCGGCGGCAAGCCGCACGCGCTCGGCGGCACCTTCTACGAACCGACGGTGCTCGCGGACGCAAAGCCATCGATGCTGATCGCCGGTGAAGAGACCTTCGGTCCGGTAGCCGCATGCTTCCGCTTCGAGACGGAAGAGGAAGTCATCGCCGCGGCGAACGACACGCCCTACGGCCTGTCCGCGTATTTCTACACGCGCGATCTGGGCCGCGCATGGCGCGTCTGCGAAGCGCTGGAAAGCGGCATGGTCGGCATCAACGAAGGCATCATCTCGACGGAAGTCGCGCCCTTCGGCGGCGTGAAAGAGTCGGGACTGGGCCGCGAAGGATCGAAGTACGGGCTCGATGAATACATGGAGCTCAAGTACATGATGATGGCCGGCCTCGGTCGCTGAGGCATCACCCCCGCCGCGCACGCACGAACGATAAAACCATCGCGTGCGCGGTTTTCATGCGGTGCGATCCGCACCGCTGCACTCCGAATGGAGGAGATACTCTTGGATACTCGAAGCATGAGCGCGGACGCGCTCGCTGTGCATGCCGCCGCGCCTTTCGCCGGCACCCCCGATCGCGTCGCGCTCGACGACGTTCCGCTGAACCGCTTTCACGTCAAGATCGCGGGTCTGACCTTCGGTGCGCACTTCACGGAAGGCTATGCGCTCGGCACGATCGGCTATGCGCTGACGTCGCTGAACAAGCAGATTCCGCTCGATGCATTCTGGATGGGCCTGCTCGGCTCGTCCGCATTGATCGGCATCTTCATCGGCAGTCTCGTGTTCGGCTGGCTTTCCGACAAGCTCGGACGGCAGAAGATCTGTCCACGAGTATAATAGTTCGCACCGAATAGGCTCGCAAGTGTTTGATTCTTAGAGCACCGGAATGGCACCACGAACAATAGTTTGTACCAAACCCGCCATCCTAGGCGTCGCTCGCGGGGATAATAGTTTGTACGAGCCCACTGCTATTGGGCTAGCGAGGGCTTAGGAACGTTCCCGGAATTTCAAGGCTGCTCGGCAGTCAGGAAAGCGCCCTATTCAGACTGCTAGATGGTCGCGGCTGGTATATCGACACGGAAAGTGGTGTTTGAGGATGTGGCTGCCAAGCCAACGACGAAGTACCGCACAGCCTAGACCCTACGGCAACGCTTCCTGCGTGCGAAACAGACTCCGTCTCGGCTATGCCTCGTCGTCTACCAAGATGTCGGCAGCAGCAACTCGTGTTCTTCCTGGACACGATAGACGCGCTCGACGTGCAACCACTTCTCGGTGACAGCGTGAACTTGAGGGTTGTTCATCCGACAAGCTGGGCAACGAATTTTGCAACGTCTGGCGCAATTTTGTTCGTCGCAATCGCAGCCTTCGCTAATAGCTTGGCCCGCGTAACAACGTCACCGGCGTGTCGCATCTCCGCAACAGCGTGTCGGAGACGGCGGCATTGGAACGATTCGACCGACTCCTCGTATTGCTTTAGCTTGGATTCGAAGGTCTTCATTTGACGAATTTCGCGTCCGTCGACAGTAACGGGGAGTTTGGCCATATGCAGAAGTTCAGTCTTGCTAGCGCGCGCTAGGGGAACCCGCTTTAAGATGACGTCTTTTGCGGCGGGAAGCAATTTCGCCCATGCATTGGAGCGCTTCTCCCCGTCAATCCGCCCCTCCTTCACAGCCCCATCACATGGTTGCACATGCAATCGACGGGAAGTCCGTTGCCCTGACGCTCGAAGCCAATCATGGTCATGTATATTAAGCTGCCGATAGAGCTTATTGTTCAAGGATTTTGCTGCTCTGTGACCGGCCGGATAGACCTTCTTGAGCAGTCCCTCCCATTCCCTTCGCATTCGTTGAACATCAACCTTTGTCGGCGGAGGAATCGCGGGCTCGCGATGCTCTGCGCTTCTTCCGATTGCTTTGACAGCGTTAAGTGATAGCCCCATCTGATTCGCAATTTGCCTCTCGGTCAACCCGGTTCTTCGATGTTTGAGGTAGACCGCAAAAAAGGAGTTTCCATAGCGAATCACTCTCTCGACCTTCAGGTAGTCTTTTTCATCTGCCTCAGTTGCTTTGAACCTGAACCCGCATGAGCAACTACATGAGGCAACGAACGCCCCGTCCGTTACCGAAAACGCGACCTTCTCAATCGCATGACCGGCGCCATGCGATGCTAAAAAATTTGGACAAAGATACTTGCAGTCCGGACGCAACGAAGCGCCACCTCGATGAATCAACTCATCGTCCTTCCCATCATCGCGGGAGTTTGGGCTTGGGCGAGTTCCGCCTCCGCCGCCTTGCAAAACCAAACCTAACATCAAGTATTGCGCGGGTTGGAACACGGTATGTTCAGAATAGAACATCTTGCGAATCCACGACTCATGTTGCCCGTCTTCTATAACGAGCCCCAGTCTCTTTATGACTTCCTCGCCAAACAGCTCGATAACAGCTTCATAGACCGACTGCACATCAACCTTTCCTGAAGGCAGGCAAAATCCCGCCTCCCATGCTTTGGCTTGCAAGTTAAGCGAACCGTCAGCACGATAAAGACTTTCACTTGAGTTGAGAACATTTGCCGCGGCGCCCGACAGCGCCCTTATTGCTATTTCTTGAACCGACGAAGTCGTCGACAGCTTCATCTCCGTCCCGCTAGTGACAAAGTCACCGGCATCGTGCCACTCAGAGTCACGGCGAGAACGGTAGAGAGCATTAGACTCATACAGGGGACATCCATGAAGGGGACAAGTGAACGCGCCGGCCAGTTGATGAGAACGTCGCCAATAGGCTCTTCCTGTACGCCTCTTATCTGTCAAAATACACTCCGGACAGTAGCGAAGATAGTCTGGCTCTTTTACCAATGAAGCAGCTAGCCCCAGCCTGGCGTTGAACCCTGACGTGCCTCCTTGGAGGCAATCCTTTGCGACCTCCGCCACGACCACTGGAGGGCGAAAGGCAGCGTAATAGGGAAAGACGGTAAGACGCGTCAGTATCTCTCGACCAGTCATCTCCCAGCATATTTGCGTGGAGCGCGCAACCCCATCCAGCGAAACAGGAATGCCTGCTGTCGCATGCACATGCTGGCCGAAGAGATTTCGAATCGCAATGGTGGGGTTGGGACAACACGTATCGGCCAAGTAGTATGCAATCACGCTGTAGAGGAGCTCGTCATCATTTGGCAAATCAAGCAGCACGTTCATGGCGACCTCCGCGTGCGTTCAGCGCCGTCAGACCTTTGTCCAGAAGAGCGGACTTCACGCCCCTCCCGTTCCGGTGACGTTCGCTCACAACTGTCGAAAGCGGTTCGACCGTCGGCGGCGAAGTCCGTTGAGCTTGACTTTCTGTTCCTATGAGTTCAAGCGCCAATCTGACCGTGGTTGCGACGGACGCCCCAGGGTTCTCAAAGAGGACCTGAGATACGGCATTGGAAGCCGCAAGTTGCGGGACATCGAGGGAAACTATAGTGGACACAGCCGAATTCTCGACCGCGTTGATTCTCTTCGTCGCTGCAGCGGCATCAATCACTGCGCGCTTCCCTGCGGTGTCTACCGCGTTCGCTGCTGAATTCAGCGTCTCCGCAAGCAAGTCGTCGAATTCGAGAATCTTCTTTGTATTGTTAGAGCGTAGTGCGGCGAGCATAGGTGCAATCGGAGAAAATCTCTCTTTTACAACCTCTCGGAGGAGATTCTCTGTGATTGTCTCCTTGCCAGTCCGAATAGCAGAAATCTGTGTAAGTTGAAACAACCTAATCACAACTGCTGGTACGCCTTGGCTAAGGTCGTACATCACCTGATAAAAATCCTTCGCCTTCACAGGGTGAGTTACCCACTGATATTCGAACATTTCATCCATAAACAACTTCCACTCATCCCCGAAAATCAGCCTCCTGAAAATCGACACACCTTGGTCACATATACGACGCGAGACTCGAAATATTTTCGAGAAAAGCTGCAACGCCTTTGGATTGCCAATTGTGAAAACCGGAACCTGAACGACGTTCGAGAAAGTTAGAAAGAAGTCGATTGCTGAATCACCAGCGCGGTTGACCGCCTTGATAACGTTTTGGATTTCGTCGACAACGATGAGACCGGTGTGATAACGGACGCACAGCGCTGCCACGGAGTTCATCAACTCCTCCGTCGTAGCTCGCTTGCCCACTTCGTCCTCGTGCTTTGTACCTAGTATGTGGTCGAACTCGGCCACTATCCACCGACACATTTGCTTCAAGCTCCCATTTGGTGGGCAATCTACCTTGAGCCACACGACTTGGAACCGGCTTCCGATGCCTGAGCGATGGCGAACAACTTGTGGAACAAATGAAAGTGCGCGGTTAACCGCAACGGTCTTGCCTGTTCCTGACGTGCCATAGATTCCAAACCACTCTGCATGACCTGGCTTCATCGGTACAATTGGAACGAGTTTCCCAGCCATACTGGTCTTATAGTGCTTGTGTCCGTCTTGCTGCCGCATTTTCACAGGCGGGCGACGCATATATCCTTGTGCAATGACTCGTGGTATCGCTTCCAGTACTTCCACGTGATTTGACATTAGATGCGTATAGAGAGACAGCTTTCCCACCGAGAGTATTCTCGCAGCCTTGCTAAGACTTCTCTCTTTTGTCGAAAAGTTCGGTGTGCAAGCAAAAGAGCGTGCGAAAGCTTCTGTGTCGAAAAGCTTTGCGGGTAGACAATTTATGCGGTCGTTCCCGGAATGCTCCGGAATCAACGGCTCACGGATAATCGCGTCGAGAATTACCACCTCGGCTTTTCTTTCGGTATCCTCTGCAATTTCTATCATTTTCCGCTCCTACGTTTATACAGTCTTTTGACTAGGTTCAGCGCGTACTCGTCAGTGTCGCGTGAAGCTTTGCCTGCTTCGGTTGATTCGTCGGGTCCGTTCTGAACATCCTGCGCGTTCGCGGGACGCGATGAGCTTTCAGCAATTGCGTAGCTCTCCGTCTTGGTGACAGTTGGGGGAAACGACTCGCCCTCTCTATTTGCCGCCACCTCCTCGCCGCGCGCTCCTCTAATGTTGTCACGCTCAGGGTATTCCCTCCCTGCGGCTTCTAAGGCCGCACGGGTCTTTTTCTTCCCTTCCTGCGTGATGCGCTGCATTTGGAGGTCTGCGTTGACGCGGACCTTCGTATGTTCCTTTTCTTCTTCGCGCTTATTTTCTGAATCGGTTTCCTCAATTTGCAAGAGTTCAGCCAGCGTCTTGCCAGCTACATTGCGTTCAATGGGGTTGGTTTCTCTTAATTTACATAACTCAAACTTATTTCCATCACATAGATAAATGGTTTCTAAGTCACGAACATCATACGCAATCCAGACTTTCCATTGCTTCACTCTTGCCCTTATGAACCAGTCATCCTTTAGCGCTCGCTCGTTTTCATAGAATCCGCCGTTGGGCATATAGATTCCCTTCGGCGTAACAGTCGCCATCATTCGCGGCAAAACATTCCTCTTGACTTCTTCAACCGTAAATTGCCGTGGGGTTCCGCCTCTGTTGCGTACGCCCCAATCCCAAAGCTCCACGGGCGAAGGTGCCTTCCCCTCTGCGACCATCCCAGGCGCAGTCTTGTATGTCTCAAGCGGAGCCTTGTTCGCAACGATTACCGCGAGGATGAGCAGACGAGTAAATTCAGTCAAAGTGAGCGCTGCATCTTTTCTGTAGTCTCGCGAACCCCTAACGAGATAGTCTTTATCGACGTACCCGGGAGCCCACTTCTTCCAGATGTGAGGAACCATCCCGAATCTTCTTTCGACGACAGCCTTCAACTCCGGCCTAGAGGCGCCGGTGTTCTCGATTTGGATGACCAATCCTTCCGTAACCCCTTTGCCCTGCCTGACGTTGAGAAGCTCACCGCGGTCGGCCAAGATTCTTGCTGGCATGAAGTGGCACGGCCATTCCCACTCCTCGATATCGATTCCGTACTGCTTGCAGAATGAAACTTTCGGCGTCGCAACGTTGACCAGGACCATCATTGCTGCGACCCAAGAAGGTGGTTCGAAGCCAACATAAATTCCAACGATGAGCCGGCTATACACGTCAACGGCAAAATAGACTGTTGGTCGTCCAACGAGAAGCGTTCGGTCGAATTCTGATACAAGATAGATATCTGCGATGGTCGCATCAATCGCATAGCAGGCACCTGGGCCGCCGACGTGTCTATCGGCCACACCACGCATATCTCGTGCAGTCAGTAAAAAAGGCTTGTCTCCAAGTCGTCGCCTTCTTTTGATTGCGTAAGGACGTTGAGTTCTCAAGTAGTGCTTCAGCTGGTGAATCGTCAGTACTTCTTCCGAGGTTGCTTTCTTTTTCGTTGTTCGCTTGCTTGGCGGAACTCGCGCCATTTTGTCGGGAAAGAAAAGCCCCAAAATGTAATCTAGAGCTTGCTGAACGGTAACCCTAGGGCGGTGCTTGACGTAGTAGTCGGCGGCGATTCCGAGGAATCCGCGGAATGCATCCGACATCTCCAGTCCTTCACGCGAAAGCTTTACTTCCTTGCCAGAGTGTTTCCAGTTTTTTGTCTTCCCCGGATTACCGACTCCACTGTAGTCCCTCGCTACAGCCGATGAAGTCATTCCTCTTTTCCAGTAAGCCTTAACGAGTCGCGTCAAGCGTTGGCGCGAACTGCCTACCTCTTTCGCTCGTCTCACAAGCGCCTGGTTCCGCGTCTTGTCGTTTAAGATTTCCCGAGGATTCGATACGAGTGGTTCGATGTCTTTCCAGTTCTGCTGGGTTACGAGGTCTTCTTCCTCCGTATGGCCGTCCGACTCCCCCGGCTGAACCTTCGGAGGCACCCGTGTCAAGCGGTCGGGCGCTTGACGATTGAGATACGGATGCTCTGACACAAACGCTAGTCCATCTGGTCCGTTGTAATCGGAAGCAAGTCGTTGACATAAGCTGTCGGTCAACTGAGGGAACGGCCAAGACTTAGGGTCATTGACATCGCAGAGAAATGTGAACGCGCTACCAGCGCCAGTCGCCACTACGCAGAACGTCTGCTCGCTTTGGCAACTGCGAATGAGCATGCGTTCCGCCAGGAAAGTGGGATTGCGGAAGTAATTGTCATTGCCCTCAATAGAATCCGCGACTGCAGTGTCGACCGTTGCTGTGCCCATGACGTTGCCCGTCCTGTCACTCAGCTCGAGAATCAAGAATCTGGAAAGATTCGACCGGCAAATCTAGTATCTGCCAGACCTCCAAATCGCACGCGACACGCTGCGTGAGAAGTAGTTGGCGCAACGCCCTAATACCGTCTCCTCCACGTAAAGCCCGACGCCGCTCAACCTCCTTACACGCTGTTAAGATTGCCTCAGCACCACCGCGGTCAATCCTAACGAGGAGCGCGTTCGCGGCGTCGACTTCTCTGTCCGTGAGCTCCCGACAGCCGATGTCATTCTCTGTTTCGAGAAGCATCATTAAATTCTTGCTCGTGTTTGCGTTTAAGCCCTCATTGGTGGCCAGTCCCCAATGTATGCCCTGCTCTTCCCAGTACACCCTTTCAATTTCTAGTTTTTCAAGTACTCGGTCTTTGAGCAGTTCCTTTTCGTCTTTGGCAGCCACTGGATGAACAAGGGTCTTACCATCCAGCTTTTTAATAACAACCAAGTCCGTTGTTTGAACTAAGAGGACCCCACTTCGGGAGTCTCTCGGATGCTTGACCCCGAGGCGCGCAGCGATGGAGACCGTCTCTTTCAACGGCAATGGGTACTGTTCTTTTACGTCTCGCGTGTTGATATCCCACCACGCCTCTAGAAATGCCGCGCATTCGTTGTCGGAAAGAAGATGATGCGTACGCCACCCGGTAAGCGCACAGGCCAAGCGATGACTTCGTCCACGCGATGGCACATCGGATACCGTGAAGTACGGGCGGTAGTTCGGCCCATCGCCTTGACCTCGCTTCTCACGCTCGAAACGACGTTGCTTCGCTTCGGTCATCGTGTAACGGCCATGTGCCATGACGCCTACTCCAAGTCGCCGCCTTCCATCATTCACTCGCGCAACGGAAGAACGTGGTGGCGTCGGCGGAGTATGTCTGCGCCGACTTGCCCGTGACGGCCTAAACTTTTCGCACCTTGCGTGTCTAACGGTCTCGTTGTTCACCCACCTAAAATTTTCTGCATATGTTTTTCTAAAATTTTCCTTGCTTTTCTCTAGCAATGTTTTAGACTAAAAGCAAATAGGAGAAGTGGAATTTCATTGAGTAAACCTTACTCAATGGGTAGACGTTTTTCAAAGGTTCGTTAGTAATACTTGAGCGCGTTACGTGCTCAAGCTAGTTATTAAAACGACCGATTTATTTAACAGCTTTATTACCGCGATTTGCGATATTGCGCGTTCTCAGACGGCGCTTTGCTATGTCTCTTAGAAGTAGACAGAGGACGCGCTTGTGCCGAACCCGAAAGCCGCTTCGGCGATTCATGAGGTGAGACGTCGCGTCACTTTCAGTCTATCGATTGACTTCATCGGACAGTTGCCCAGTCATCGTCGGCATCGTCTGTGTATCCCTCAGCACCCTCTTTTAATTGCCGGCGTGGGTCGACGTGATTGGGCCCGCGGTCAGTTGCCCGCCATCTGTAGCAGGTCGCTCGGTCATCCCTGCTGCCAGTGGCTCGTCGGGCTATTCCCCTCGATGAAGAATGTCCCAGGCACCCGCACCTTAACGGCGTGCGCCCCGCACTCCTCTATCCGTCACGATGTCGTGACGCAACAATACGGCAGTTATACTTATACGTTTAGTTGGGCATGCACGAGCGCCCCGAGGCGCTATGCCGACGTCGGATAGCGGCTCAGGGTCAATAAATATGCGATTTATTTCGCACAATCACTGTACGCGATGTTAGCTAGAAGTGCAAGAGGTGTATGTGACTGACGCGGAGAGAGCCTGGGCCGACCTCGCGTCTCGTGTTGCACGCGTCGCCCTTACCCGCAAGGACATCTCTTACGCCGCTTTGGTAGAAGCACTTGCGACCATCGGGATTGCGGAGAGCGAGCGGGCAATTGTGTCGCGGGTCTCGCGCGGGACTCTTCGGCTGAGCATGCTTCTTCAGATTCTGTCGGTGGGCGGCAACCGCCTCCCGAGGCTTTGGCTTCAGGCATTCACAGCAGTCGACGACTGGCCATCAGCGGCGCAAGCCGTTATCCGCGCCGAGCTCTCGCAGCGCTCGGATGCTGTAGGCCCACCCATTGTGACCACGAAAGAGCTTGTACATCGACTGCAGAGCTTCGGCGCCCCCGTGACCCTGCCTACCCTAAGCGCTCACGTAGCATCAGGGACGATGCCTCTGGCCCTATTTCTCCAGTGCATCACTGCGCTCAATAGCCGTTCGCTCGACGACTTCATTGATTTCGAAGACTTGCTCGCCGTTGCACAGTCCAAAAAGTGATTCGACGCGCGGTGCATGCAGTGGTTTACCCTGCTCTCGTACGCCCTCACTTGCCAATCTTCTCTCAGGCACTATCTTAGAGAAAATGCGATTTAAATCGCATTTCTTCCGGCTACCCTCCGTGGGGTTCGCCGGATGATTGCCCCTTGACCTCAGCGGGAGACGACTGCCATGACGACCCCAGAAGAGCGCATCCGGGCCCTAACGGAAACTCGGAGCTTCCTCGAAACTTTGGTCGACGGTCGGAACATTGATGTTCGACCTAATCAGGCGGTCGCCGCAGGGTTGCTGCGCTATTGCCCGAATTGCGATGATTCGGCCGCGTTAGCCGCGAAGTTGTGTCCGACGTTTGGGCTTCGCCCTTGGAGAAGGCGCATTTCTCCCGGACGCTGCCCTGAGTTGCTGAGCCAACGGAAGTCGCCTTAAATCATGCCCACATGGCCTACCACCCCCGCAACGATTGAGCCGCGAATTTTTCTTGAGCAGTGGTTTGTCTTCGAGACCGAGCCCGCGCGAGGCGAGCGGCATCTTCTTGGCATGAAACAGGATGCGGGATATGCCCGCATCAGCTCACCAATCAAAAATTTTGACCGCAGCACCATGCGCGGCGTCACGTCAACCGGCCGCTGCTATCAACTCGTTGGCCCCCCAGGTTGGACTTCGGACATGTCCTACCTGTTGCTCAGCTGGTGCGAAAAGCATCGTGTGACGCAAATGACCAACGTCACAGCGGAGTATGCTCCCGCAACTGCGAGCTCATGAAGTACCACGGAGGCAACTAGCGATGACGCATCCTCAACAGAGGGAAAAGGCGCTCGCTGATGCGCGCCGATTTCTCGAGGCGCTGTACGAGTCCGAGCAACCGTTGATGTGGGACCTAGTACGCACCGTAGCGATGAATGTGCTTCGCCACTATCCGCGAGACGATGGCATCGCCGAACCTGCGGCTGGCGAGACGCCTGTGCTACCGAGCGTCCTCGTCGCTGGCACCCCCTGCCCACAAATCGATTCGGCTCGCGTCGGTAAAGCGACGGCTCTGAGCCCAGTGAGCGACCTACCGCCGCCGGTCTCGCCGCATTTACTACAGGCGTACTCGCTCCTATTGTCGCCACAATGGCGCGGCATGCCGCCAATCTTGAGCGCGCTCCATGCGTTGGATTGCATCTGTCTCTGTTGCATAGCGCTGGCCGCGCCTATGGGTCTCGCGGTGGATGCGCTCGACGATGTCGACAAAGAGGTCGCTCAAGCGACGATGTCTGCCGCGAAGATGCCGCTTGACGATATCGATAAGGTGCTCGCGGTCGTTGGATGGTGTTATTCGCCGGGTGCCCCCGAAGCGCTGCCGTGCGAGCAATTCGTCCTTTGGGACATCGCTGAGCGGATGTATCTGAGGGCGCTTGCGTGTGCGGCCGGTCATCGAAATGACGGAGGAAGCCGTGGTCACAACCTCGCTCGATGAGTACGCCGACGAGCCCGCGCGGCGCGCCGAACCCTACTCAAATCCGGACGACGACGAGTTTGATTCGCCTCCGCTCGTCATAGTCGACATGTTTCAGGGCAGCGTAACAGACGCGCTTCCAAGCCTGCTATCGATTTGCAAGGTGGAGGGCAGAGTCGACTGCTGCAATCATCCTCGGCTTGCGCTCCTCGAAGAGGCAGCGAAGTTGCTTGAAATATGCGCTGAGAAATACTGCTCGACGCCGATGCCAAACGGGCACATGACGGCCACGATTGGGCGATATCAACGCAGACTGGCCTTTCCTCTCTATCGAATCGACGCTGCCGCCGATAACGGACTCCTCTTTGCAACACTTTATTCAATCGACGATACCGAACAAAGCGTCCGCCGAATTCGAGTTCCGATGGATGATGACGACGTCATCCGCTTGCTCGAGCGAGTCCTGCGCGTCTTCGCGACGACACAACTGTGACAGGCTCGCATGCATCACCGCAACTCAGCACAACCGAGATGACGATGGAGGTTTTCGTGCTCTTGGTCACACTCGAACTCCTGCCGCTTGGTAGCGAAGAGCACCGAAAGACCATCGGGCAGATACGCATCATCAACATTCGCCGTGGCCCGGCTTACGGCAACTACTCTATCGAGCTCACGGAAGACCGAGTCAACGCGGTTAGAACGGCCAGCGTCATTGATTATGCGAGGCACGCAGGCAGCACCTGGGACCTGGTCGCCAGAGCAATAGCTTTAGTGCTTGCCGGCAGTGAGGAACTGCCGCCGCGACCTGTACATTCGTGGAGGCAGGGACTGGGAGTGACTCGCTGTTGCTGCCACGCCGTTGTTGCCATATTGGTCGTGTAACAGACAGGTGACCCGGATGTACGAATGTTCGCCGGACTTCGATATGCCCCCACCACGCTCTCGCGGCGGAAAGGTTGTCTTTCTTGATTTCGATGGTTGTACCCATCCGTCGGAGGTCTACTGGCGCCCCGGAATCGGGCCGTTTCTTTTCAACTATCCCGGCCACACCTTGTTCGAGAACGTTCCCGTTATTGAGCACGAGCTAGCACCCTATCCCGAGGTTCGCATCGTACTGTCAACCAGTTGGGTCGTGCGATACCACGGCAGTCTGCGCCGTCTCGCCGCCAAGCTCGGCCCCTTGTTGTGCAAAAGAGTAGTGGGCGCAACATACCACTCACGCATGCGCGAACTCGAGTTTCGGCAGATGTCACGTGGTCAGCAAGTTTGTGCCGATGTCGCTCGGCGAAGGCCTGAGAATTGGATGGCGCTCGATGACGACGAACTCGGGTGGCCTCTTTGGTGCGAACGCCGGCTCGTACTGACTGACCCCGTGTTCGGTATTGCGGCGCCGGCAGCGCTAGCCAAGTTTCGAATCCGACTTCAGGAAATGCACGGCACGCTTCCTTAGTGGACTGTTTGCATCCAAAGAGACTCGCTCCTCATGCCATGAATATCGACCAAGTATTACGTCGTTTGCGCCGCGCACCCGACGATGCAACCGTCCTCCTCCTTCCGGCATACGGCGTGGTGAGCGAATGCGAAATCGTCCGCGCGGTTTCAATCCCAAGACGCCCTTGGGTACATGAGCAACACCGCCGCGCTGATGGTCAGGTCGACCACCTTTTTCACCCATGGGCCGAGGCGTGGACGGAGGGCTTCGACGGACCGGCTGACCAAGCGTCGCTCGAGCGGGTCGTAATACTGGTTGCAGATGAGGAGAGCCTGAAGCATGGAATAGCGGACGCCGCTCCCAAGGGGCGCATCTCAATGGAAGAGCTCCGAGCAGCCGAAGCTCAAAACCACCATGAGATGCGGGCAAGTAGTCAGCTGCTGACCGAGGAGGACTTTCGAGCACGGCTGGGTGTGAGCAGAAAGCGTCTCGCCAATATGCTCGAAGAGGGCAGCGTGTTCGCTCTCAATGTCGACCGTGCGAGCGCTTTTCCAGCGTTCCTCTGCAACAAAACCCTTGATTTGAAACGTCTGTGGGCGGTCGCAAGAATCCTGGTGCCAGCGCCCCCGACATCCCGCCTCGACTTGCTAACACGCCAATGCGGCGCGCTCGGCGGCCGCGTCCCGCTCGAACTGCTCGAAGACGACCGCGACTACCGAAGCCTGCGAAGGTTTGCGAAGGGATGGGCGAGCGAGTTCAGCCGGACCGTCGTGAAGTGCTACGACGCCGAGCAGTCCGACAGCACACCTCAGGTTGACCCGCTTTATACGTGCGCCACTGAAATAGACCCGCGACGTCTCCTTTGGAAGCGTGCGCTTGACGCGGTTAAGTCGCCGGGCTATCGATTTCCGCATGAGATTCCGCGTGCACCATTAACGCTACTCATTTGCGTCGAACGAGCAACCGCCGGCGAAAGCGGCGATGTCCTTGAGGCGCGACTTGTGTGCGAGCTCAGCGGTCGAAATCTGCGGGCGTCGGTGACGACAGCGGACGGCGACGAGCCAGCAATTGTTCACAAACTCAAGCTGGCGACAAAACGCCCGAGCGTGACCGACCTATGCGATGCGGTCTTCAGCATGCTAAAGAAGCTGGCGCGGGGGCAAACAACATGAGAAGCGCTCGGATACACGGCGACCTATTGAACACCGATGAACGAGATGCGATGCGCGAAGTCCGGCGAGCACGGCTCCGGATAGTTGAGAAGGGATTCCTGCTGACTGCGGAGGAATTTTGCCGTCGCTCCGGCATCTCCCGCGCTCGGCTCTCGAGGCGGCTGAAGCAGAGAACCATCTTTGCAACCAAAATCGGCCGCGACTACTTCTACCCCGCGCTCTTCATCCGACGAGACCGGCTTGGGTCGAGATTAGCTCGGGTGACGCGCGCGATGAGCGCGATGAATGATGCATGGGCCATGTTTTTCGAACTCGCCTACCCGTTTGAGAGTCTCGGAAATCGAACTTTGCCACAGGTGATGCGGCGCGCAGTAGGTTTTCGCGCGGCGATGCGGTACGCCCGGCAACTGGCAGCAGAATAACGGGGGCTCCCATGGAAGCCGATACAGTGTGTCATCTGTGCGTGTTTGCAAACATGGATTCGTTGTGGCTCGCTTGCGGCGACCTCTCGCTCGTCGAGGACGGCACCGACCTGATGGCATCGAGCTTCCAATATGACCGTGCGTATGTGCGAAAACCCGGAACCTTTTCGATTGACCCCGTGAGCCTCCCGATTGCCGGCAGACACTCTGCGGTTGGACGGCGCGCATCTCCGGCAAGCGACCTTCCATATTTCGGTGCGATTCGCGATGCCACCCCTGATTCATGGGGACGGCGTGTTATCGAATCGAAGCTGGGTGCGCCACTGAACGGCCTGCCCGAATTGCAATATATCTTGAACGCGGGAAGCGACCGTGTTGGGGCGCTCGACGTTCGCTCCGATGCATCTTCGCTGCCGTTGCGTGGCAAAGACTCCTGGGACATTCTCCCCAATCTCGCAGAGGCCGCCGGATTGATTGAACGTGGACTTCCCATTCCACAAGAGTTCGCGAACATATTCGTGCAAGGCGCGGGCCTTGGTGGCGCTCGGCCCAAAGCCAGTGTTCGCGATGAACGAGGAACGCTGCACCTCGCCAAGTTCTCGAGCGAAGGCGACCGGTTCGACGTACCCGCGGTTGAGTATGCGACGCTTCGCCTCGCACGAATGGCCGGCCTGCGTGTGCCAGAAGTGCGTCTTGAGCTCATCGAGGGCCGCAATGTCCTGCTCGTTCGCCGTTTTGACCGCTACTGGGCAATCCCCGGCGACACAGCGCCACAAGGCGATGGCAGATTCGTGCGCGGCAACGCCCCAGCCGGTTCGGTTGAGCACCGCATCCCCTTCGTCAGTGCGCTCACGCTTGCCGCGTGTGACGAGATGGACTCGCGGCATTCGTCGTACGGGAATCTCGCCGGCTGCCTCGAGAGGTACTGCCGCACACTCCTCGCCTACGACGGAGCAGCGGAGCTATACAAGCGGATGATTTTCAACGTGTTTGTGAGCAACTGCGACGACCATCTTCGAAATCACGGCTTCTTGTGGGACGCTGAACTCAAGAGTTGGCCCTGAGCCCTGTCTATGACGTACTGCCAAGTCCGTCGCATGCATACGAGCGCTACCTACATCTTGCCGTCGGGCAAGAGGGTCGACTGGCGACATTGAACAACGCCGTTAGCCGCTGCAGCGAGTTTTGCTTGAACCGGCGAGAGGCCTGCGATTTGATTGCGGAACTGTGGGCCGTCGTGCGTGACTGGAAAACCCACTTCCGAAACAGCGGTGTTAATGCCGTGGACGTGGACAAGGTCGCGAGCGCATTCAGGCACATCGATGACATCTCGAGCGAGGAACTCCGTCGCGAGATGCCTTGAACCTCGCGATGCAGAATCACAGTGACCTGCCTACAAAGAGGGGGATACGTACCCGGGGACGCTTGAGAGCGATGTTGAAAAACAGGCCAAAGTTCTCCTCGAACGCTTTATGCTGCCGCGCAAGCAATAATCCTCCATCCCGCACCAAAGTACGACGCGCCTCGCAAAAGAATCAGCGGTCAGTTGCAGCCGTAGCCTGTACGACGATTCCACCAGCATATTGCTTCACCTTCGGTGCAAAAACGAACATGCTGCCAACTGTGTCACATTGAACAGTTGTCTGCCGACGACCATTTGACGTCGGACTATCTCTTGTCAGCTCCGAGTCTGATGACGCGACTGCGCTCTCTATCGCTGCGCGAACCTTCGCGGTCCCCTCGGTTGGCTTCTTTGTCGCAGGCGCGACGGTACACGCAGACATGAGGGACGTCAGACAAATCGACACGAGCAAGCGGTTCGCCCTCATCGAAACCATGGTCTCCTCCCACTCCTTTGCAGACGCCCGTTGCGACTCACATTCTGAACGCCAAAACTGCCATAGCGGACATGGAACGATTCTATCCCCGCGTCTGTGATGCAGTTCCAAAAGACCGTTCGAAGATGCTAGGGAAACACCCTATCCGTCCGCACTTCACTCCCTTAGGAGCGTTTTTGAACCGCTCTGTCCTTTGCGACCAGCGCTTCGCTGAGGCTGTGAGTAGAGCAGCGATAGAGCGGCCGATACGGCGCTGCAACAACAATTCCTATGGACTGACGTCAACGTCACAGCTCTCCGGGCGTTAATCAAGCAAGGCGCACAGCCTTACTCTTCCCGGAGAATAGCTATGAACAAGATTATCGCAGTCGCTGTCGCAGCATGTTTCTCGGTCGGAATCGCGTGCGCCCAAACGACCGCGCCTTCTGCCGCGACAGCCAAACCTGCGCCGACGGCGGCAGGGTCGAGCTGTGAGTCCCAGGCAATCGATAAGAACGGAAAACCGCTGGCCGGCGCAGCAAAGACTTCCTTCATCAAGAAGTGCGAAGCTGGCAACAAGAGCAATGTCTCCGCTGCATGTGCGAGCAAAGCGGTCGGAAAAGACGGCAAGCCACTCGCGGGCGCTGCGAAATCGTCGTTTATGAAAAAGTGCGAGGCGGACGCCAGCAAATAGTCTTTGAGCTGAAGAAGGCTGGTCTGATTGCCGTTGCGTGTGCGTCCGGCTTTGAGCTCGCCAGCCTTCTTCGCCGTGTGTCGGCTTATGGAAGTCGAATACCGACGCCCCTTCTCCGTGGCTTCCGCCCCCGTTCCCGTATCTCGCTCCTCAAAAATCTCCTCTCGCCCCCGCGAATAAACTGATTGAGCTCCCGATACAAGCAAAGGTATTTCGGTACTCTTTTCAAGAATGCTGTGTCATAGTTCCTTGTGCTACCACACGGAGGAGAACATGACTACCCTTGAGAACATTCAGGCCCGTATGAAAAAGCTTCAGGCGCAAGCGGAGACCATTCTTGCAAAGCAAGCACAAGCCGCCGTCGACCAAATCCGCGAATTGATGCTCAAACACGGGCTTACTACCGCAGACATCGAAGCCAGAGCAAAAGCAAAAAGAGACGCCAAGGCCAACGGTCGCGTTGCGGTCGGTCGAGGCTCCAAGGCGCCAATCGCCACCAAAGGAAAGTTGCCCGCGAAATACTTGAATCCAAAAACCGGTGAGACGTGGAGCGGCCATGCTCGACCGCCCGCTTGGATTAAAGACGTGAAAGACCGGACGAAATTCTTCATCGACGGAGTCGGTACCGCGTCTTCAGGAGGACCCGTCGGAGCGTCCAGCGGAAAGACTCCCGCTAGCAAAGTGCAATCAAAAGGTGCGCTGCCTGCAAAATACAGAGACCCAAAATCGGGAGCAACCTGGAGCGGTCGTGGTCCTGCTCCTCAGTGGTTGGCGTCGGTAAAGGACCGAACCAAGTTTCTGATTGAACAGGCTCCTGCCGCCAAGTCGGATTTGACAGCGACTCGCAAGGCGACCACGTCGAAAGCTGCGCCGAAGGCCCGTGCTGCGAGCAAAAAGGTCGGCGCCAAGAAGGTCGCGGTATCGAAAAAGCCTGCGGGGGTAAAGAAGGCTGCGACGAAGCCTTCGGCAACGTCAACCGTCACTCCAACGAAGGTCTCTGCTCGCAAAACAACGTCCCGGAGAGTTACGCCCACGACGACGGCGGCGACAACGCCGACGCCTGAAGCAGCGCCTATCGTTTCGACGTAAGACCAGAGTCAATGTGCGGCGTCAGCCACTAAGCACGGCCATAGGTGAACCTGAGCCGCATCCCGTAGCGTCGTGGTGTCGCCGTCGACGCCGCGCATGCGCTTGTGAGAGCATGGCGGCTCGAACGCCGGCCGCGGCGTCGGCTAGACCGACTCAAAGTACGCAAAACTGCATTTCATCGATGACATCATCACCCTGCCCCTTCTGCGAGATTTCGGAGTCACGCATCGTTGGTCAGAACGAGCACGCCTTCTGGATATACGATGGCTTTCCGGTTTCGCCGGGACATAGCCTCGTTATACCGAAGCGCCATATTGGCTCATTCTTCGATGCAACTAAAGACGAGCGCGAGTGCTTATTCGCCCTCCTCGATGACGCAAGGGCTGCAGCGAACTCCTTTTATAGGCCGGACGGACTCAACATCGGCATCAACGATGGTCCCGCGGCTGGGCAGACGGTGCCTCACCTTCACATTCATCTAATACCGCGCTTTGTGGACGACGTTGCAGACCCTCGCGGCGGGATTCGGTGGGTAATACCCGCGAAGGCAGACTACTGGAGCCAGCGCGATTGAGCACAAGCCTACCGCCACCATCCCCGGAAGCGCAGTTAGCTTTCCTCGCGAAGCTTCAACGACTGTTCGCGGAAGGCGACTTCACTGCGACCTACAAACTCGCGCTCCTGATTGCATTTGCAGAGCTGGCGGTCGAACATGGAACCGATGACGGAGCAGAGCTCGACTTGACCGTTCGGCAGATTGCTGAACGGTTCATATACCTATATTGGAAACAAACGACGCCATACGGGACAGGCCGTGTAGGATGCGAGCCCGGAATTCTGATTCAAAACCTGGGCGTCCAGGCCGCTGTAGTAAGCGCTATCGCGGAATTCCGCGCCAGCTCGCCTTACTCCTCTGCTTTGCAAGCCTCCAGTCTGCCCCAATATGCCTCGTTGGTTTCAAAGGTCGCTGCGGTAGTTTCTGCGCAACCTCTGAAATACCTGCAAAACTTTGCCGGCGCGACTGATTCGTTTCTGTATGAGAGACAGTCGCGTGGTCTGGTCACATTGAAGCCTGGCGTAAGCTATTGTCTGCGCCGCTTTTACACCCTCGTTGAACAGATGGCACGGACGAAGTGGGTCGCGCATATCAAGTCGAACCGCCGCAACCATCCGATTCTCGGGAGCTCCGACGACCTCGCTGACTTCCTATTCTCGTCGTCTCGACAGTCGCTTGCCATCATCGGTGCCGAATTGCGCATGCTCGATGGACCGAAGTGCTTCTACTGTGGGGAGGGTCTGAACGAAGCCGATGTCGACCACTTCGTACCGTTCTCGCTCTACTCGCGTGACCTTGCTCACAACTTCGTTCTGGCGCACGCCGCTTGCAATCGAAGCAAGTCAGATACGCTTGCGGCGAAGCCGCACCTCGAACGTTGGCTCGAAAGGCTCGTGCACAAACAACAGCAACTCGCTGAAATTGGACTGCTAGCCGGTGTTTCAGGCGACAAACGGATTGTCCAACGCGTAGCAACGTGGGGTTACACGGTCGCGAGCGATACGGGCGGACGGGCATGGTTATCCCCTGCCACATACGAAGACGTCGATTCGCTCTATCTCACTTTGCTCTTAGAGGCCTAGACGATGTGTAGGTCCGATGCAGGTGCTCTACGCTCCCCTGTCTGGCACGGTAAGCGCCTCTGACGACCCGTTCGCTGCAAATAGCTGCGTCGAACGCTTTGCGTGCTGACTGCAACTAAGACATTATTGCTGCGAGGAGCAAGAAACCTACGCACACGTCTCGAGTGTTCTGGCAAGTGACGGAGCAATCAAGCCGCTTAAGCTGCTCAAGCGTGACAGTGACCGAGAAAGTGCCTCCCCGAAGCACTTCGGCTATTGGTAGTCGAACCAGCTTACTACCCGTTCCGTGGAAATTTCATCCAATTCCTGTCGCCCGCAGTCTCGCGCGATGATGACCGCGCCCACTGGCGCAGACGTGCTGGCTGACAGACGACGCGGGGCGGAGAACGTAGTTCCTACGCTTTGGAGCAGAATCCGGTCGCTGCGATTTTCTCCAGGCACAATTGCTTTGACACGGAGCAACCGCTCCCCGAGTGCGCCGGCAATGTTTTCCAGCCAATCGAGCGCCCCATCCCATGACACTTCTTTATGAAGCTTTGCGCGGAAGACGCGGACTCTCGGATGGAGCAAGCGGCGGCGCCCAGAAGTGCTGTTCGACACATCGCCGGTGACCGGAGCACCGTTGCTTTGTGGCTGAAACGCTCCGCGGGCACGGACCGTCGCTGAGAATTCGTTGACAACATGAGCCATCGGATTAACGGCAGCAACTGCTCGCAATGCTTCGTCGCGTTTCCCGCTAGGAACGAGGTCGACTTTTGTAAGCACGATTGTGTTGGCACCGACAAGCTGGGCAACAGCGTCTTCAAAGTCGCCGGTCTGCATCGCGGGACGACTGCAGTCATACGTTGTTATTAGGTGCAGCTTGAGCCGGAGTTCAGCGAGTTCCTGCAACGACGAGACGATTGGACCTGGCCGCGAGAGACCGCTGCACTCCAATACAATACGAGAAAAAAGTTTTTTGCCCGCGGCCCTACGAAATTGAACCAGGTCCTGAACGGTCGTGACGAGGTCACTCGTCATCGAACAACAGACGCAGCCGTTGCTGAGCGTGGCCATCGACATGCCACGCCCCGATTCGGAGAGTACTGCTCCGTCGATATTTATCTCGCCGGCTTCATTGACGATGACGGCTGTGTCGGAAGCGTCCTCGCAAGCGAGCAAAGCCTCGAGAAGCGAGGTCTTCCCGCTGCCGAGCGCCCCGGAGACAATAACAAATTGAGGCCCAGATTGCATAATGACCTCACTTTGTGCGCGAATTCTTGGACGCTTCCGGCCAGGTCCCTGCCACCATCTCGCGAACGTCTGAAAGCAGCTCGTCGACGTCGTACACCATCCCTCCTCGAATCGTCTTTTGAAGGCACCGCTTGAATTCAGGACCGTTCGTCTCCTCATTCAGTCGGACCGCACCGGTGCCATACAGCAGCTTAAAGTCGGTGAGCGGATTCTGGTCGTGAACCAGGATGTCCGCACGTTTGCCGACTTCCAGCGTGCCGGCTTCGTCCTCAATACCAAGGAGCTCCGAGGCGTGTGACGTCGCCGCGCGCAAGACTTCGAGCGAAGAGAAGCCGGCCTCTTGGAATAACTCAAGCTCACGAACAAAGCCGAAGCCGTAAACCTGATACATGAATCCTGAGTCGCTCCCCGCGCAAACGCGCCCGCCGCGATTCTTGTACTCATTGAGGAACGTCATGAGAATGCTGAAGCTTTCCTTCCATTCGACTTCGTTCTTCACCGACCAGCGATAGAAGTACGCACCGTGTCCGCCGCGTTGGGGCTGAAAGTACTTCCACGTCGTGCTGTCCGTGTACTCGTCGTGCCAGTCGGCGCGACGTGCACGCATCAGGTCACGATTGCTGTCGTACACGTTCATCGTCGGGACAAATGTGTGGCTTGCTTCCAAGAATGCTTCGATGACCTCGTTCCACTTGGCGCTTCCTGGTCGCGCTGCTTGCAGGAAGGTCTGCCCGGCGGTCGCAAACCGCATGTACTCGTCGTTGTAGTTGTAGTCGTCAGCGACGCTCTGAAGTGTGCGACCATCGAACAACGCTTCAGGGATGCCGTACGCGTGCTCGGTACTCGTGAGGCCCCAGCGAGCCGTGCGTAGCGAGTTCATGCGACCAACTGAAAGCTGCGCATGGTGACAACACGTCCGCAACCCGAGCTTCTTACTTTCGTCGAGTGCCGCTTGCATGATTGCCGGCGGTGCTCCGAAGAATTTCACGCCCCGCGCGCCTTTCGCATGGGCCTTGCGCAGCCATTCGCGACCCTGCTCCGGCGTGTAGATGGTCTTGAGATAGTCGTTGACCGCCGGGAAGTAGACATACGGATAGAGCGTCGGCGCGGCAATCCTGCCTTCATCCGCAGCGACAGCCTGCTGCTGCGTCCACGCGAGGCCGTTCATCGTCCCGGCTTCGCGCACGCTCGTCACACCGTGCGCGAGCCAAAGCTTGTAGATATAGTCAGCCGGCAGCATCTCGCCGTTCTCGGCATGGAACGGCGTACCGATATGCGCGTGGCAATCGATGAAGCCAGGCGTGACGAACTTGCCGGTGCAGTCGATTTCGTGGGCACCCGCTGCTGGTCGACGCGCCGAGTTGATGGGTAGTCCAGGGACACCGACCGCCGCGACCTGAGTAATGCGCCCGCTTTCAACGACGATGTCGGCCGGTCCCCACGGCGGCGCACCGGTGCCGTCGATGACCATCGCGCCACGCAGCACGAGCCGCTTGAAGGGGCCAATGCCGCGGTCTCGCGTCGTTGCTGCCTGCACTTGTCCCAGTCCCTTCTTGGCGAAACCTGCCACCATTTCTTCGCCAACTTCAATCTCTGCTGCGGGCGTGCTCATGCCGTCTCCATCAATAAGGTGCCCTGTGCGGGCGTTTGATGTTCCTTAAAACACCTTCGTGCCAGGCGCCACGTCGCGCTCGGGCTTCAGGTACACGACCGCGCCTTCTGCGTTCTCGACACCGAGCATCAGCACCTCAGACTTGAAGCCGCCAATGCGGCGACTTCCGAGATTGACTGCGCAAACGACCATCTGGCCTACGAGCTCTTCAGCCTGGTACAACGCTGTGTATTGTCCGCTCGTCGCCAGCTCGCCGAGTTCGCCAAAATCAATCCAGATTTTGTACGCAGGCTTGCGTGCTTCCGTATTCAATTCGACTCGCGCGATACGGCCGGCGCGCATGTCAACCATTGAAAACGCTTCGTAAGGGGATGTCTCGCTCATGTTGTGACTATTCAAAAAAGTTTGCAATCTAGCGCGCGCTTACCGGCTGAGCGGCTAGGGTTCGAACCTCTCACCCGTATCTGACAGATTCAGCGAATCAACGGTCAAACACGTTGTGTTGGGAAGTTCTGAAAACTGGTGGAACCGCACGACAGGCAGAAGTGGCCCCTCAAGCTCCTCGACGCATACACGCATCGATGGCTTCGCATGGTCTATGACGATTGGTCGAAGCAGACGCCCATCAGGGTGGGGTTTTCCACACCGAAGCATCGCACCCTCGAACAGGGCGTCTTCGACCTGCTCTGATATCAATGCAGTCGCAATGTCATCTATGACCGGTCCAATGTCCGTTTCATCATCAAGCGGGTCACCGACGCGCAGACAGCTCAGCTTGTCGACAAGCGCTGAGATAAAAGAATCTGCCACGGAATCGTGTATGTACAGACACGATATGCGGCCAGCGCAAGATTGCAGCCGTCGCAGGAACACGCAATTGACTAACGCATCGCATGTTGCTTGGATGTCGGCTCCGGCGTGGACTACAAGGGGAAGTCGTTCGCTGCTAGAAATACTCACAGGTACCACTGCCTCGTAGCATGCATTCGACACGAACGCTCCGACCTCGCGGCTCCCTTTGAAGCGGACCTCGGTAACTTGCCAACTCATCAGGGCCGCGCGGAGCATTCCGACAGCGTCAGTAGAAGGTACAACGCACAGGAGCGCGTCCACCTCGTCACCCTCGTGCCAAAGCTCCGCGAGTGCTCGCGCCGCTAACGGCGCTCGGGACGAAGGCTTGATGACTAGAGCTCGCCCGGAGCTCAGGACCGTCGTGACTCCTCGCACAGTTGAGAGCAAAGGGTCACACCAGCTCGCTATGGAGAATGCTGAATGCGCCGCGACCCAGTCGCGCACGAGCGATATCGGCGGACAGAAGATGCAGGTGTCCAGCGCCGCCAGGGCCGAAGTTAGCTCCAGACGGGCGAATCGTATGGGCTTTCCCGTCTCGAGGCTGATGATGCGAGCCAGCTCATCGCGCCGCGCATCAATCTTTGTTGCCCATTTCCGAAATCGCTGTTGAACGGGCAGAGTGTTTCGGAGCGCTCGCGCCGCTCGCGAGCCCTCATCAAATCTTAATGCGAGGGTGCTGAAGTCGACATCGAGTGCGCGACCAACGACGGTCTCATCGTAGGGGCTCAAAACGTCGAAACAACGCACGGCCCTCGACGCCGCCCTGCCTACCGCAGCGGGCGCATTAAGTTCCAGTGCGTCGTTCGGTCCATCGGACATGCTTAAGCTGCTTTCTTTGCGGCGGCAACCGCACGCCCGAACATGCCCAGTGCATCGGAGACGTCTTGGTCAGAGACGGTCAGGGGCGACAGGAAGCGAACAACATTTCGCTCGACGCCGCACTTGATGATGAGCAACCCTTCTTCGCGTGCGGCGTCGACGATACGTTGGACAAGGGCGCCGTCGGGCGTCTTCGTTTGAGCATCGGAGACGAACTCGACAGCAACCATTGCGCCTGTCTGACGGATTTCGCCCATTTCCGGGTAATCCGCCTTCAGCGCTTCGAGGCCGGCGCGCAGCTGCTCGCCAATCTTGACGCTACGCTCAAGCAGGTTTTCCTGTTCGAAGATGTCGAGTACGGCGTTCGCTGCGGCACAACCAAGCGGGTTACCGCCATACGTGCCGCCGAGGCCGCCCGGCTGCGGCGCGTCGACGATTTCAGCGCGACCGACCACGCCCGAGATAGGCAAACCGCCGGCAAGGCTCTTCGCCACCGTCACGAGGTCCGGCTGAATGCCCGAATGCTGGAAGCCAAACATCTTGCCGGTGCGACCGAAACCGGTCTGAATTTCGTCGCAAATGAGGACGATGCCGTGCTTTTTCGTCAGTTCGCGCAGGGCCTGCATGAACTCGGCCGGTGCAGCGAGGAAGCCACCATCGCCTTGAACCGGTTCGAGAATGATTGCAGCGACTCGGTCAGGCTGAATCTGAGTGCTGAAGATTGTCTGCAACGCTTTCAGGGCGTCGTCCGAGCTGATGCCGTGGTACGCGTTCGGATACGGCGCATGGTAGACGTCCGGGGCGAATGGTCCGAAGTTCTGCTTGTAGGGGGCGCTCATACCCGTAAGCGACATGCCGAGGAGCGTGCGGCCGTGGAAACCACCGCGGAACGCAATCACCCCCGGGCGGTTCGTGTACCCGCGTGCAATCTTGATTGCGTTCTCAACCGCCTCAGCGCCCGTCGTCAGGAAGACCGACTTGTAACCTTGGCCAGGAGCAACCAGTTCCGACAGGCGGGCTGCAAGGCGAATGTATGGCTCGTAGCCGACGACCTGGAAGCAGACGTGCGAGAACGATTCGAGTTGCTGCTGAACAGCCGCAACGACCGCCGGATGGTTATGGCCCACATTCAGCACGCCAATGCCGCCGACGAAATCGAGATACTTCCGACCCTTGTCGTCCCACAGGTAGGCACCGGCAGCACGAGTCGCAACGATGGGGTGCGCCGTCGCCACTCCACGGGCGACGTAGGTTTCACGAAGCGCAGCGGCGCTCTGGTTGTTGTCGAGTTCCTTGTTCATTCAATCGCCTCCTGAGATGAAGGCCATAGTAGGAAGCCAGAAAACTGGCCGATACCTACTAAACATAGGAATTCGACGACTCCTTTTCGCTTTCTTTGACGCAATTCGTACTCGATGTACTAATCTGAAAGCATCCGTTCCTACGAAACATGGGTAGTTAAGCGATTTCTGGCTGAGTTCAATGGGATACGGCTGGTTCCTGACCGGGGGCCACACCGACCTTTTGAAAAGGCCTTAGGCACGTATCGGGAGCGGAGATGAACACAGTAAATCTGGCAGAAAACTACGTAGACGAGAAATCTGCACGACGGCGCGCCATTGTGGCAACCGTTCTGGGGAATGGCTTTGAGTGGTTCGACTTCATGGTGTACGGCTTCTTCGCCATCACCATCGCGAAGCTGTTCTTCCCGACCGGCAACGACCTGACTTCGCTGATGCTTTCGGTCGCGACGTTCGGCGTCGGCTTCCTCGTGCGTCCCTTCGGCGGGATTCTCATTGGCATCTACTCGGACCGCGCAGGCCGCAAAGCTGCCTTGTCGCTGACCATTCTTTTGATGTGTGCCGGTACGGCAATCATCGGTCTGGCTCCCACTTACTCGCAGATTGGCATCGCCGCGCCTTGCCTGATTGTCTTCGCGCGTCTGTTGCAGGGCTTCTCAGCGGGCGGCGAGATGGGTACGGCGACTGCGTTCCTGACGGAACATGCGCCCAAAGGCAAGAAGGCCTATTACTCGAGCTGGATTCAGACCAGCATCGGATTCGCTGTGCTCTTGGGTGCCTGCTTCGGCACGGGCATCACACTGGGCCTCTCCACTGCAGACATGGAAGGCTGGGGCTGGCGCATCCCGTTCCTGTCTGGCCTGCTCATCGGACCCATTGGCTTCTTCATTCGTCGCAACCTGGAAGAAACGCCCGTCTTCCTGGATGCCGAAAAGTCTAAGACGCCGTTGGCTGACGTTCTTCGTGACTATCCGTGGCAAGCCTTCGCAAGTTTCGCGATGGTCGTGCTCTGGACGGTGTGTATCTATGTGATTCTGTTCTACATGCCGACGTTTTCAGTGAAGGTCCTGAAGCTTCCGCAGTCCGCGTCCTTCATTGCGGCAATGGTGGGCGGCGGCGTCATCACGGTCTGCTCCCCATTCACTGGCTGGTATTCGGACAAAGTCGGCCGCAAGTGGCTCTTGGGCGGTGCGTCGGCCGCGATGCTTGTTCTTGCGTGGCCGCTGTTTGCAATGATTGTTAAGTCGCCGTCCGTCGCAACGTTGTGCGTATTCCAAGGTGTGTTCGGCGTGCTCATCGCGATTTACACGGGCCCCATCCTGGCCGCACTTTCGGAAACTTTCCCGACCAAGGTGCTTTCGACCGGTCTGTCGGTTGCCTACAATCTCGCGGTCATGACGTTCGGCGGCTTTGCATCGCTCATCCTGACGTGGCTTATCAGCACGACGGGAACGCCCATGGCACCGGCGCTCTACGTCATCTTCGCCGCCGCGTTCAGCTTGCTCGGCGTGCTGTTTGGTTATCGCCAGCCCAAAGAGGCTTAATTGCTGCCGCGGTGTCACGCTGATGCCGCGGCGAAACTATTCGCCGCTATGAAGCTAGACACCGCTATTCGTGAAACTGTTCTACGCGAAGCAGAAGTCGTCGCTGGTGAGGAAAATCTCCAGCGCGAAATCACCTGGGTTCACATGGTTGACCACCCGGACATCGTCAACTGGGTGAAGCCTGGTGAGCTGCTATTGACAACCGGCTACAACTGGCCGAACGATGCCGAAACTTCGCGACGCCTCGTTCGTGACTTGAGCCAGGTCGGACTCGCTGGCGTTGTGCTGGCCGTCCCTCACTTTCGAGACCACTTTCCTGAAGAAGCAATCGACGAAGCGCGAAGTGTCGGCTTTCCGCTTCTTGAACTGCCGTGGGCCGTGCAGTTCAGCGAAGTCACTCACGAAATTCTCGCAAAGATAATCAATTTCCAAGCGCAGATTATCGAGCGCTCGGAGCAATTACATCGAGCGTTGACTAATGCTGCGGTAACAGCAAGCAGCCTGAGCGACATCGCAATCACGCTGAGAAAGCTTGTAGGCCGTGAGGTCTCGTTCACCAATGTGTCCGGCGAGTTGCTCGGCACTTCCGCACCGGAACCTGAAGCGCAGGCACTCGAAGCCCAATTCGTCGCCTCTCTATCAGAGTCACCCGTCAACTCCAGCGACTCACCGAGACCCACCCGCGTGAGCTTTAAGCTCGCCGGCCGGGCAGTCTACCGATTGCGGCTCTCCGTTCGCCTGCATGACTCGCTCGTTGCTGTCATCTGGCTCGACTTAGAAGGAGCGGAAGTAGACGAACTTGACGCTCGAGCGATGGAACACGCGAGCGTCGTTGCAGCGCTACACCTGATGCATCAGCAGCAGCTCGCGCAACAGGAAGACCGCTTAGGTTACGCGCTTGTCGCTGGTCTGCTCGATGGCGAATTCACCGCAACGCCGAGCGCGCTGGAGCGCGCGCGAGTGTGTGGCTGGAGCCAAACGAATCAATATCGCATCTGCCTTGTGCTTCTTGACGAGCCCATACCGCTCACCACGGAAGGACTGAACCGTCGCGAACGATGGGTAGAGGCGCTCAAGCATCAACTTCGAGTCACCGAGCAGCCTGAATTGCTCGCAATATGGTTGAACCAGATTAAAGTTATTCTGCCTGCGGAAGCTTCGCCTGAAGCCTTATGGGAATCGGTCACAGACCAACGTGCGGCGATCGCAGTCAGTCGCGTGCATTCAGGTATCGAGGGCATGGCGACAGGTTCGAAGGATGTCGACGCATTGCTACCGACCTTGCGCCCCGGAAGGCTGCATCGATTCGACGAGATTCTCTTTCCCCGTGCACTCTTGGGCGACGCCAATGCCCGCGACATGCTTATCGAACGGCTCGTGACGCCTCTCGTCTCACGACCGCGCGGTGAGTCACTATTAGAGACCCTTTGTACGCTGGCCGACGAAGGTTTTCAGTTGGTCAATGCGGCTCGCTCGCTTGGCATACACATCAGCACGATGCGCTATCGACTCGAGCGAATCGAGGAAATTCTCAAGGTCACATTGGAAGACCCCAAGATTCGTTTCCAAGTTCAAGTAGCAATGGCGCTCTACCGCCTTCGCGAAGATTGACCCTATCTTTCCTACTTTAAGTAGGAAGACTTCAGCATTGTGTCGCGTTTTAATTTGGAATGACGCGGGACGTTTTGGCCAACGCGCAGTTCGCGCCCAGCCACGGTCCCGCCGCTTTTTCCGGATTTCGCGACCACATGAATTCGAACTCGTCCTCCACACGCCCCGACCTCAACAAGCTTCTTGCACTTCAGCGCCAGCTCGCTCAGACGACGGATGCGGAGATTAGGTTCGATGCTGGGTCTCGAGCGGCGTATGCCTCGGAGGCCTCGAACTATCGGCAGGTTCCGATTGGCGTTGTCCTGCCGCGAACGGTCGAAGACGTCGTGTCCGTAATGCGTGCGTGTCATGACGCGAACGTACCGGTGCTCACCCGTGGCGCCGGCACTTCGATGTGCGGGCAGGCGGTGAACGTCGCGGTCATTATCGACACGTCTCGTCATCTGACACGCATCGAGCAACTCGATGCCGCATGCCGCACTGCGGTTGTTCAGCCGGGAGTCATCTGCGACCAGTTGAAGAGCGCCGCTGCTCTCAAGGGGTTGACGTTCGGTCCCGACCCTGCCACGCATAGCCGTTGCACGATTGGCGGCATGGTCGGCAACAACTCGTGCGGCGCACACTCGGTGATGGCTGGCAAGACGGCCGAAAACATCGAGTCGATGGAAATCCTGACCTACGACGGGGAGCGATTCTGGGTTGGGCCGACCGACGAAGAAGCGTTTCAGGCTCATCTGACTGCAGGCGGCCGGCGCGCCGAGATTGTTCAAGCGCTTCGCGACTTGGTAGACCGTCATGCCGACGAGATTCGCGCAGGTTTTCCCAAGCTGAAACGTCGCGTCTCGGGCTACAGCCTCGACCAGCTGCTGCCAGAGAATGGCTTCAACATTGCTCGGGCGCTCGTCGGCTCGGAGGGCACATGCGTGTCGGTCTTGCGAGCGACCACGACCCTCGTGCGCAATCCGACCGCACGAGTTGTTACGGTTTTCGGCTTTCCCACGATTTTTGATGCGGCCGACTGCGTTCCGCAACTGCTCCCGCTCGAGCCCATTGCAATGGAAGGGCTTGACACCGGCATCGTTGGAGGTTTGCGTGAACGCGGGCTGGCGCTTGCTGACATCGCTGAATTGCCTGATGGCAACGCGTGGCTCATGGTCGAGTTCGGCACCGACAATCTCGAATCGTCCCTGAAGCGGGCACAAGCTGCTGCAGACATGGCCGACTCGTTGCCTGGTCGCCCGAACGCACGAGTGGTTTCGGATGCGGCGATGACGAAGCGTCTTTGGTCAATTCGAGAGACCGGTGCCTCAGCTACGTCTATCGGCGACGACCCGTCGAAGCCGGACCCGGTTGTCGGCTGGGAAGACGCCGCAGTCGAACCTCGCCTGCTTGGCGCTTATCTGCGCGAGTTCTCCGCGTTGGTCGAACGATATGGCTACACGACCAACATGTACGGCCATTTTGGCGATGGTTGCATCCACTCCCGTATCAACTTCGACCTTCGGAATAGCCAAGGCATCCATACGTGGCGCAACTTCCTGGAGGAAGCGGCGAAGCTCGTCGTCAAGTATGAGGGCTCGCTCTCGGGTGAGCACGGCGACGGCCAGGCCAAAGGCGAACTGCTCTCGCTCATGTACTCGCCCGAGCTCATGGACGCGTTCCGTGAGTTCAAGACCATCTGGGACCCGAAGAACCGCATGAATCCCGGCAAGCTCATCGACGCAATGCCTGTCGATGAGAATCTTCGCCTTGGACCCACGTACCGCCGCGTGGAGGTCCCCAGTCACTTCTCGTTCGGCAACCTGCAGAGTCCGGACACATTCGCGCGCGCCACTGAACGATGCATCGGCATGGGCAAGTGCCGGTCTCTGGACGGTGGAACCATGTGCCCAAGCTACCGCGCGACGCGCGAAGAGAAATACTCGACGCGCGGACGCAGCCGCCTGCTCTTCGAAATGCTCAAGGGCGAGGTCATCACTGACGGCTGGGACAACAAGGAAGTCAAGGACTCGCTGGATAACTGTCTGGCATGCAAGGGCTGCCGTAGCGATTGCCCAACCCATGTCGACCTGGCCAAGTACAAAAGTCACTTCTTGTACGAGCACTACCAGAAAGCCAAGCGTCCCCTAATGGACACGATGATTGGACACATCGGAACATGGCTGCCAATCGCCACTCGGGTCAGCGGCGTGGTCAACACTGCCATGAAGTTGCGGCCGTTCCGTGTGGTGGCAGAGAAGTTCGGCCTCGCATCTCACGTGAAGTTTCCTGCCGTTGCATCAACGGCCTTCCGAAAGGGAGCGACCTGCAGGGGCCTCTTGGACGACACGAGCAAGCTGGATGCTCAATCTGCGCGTGCAAAAACAGTCTTTCTGTGGACGGACACATTCAACAACGGATTCTCGCCCGAAGTTCTCGAAGCGTCCGTCCGCGTCCTGCAATCTTACGGCGTCACTGTACGGCTCATGAGCAAGCAGATTTGCTGCGGGCGTCCCTACTACGACGCTGGGATGCTGGACCACGCCAAGCGCAACTTGGTTGACATCATGGCTGAGCTGAAAGACGTCATCGCACTGAAGCAGCCGGTGGTTGTGCTCGAACCTAGTTGCCTCTCCGTATTCCGCGACGAACTCCGTTCACTCTTCCCGACCGACGAAAAGGCCGCGGCGCTTGCCGGGTCGGTGAAAACGTTAGCCGAATACCTCGAATCGGAAGGCTTCGATGTGCCGAAGCTGGATGAAAGCGTCTTCGTTCACGGGCACTGTCACCAGAAAGCCTGTGGCGGGGTGCAAGCAGAGTCACGACTGGTCGGCAAAGCGGCGCGGTCAGGGGCCGTGCTGCAAACAGGATGTTGCGGTATGGCTGGAGCGTTTGGCTATCACACGAAAACGGCGGACGTCGCACGCTCGGTTGCTGAGTCCGAGCTTGTTCCCAAGATTCAGCCGCTTGATGAAAACGCAGTGCTGGTGAGCGACGGATTCAGCTGTCGCTCACAAATTCGAAACACCACGGGACGCTCGGCGATACATCTCGCGCAGTGGCTCGATGGCAGAGCAAAAACAAATCCGGCGCGTCGCCGGGCCAAATCGTCCAAACAGGAGGAAACCGTATGAATCGCAGAGATTTCGCCAGTCTTGCCGCGGTCGGCGCTTCCGCATTGTTCCTTTCGCGGGCCGGCAATGCCGCAACGAGCGCGAATGGCAGTGACTTGTCGACAACTCTTGCCCAAGGTCAAGCCGCGATTCGCCAAGGAACCTCGCGAGACGAAGCGATTCAGGCATGGCTGGAAGTGGTGAAGCCGAACCTCTCATTCGTTCAGGTGACCGCCCTAGTCTCTCGTCCGAAGCCTGACGCACCGAAAGAACTTGGCGCCGTCCGGCGCATTTACTCTACGGTGCCAAGCTCCTATCCGGTGGGCGGCTGGAAGCAACTTTCCGGCTCTGACTGGGCTCGGAAAGTACTCGAACGTGGCGAAGTCCTCGTGGCGAACAACGACTCCGAGCTCGAACGCTACTTTCCTGACCACAAGCTGCTGAAGTCTCTCGGCACGACAACGCTCGTCAACATCCCAGTCGTTGTTTGCAAGCGGACCGTCGGAGCATTTGCCTTCCTGTGCGCCGACGTGGTTCCGGAAAGCGCCGTCACGGAGGAGATTCGGCTGTTGACCGCCCTCACGGCTCCGCTGTTCTCTGACGACCTTGTACCGGCCGCCTGATGTAACCAGCAGAAGATGCGGCGCTAAGCCCCAATTCGGTGGGACTACGCCGCTACAAGCATGTCGAGCAAAACCAAATGCCGCAAGCTCCAGATACTCTAAGGATAGGCCGAACCCTATCAAGGATTGTGAAATGTCTCTAGCAACGCTTATCGATTCCGACCGGAAGCACCTCATCCATCCCGTCGCAAACTACCGCGCACACGAGAAGCGTGGGGTAACGGTACTGGAGCGGGGCAAAGGCGCATGGCTTTACGACGCACAAGGCAATGAACTGCTCGACGCGTTCGCTGGTCTTTGGTGCGTGAACACCGGCTATGGCCATGAAAGCATCGTCAAGGTGGCGGCTGAGCAGATGTCGAAGTTGCCGTATGCAACCGGCTATTTCCATTTTGGCTCCCAGCCTGCTATCGAACTCGCCGAGCGGCTCGTCGAGCTCTCGCCAAAAAATCTGCAGCACGTCTACTTCTCGTTGGGCGGGTCGGACGCAGTGGATTCTGCATTGCGCTTCATCACGCACTATTACAACGCTATCGGGCGGCCGAGCAAGAAGCACTTCATTGCTTTGGAGCGTGGATATCATGGTTCGTCCTCTGTGGGCTCGGGCCTGACTGCTATCGCGAGCTTCCATCGCAATTTCGACGTGCCGCTCCCCACTCAGCATCACATCCCCTCGCCCTATCCGTATCGGAGCGAGACGCCCGACGATGCACAGGCCATCATCGCGGCATCAGTCAAGGCGCTTGAGAACAAGGTCGCCGAGCTCGGCGCGGACAATGTCGCTGCGTTTTTCTGCGAACCTGTTCAAGGTTCGGGTGGCGTCATCGTGCCGCCAGCCGGATGGCTCAAAGCGATGCGCGATGCGTGCCGACGTCTGGATATTCTCTTCGTCGCGGATGAGGTGATTACCGCGTTCGGCCGGACTGGTCCGATGTTCGCATGCGAAACAGAGTCCGTAGAGCCGGACCTCATGACCATTGCGAAGGGTTTGACTGCAGGCTACGCCCCCATGGGCGCCGTATTGATGTCTGACGCTGTGTACCAGGGCATCGCTGACGGAAGCAAACCTGGCGAAGCGATTGGCCACGGACAAACATACTCCGCGCACCCGGTGAGCGCTGCTATCGGTCTCGAAGTACTTCGTCTTTACACGGAAGGCGGTCTTCTGGCGAATGGCCAAGCCCAGGCACCTAAGTTCGCGCAGGGTCTGGACAGTTTGCTCGACCATCCGCTCGTTGGCGACTCAAGACATGCAGGTCTTCTGGGCGCGGTGGAACTGGTGGCAAATAAGTCCACGCGAGCGCGCTTCGACCCGGCGTTGCATCTTGCTGACCGCATCTTCGATGCAGCAGCCCGCAACAAAATTATCTTCCGCGCGTTCGGCGACAACATCCTTGGCTTTGCCCCGGCGCTCTGCTACACAGCAGCCGAGGTCGAGACGATGGTGGAGCGTGTGCGCAAAACGCTCGACGACGTCCTGGAAAGCGCCGATGTGCGCCGCGCGATTAAGGCTTAAGCCCGTTTATGTGGGTTGAACGGGAAACGAGTGACGAATCCTTCGAAGGTATCGAGCATGGAACTGAAACTGAAACGTGAAGAGCTTCTGCGTCGGCAGAATCTGATTGGTGGCGAATGGACTGATGCCGTGAACGGCGCGCGCTATCCCATCACCAACCCGGCTACCGGGGGCACCATCGCTGAAGTTGCAAACAGTAGCAAAGCAGACGCGCGCGCCGCAACGGATGCGGCAGCGAAAGCGGCAAATGCATGGAGTAAGCGCCTGCCGAGAGAGCGCGCAGAAATTCTCAAGCGCTGGCACGCACTGATTCTCGCCAACACCGGCGACCTCGCTGCAATCATGTCGATGGAACAAGGAAAGCCGCTAGCGGAGGCCAAAGGCGAAGTTGCTTACGGTGCGTCCTACGTCGCGTGGTTTGCCGATGAGGCGGCTCGCATCTACGGTGACCTCATCCCGCAGCAGCAACGCGGCAAACAGATGCGCGCCATCAAGGAGCCGGTCGGGATTGTGGCGGCAATCACCCCGTGGAACTTTCCGCTTGCGATGATTGCCCGCAAGATTGCTCCGGCGCTGGCTGCAGGCTGCACCGTTGTCGGCAAACCCGCGGAAGACACTCCCCTGACGGCACTCGCACTGGCGGCTCTGGCCCAAGAGGCGGGTGTTCCTGCCGGCGTGCTCAACATGCTGAGCGCGTCGCGCGACCATGGTATTGAAGCTGTCGGCGACTGGCTTGCCGATGAGCGCGTCCGCAAAATTACTTTCACCGGCTCCACAGCGGTCGGCAAATACCTAGCCCGCGAGTCGGCCGGTACATTGAAGAAGCTGTCGCTCGAGTTGGGCGGCAATGCTCCGTTCATCGTATTCGACGATGCCGACCTGGATGCGGCCGTAGTTGGTCTCATGGCCGCCAAGTTCCGCAATGGCGGTCAGACCTGCGTCTGCCCGAACCGCATCTACGTGCAGGCTGGTGTGTTCGACAAATTCGCGGAACTACTCGCCGCGCGAGTGGACGCACTAAAGGTTGCTCCGGCGACTGACCCGCAAGCGCAAATTGGGCCGATGATTAACGCCAAGGCCATCGACAAGATTGACCGACATGTCAATGATGCTGTGTCGAAGGGTGCAACCGTCTTGACTGGCGGCAAACGCCTGACGGAAATGGGGCCGAACTACTATGCCCCGACGGTACTCGCGCACGCGACCAACGAAATGCTCGTCACCTGCGAAGAGACCTTCGGTCCTGTGGCACCGCTGTACCGATTCGAATCCGAGGAAGAGGCGATTCGCTTGGCCAATGACACGCCGTTTGGCCTCGCCGCTTACTTCTATACGCAGAACATGGGACGGGCCGAGCGCGTGTCGCGGGCCCTTGAGGCAGGGGTCGTAGGTCTGAACGAAGGCGCAGTAGCGAGCGAAGCCGCACCATTCGGTGGGGTGAAGGAGTCCGGTTACGGTCGGGAAGGTTCGAAGTACGGCCTCGACGACTATCTGTCCATTAAGTACATCTGCCAGGGCAATCTCGACTAAGTCATCAAGCTCAGTCGTGAGACCATCGTCCCAAAAGGACGATGGCCTTTTTCTTCCACATTCAGAAGGATTGGCGCACACCTACGCGCACGACGACCTGATTACTTGTGCTCGACGGCGTGACGAAGGCCATGGCCGCAACTGCCGGTTTGCCCGTCGAATCTGTGCCAATCGCATGCTCCCACGCAGCGATTGCATACAGCATCGTCCGTTTCGACAGGTCGTACTCCGCTCCGACGTTGACCTGGCTGTATTTCGCCGTCTCGGCCTTCGTATAGTTATAGGCCGCACCCACCATGACCGCGGGCGTGATTCGGTACGTGGCGTTGGCCTCAATACTGTTGAATGTAGCCGTGCCGGAGAACGGTGTTGAACTTGTGGGAACCACATCCTCGAATCGGGTATTCGTATAGAGGACCCCGATGACGGCGTTGCCGACGGAATAGTTCAGACCGCCGCCGGCAATCTGCAGCGTATGGGCCGAGACGTAGCCGCTGAAGGTTGGATTAGTAATCGGATTCGCGAACGTGGCGCCAGCCTGAGGTGTTTCCGTCGCATCGTACAGTGAGGTAGCCGGGTTGTTCAGTCGAAGCAGCGCCGCCGATGCCGTGATTGGACCACCGGCATAGGTCAAACTCAGTCCCTCACCACGACCTTGTGAGAAGTTTCCCGCGACGCCCCCGAGACTATATAACGCCCCAAGTTTAAAGCCTGCGAAATCCGGCGTGTAGTACTTGATGGTGTTGCTGACCGAGTAGTCACCCCAAACATTGTCTACATCACCCGCTCGAGTCGTGAGAACACCACCGAACTTCAGCGACGATGCGAGCGGCATCAGCGAGTCAGCAATGAGGTCGTACTGGCGGCCCAATCGCAGGCTACCGAACGGCCCGTTCAACGCGACATAGGATTGACGTCCAAACAGGCGACCGCCGTTTCCGAGCTTGCCGCTGTTGATATCGAAGCCGTTCTCGAGCACAGCTACGGCATTGAACCCGCCCCCGAGGTCCTCGACTGTGCGAAAGCCCCATTTGCTGCTGCCGCGTCCACCGTTCACCATCTGGTAGTTTTGAGACCCCGCCTGATTGTTCGTGAACGAGAAACTGTCGTCTATGGCCCCGTAGAGAGTGACAGAGCTTTGAGCCATACAGTTTGCACTACCAACGAGCATAGCAGCACACAATACTTCCTTTTTCATTTATCCCCTCCTGCCTATCGAAAATACGTGACCCACCCGGACATGCCGTCCCCGTAGCACGTTCGACGATAGAACGGTCGCACGATGCGATAACGGGAGACATCCGCCTTTACGGAGGTCAGTATTCACTCAATGGCTTTTGACACCAATCGACGAAAGGTAGGAAAGAGGTTCCTTCGCTTCGAAGGTTAAGTACAGGGGACGGATTGATGCGGGTGCCGGAAGGACTGACGTACCGGGTCCGGGCATAGACGAATTGACGAGCTGAACGATGTGAGATGCAGATGCGAGCTTGATTCAGCTTCGCAATACCACAGGCGCCGAAGCACACCACTTCCGGAAAGCGGTCGCGCGACCGTAGTCCACGTGGTACCCGACAGACAGGACGGCTCTGTGGCTCAAAAGGCACTGTTTGCAATCAGACCACCGGACATCGCGCTCGGTGTCAATCTCCCCGGTGGCACCAACCTGCCAGAGCAGCTTTGTTGCCTTGTCGAGCCGCGTTCCAAATAGATGCGCAACTTGTTTCATGTCGAACCAAGCCGCATCCTGGTCCATCCTACCGTGGAGAGTTCTGCTGGTCGTCGCACAGACGTACTGTACCGTCGTCATTGTTCCAATACTCCATTAGTCGTCTTCCGACAGCAACTTGTCGAGCGGCACCGATTGCTTGACGAAAGGTGACCGAATAACGATATAGCTGAAGTACTTCTCGATTCCGATGTTGCGGTCAACGAGCTTTTCGATGACATCCTGATAGTGACCGATATTCTTGACAATCGACTTCAGCAAGTAGTCGTACCCGCCGCTGACCAAGTGGCATTCCGTGATTTCGTCGAAGTCGCGCAGGTTTGCTTCGAAGCGTGTGAAGTCCTCGCGGCGATGGTCGTGAAGCATGATTTCGGTGAACACCGTTACCGTACTGGTCAGCTTGGCCAAGTTGAGGTGGGCCCCATAGCCCGAGATGATGCCCGCAGCTTCGAGCCGTTTAACGCGTTGCAGGCATGGACTCGCGGACAGGCCGACGGAATTCGCGAGGTTCGCGTTCGTCATGTTGCCGTTTTTCTGCAACTCGGCAAGAATCTTGATATCGGTCCGGTCAAGCTTCTGTCGCATATCGTGCGTGTTCGAATTGGCTGATGTCTCAATCAAAGGCGACTGCCCTAGCCGCGAGCAGGTCTTCGTGATGCGCTTTGACCAGCTGGGCCATGCTCGTGAACTTGTAGTCAACCGAAGGTTCGACGGAGTACCTCAAGTTCGCGCCCGAGCCACGCTGCTCATAGCGGCGCTGAATCCAGCACGAGCGGAGGCCGAGCTCGCTGGCAGGTTCATGGTCGTGGTACACGCTATCCGCGACATGCAGTGTATCGTCCTTCGTGATGCCCATCCCAGACAACGTAGAGAATAGATACTCGAAGTTGTTCCGCGACGGCTTGTATGAGCCCACATCTTCCGCGGTCACGATTGCGTCGAAGTCGACGGCCAGCTTCTCATTGGTTTTGCGAAAGCTGCGGTTGTCCACGTTGGACACGACAACAATCTTGAAATACTTCTTCAGGTACTGAAGGGTGCTCGCCGAGTCCGGAAACGCGGGCCAGTCGCCGACCGATGCGCCATATGCTATCGCTTCGTCCCACTCATACTGCACGTTCCACTCTTCAGCGAGTCGTTTGAAGACGACTTGAAGGAGCCGGTCGTAAGGCATCGCCGGTGTGACCTTCTGCTGATGCGCTTCATGGCGAGCGTGGGCCTCGAGGATTTCATCCCGTGCCAGCGGGACCGTCGCTCGAGAGGCCAACTCCGACAAATTTGATGCGATACCGGATTCCCAGTCAATGAGCGTCCCATAGCAATCAAATGTGAGTGCCTTGAAATCCGTCAAAGCCACAACGCCCCCTTTGTTCAGTCATGTGATACTCGAATTCATCCGGAGCAATGGTCTCGTCCGCACCGGACTGTCGCGACCGACAGCGCCGCCGATGCCGACGAGACACCGTTGTCTTACTTCTTCGCCAAAGCTTCCTGATGCGCCTTCGCGAGGTCCATCATGCTGTTGAAGCGGAAGTCGATGTTCGGCTGCGAACCCGGGTCCATCGTTGCGCCAAACCCCGGTTGAGCATGGCGGCGATAAATCCAGCACGACGCCAGGCCGTGCTCGTTCGCGGGCTTGTGGTCATGGAACAGGCTTTCGGCCGTGTGAAGGATGTTTTCCTTTTTGATGCCACGTGCGCCGAGTTTCTCGAGCATGTATTCGAAGTTGCGCGGCGACGGCTTGTACGAGCCCACGTCTTCAGCCGTGATGATGGCGTCGAACTCGACATTCAGCTTGGCGTTGCTGTAGGTGAAGCTCTCGTTGTCGATGTTCGACAGGATGACGAGCTTGAAATGCTTCTTCAGGTATTGCAGGGCTTCGGCGCTGTCCTGAAATGCCGGCCAGTTCTGCACCGAGCGGCCGTAGGCCACGCACTCTTCGTGGGTGAACGACAGACCCCATTCTTCCGCCAGACGCTTGTAGACGATGGGCAGCAAGTCCTGGTAACGCTTTGCCGGAGTGTACTTCTGTTGCGACGACTCGTGACGAGCATGAGCCTCGAGAACCTGGTCACGGGTGAACGGTGTCTTCGCGCGCTCAAGCAACGGCTTGAGTCCTTGGAAAATGCCGGTTTCCCAATCAATCAAAGTGCCGTAGCAGTCGAAGGTAAGCGTATTGAAGTCGGTCAGTTCCACAGTAGCTCCTCTGAGATGTCCATGATGGAGAACACAGTGTATTGAGGGCGAGCGGCAATCAGAACTTTTCTCCGCCGACCCGGCAGCAGCTTTTGCCGCATCGTTCGGCTTTCGCAGCAGTTTCTGCGGACGGCTCCGGACACCCTCCCCTGTCAAGGGTTTTCCCGGACTTTTCGAATTGGTTTCGCCAAGTAGTTTGCGCCGGGGCGTCCTGTGTCGATACATCCGCCATACGGCGGGTTTCGCGCTTTCCCTGTTAGAAAAGTACGAAATTATGGCCCTTCACTTCTACCTTGCGCAGGAAGACAGCCAATAGTTGGCGGCCTGAACATCTAAGCATTTCGAGGGAGAGCACCGATGGCCGTACTTGGCGTCGCACTGACGGTCTTAATGTGGAGCACGCTCGCCACGAGCGTCGACCTTCTGCATGGGACGCCAACCCTGTTCGTGAATGGAGTAGCGTTGACGCTCGGAGGTCTGCTCGGACTGCCTTGGGCAAAGAACTGGAAATTGCCGATTCGTCTCCTGCTCTTGGGTGGCGGGCTGATGTTCATCTACCACGTCATTTACTTCTTCGCGCTTCAGCTGGGAGACCCGATTGGCGTTAGCCTGGTGCATTACCTATGGCCCGTTATTATTGTGTGTCTTTCTGGGAGCTTGTCCGCTGGAGGTAGCGAGCGCAGGACTATGCTTCTCAGTGCGCTTCTCGGTTTCGGAGGTGCAGCGGCCGCCTGCTGGTCAGTTCAGCAGCCGTCAACAGCGAGCGCCGTTATCGGCGTCGTCGAACGACATCTGTTCAATGAAGTCGTTGCCTATCTCCTTGCGCTCGTCTCTGCGTTCGCATGGGCTGCGTACTCGGTCCTCGGCAAACGCTACCGCGAGGTCTCAAGCCTCTCTGTTGGAGCGTTTTCGCTTCCTGCGGGACTGGCGTGTCTCGCCCTGCACTTCGTTTCAGGAAGAGCACCTGCACTGAACGTCCAAGACTGGGCGGTTCTCATCTATATGGGTCTCGGACCAATGGGGATGGCTTTTTATCTTTGGGATTTCGGCATGAAGCGAGCGAACACAGGATTGACGACCGCATTGAGCTACGCAACGCCTGTCCTATCCACTGTGTTCCTTGCGCTCAATACGACTCAGCCTTTACCGGCCACGCTATGGGTAGGCGTTGCAATGGTCGCTGCCTCGGTAGGCGTGGCACGCGCTGGAAGGAAGAAAGTCACCTCCGCTGCAGCGGGCGATGATGCTCCGGTAGGGGTCTGAGCTAGGTTGCCGGAATCTCTGCGGAGTGGTCCGCAGCATCAAAGCCTTGCGTGGTGCAAGCGAAGCCATTGCTGGCGCTTTCAATGATGCATTCTCGCCGCCGCTTAACTTCGAGAGTGAAGCGTTCCCTGTGGCCCGAGCAGAGGGGTGTCCGCCACAAGCTGACCAAGCCACAAGCAGCCGAACCTAATGTGAGCGCCCGGCGCCGCGCATCAAACGCATCACCGGCCGCTGAACCCTCGAATCCATATCTGTGCCATTGAAAGTGTTGACAGCTCTTGCGGACGGAGCGGACGCACGGCGCGCTCCGCCGCTCGAACATCAGAAATCAATTAGTGGTTGACTCGCTTCGCGAAGGTCGATATTGCGTCGGCCATTGCTTTCGGCTGCTCCGGCGCCATGGCATGACCTGCGTTTGGTAGCACCACAACAGTCACTCGGTCTCCGAGCATGTTCTTGAGCACTTGCGAGAACCGGCGAGGCGCCACCGCATCGTTCTCTCCTTGCAGGTCGAGAATCGGTGCAGTGCCGGCTGCAAAGTAGTCGTCGACGGGAGTAGTGTTACGCGCATGTCCCTCTGCTTCGTGGGTCTCGGGGTGCCAGCCACCAAGCCACACGCTGGGGTCGTTCCCAGGTGCGAAGAACGCTTCCTTCAAATACTGCAGCCGTTGGGCTTCGGGAAGCGTAAGGTCTCCTGCACCGTCAATCGCCTTGCGCATTTCAGCGCTGATAGGCTTTTCTGTCGAACCCGGCGGAACTTTGCCTGCCGAGGCGGCGGCCACCACGACCCCCTTCACAAGGTCCGGGCGGTCTGCAGCCAATTGACGTGCGGCGAAATTACCCCACGCGTGCCCGACCACGACGACCGGGCCAGCCTTCTTTTCGTCGATGACCATCGCAACATCGGACGCAAAATCGTGAACGCTGAGATTCTCCATCGGTCCGTTGCTCTTACCAACACCGCGAGGTTCCGGGCGCAGCACACGGAACCCATCGGCGACGAGATATTGCGCCACTTGGTCGTAGTCGCGCGCCGAGCGTCCCAAGGACGGAAGAATGACGACGGTCGGCCCCTTGCCTTGGCTCAGGACTTCAATCTGAACATTCCCATGTTTGACAACGTCGTCAGTGATTTTTGCACCGCCGGCTGCCGCAAAGGCGCTTGCGGACACAAAGAGAATGATTGCTGCCAGACCACATTTCGAGAATTTCATTAGGGCGATTCCTTGACTTAGTTCACAGAGTTGATTCGTAGGCGCCAGCTGCCGCTTACTGCATGTACATCCGGTGCGCAAAGCGCGCGATGGCGTCGCTCATAGCCTTCGGTTGCTCAGGGGCCATCGCGTGGCCTGCATTCGAAACCACCTCCACTGTTACGCGGTCCCCCAACATCGGCTTGAAAACATTGGCAACAACAACAGCGTCGTACTGACCTTGAAGGTCAAGAATCGGAACCGTCCCACCCGCGAAATACGCATCGACCGCGGTGACATTTCTCGCGTGCGCTTCGGCTTCATGAGTCGCGGGGTACCAACCGCTCAACCAAGGCCGCGCATCATGCCCCGGCGCGAAGAACGCTTGCTGCAGATATTTGAGCCGCTGCGCCTCCGGTAGTGAGAGATTTCCGGAGCCGTCAATCGCGTCCCGAAGCCTACCGTACGGTTTCTCGTTTGAACCGGGAGGTAGTTTTCCAGCCGACGCGGCCGCCATGACTAATCCCCGAACGAGGTCCGGACGGTCCACGGCCAACATGCGTGCTGGTTGACTTCCCCACGCATGCCCGACAACGACGACTGCGCCTGTCTTTTGCTCATCCAGCACCGAGGCGACGTCGCCAGCAAAGTCGTGCATATCGACGTCAGTGAGAGGACCTATGCTCGCGCCGATACCTCTCGGCTGAGGCCTCAGCACCGTAAACCCGTCACGCTCGAGGTATGCAGCGACTTCATCAAAGTCTGCCGCTCCCCTTCCAAGGGATGGGAGAAGGACAATTACCGGCCCCTTACCTTGACGGATAGTCTCGATTGTTACGGTGCCGTGCGTAGTTACCAGATGCTCGGGCGCAGCGCTCGACGGCAAGTGAGAAGCGCACCCGAATGCAAGACACGTACACGCAAGAGCAATGAAATGCCCACTTACATTCATCAGGTTATCTCCCATTTCTAGTAGTTGTACTTATATTGTTACGTGGCTTCCTATCGGCTCGTTGCTCTGTCTCTCTAGTTCGCCGTTGCCTGTGCTTGCGACTGTGGCTGCTCAAGTCCGGTGCTGTCGAAGATAGCCACCGCATTCTTCGACTTCAAATACCCAATGAAGGCTTTTGCGGCTTCAGCCTGTTGGGCGTTCTTCGCGATTGCGGCAGAAATGACACTGACCTTCTGAACTTCGCGCGGGAGAGGGCCGACGAATTGAATCTCCTTGAATGCTTTCAGTTCGCTGATTTGCTGAAGTCCCAGGTCGGCATCTCCTCGCTGAAGCGCTGCCCCAACAAGTTCGCGCCCTTTGATAAGTACACTCTTCTGCTTCATCTGCTCAGCGATACCGAGCTTTGGAAAGAGCGTTCCCGTAATGTAGGTTCCACTCGCACCCTCAGAAAAGGCGACAGACTTGGCCGACAGCAGAGCCTGCTTCAGCTTCTCCGGCGTCGATACGTCCGGCTTTGGAATGCCGGCACGTACAGCGACCCCGACTGCTGATTCGGCAATATCAGCCTTCGTGTCCGGAACGAACACTCCCTGTTTGATTTGCTCGTCGAGCGCGGCGCCAATCATGAAGCAGACATCCATCGGCTCTCCGCTCTTGATTCTCATGGGCAGAGCGTCTGGTGAGGTTCCATAGGAGGGACCCCACGAGATTAGAAGGTGATTCCCAGTATCGCGTTCGAACGCGGGTACAAGTTGCTTGAAGGCGGCGGAAAGTGCGCCCGTTGCAAGCACGTGTATATCCTCGGCGTGTGCTGTACCGCTCAACGTGGCCGCGCAAGCCAGCGCCAGCATTGATGCACGGATAGCCCATTTTTTTGTTTCGATTGCCATTGCTTGTCTCCTTACCTTGTGGATTTTCGATTCAATACTGCTCAGACGGCGCCACGCGTATTCACGAACAGTGCGTACACGGAGGTCGTCGATGCCATAAACAGGCGATTGTTGTCTCTGCCGCCGAAGCATAGATTTGCGCAGCGCTCAGGCAGCGCAATGTGTCCGATGGGCGTACCGTCGGGCGCGAAGACTCGTACGCCGTCAAGCTCATCGCTGCCGGTACCCCATCCGCACCAGAGGTTGCCGTCAACGTCGACTCTGAAGCCATCCGGAGTGCCGTCCTTCGCATCGATAAGGACCCGACCGCGCCCGAGCTTGCGGTTATCAATAACGTCGAACGCCATAATTGTTCGCGGCCGAGCTCGTGATGCGACGACATACAGCGTTCGCTCGTCCGGCGAGAAAGCTAGCCCGTTCGGACCTTCGATGTCGTCTGCGACGCACTCAATCTGACCGCTCTGCGCGTCAATCCGATAGACACAAGCCGGCAAATCAGGCGTCCCCTGTTTCCCCATGTAGTCGCTCACAAGGCCAAACGGTGGGTCGGTGAACCAGACGGAGCCGTCACGTGTCACGACGACATCATTTGGCGAGTTGAACTGCTTCCCTTCGAACGTATCGGCGAGCACGGTGACGCGCCCGCCGTATTCAGTGCGAGTGACGCGCCTTGTCCCATGTTCACAAACGATGAGTCGGCCTTGACGGTCGCGAGTCATGCCATTCGCTTTGCTTGACGGCGCCCGCCACGTGGAAGCCTGCTCCGTGGCTTCGTCCCACTTCAGGATTCGGTCATTCGGCAGGTCAGTCCAATAAAGGACGCCAGCGTCACCGAACCACACGGGTCCCTCTGCCCAGCGACACCCTGTCCACAGGCGCTCAACCTTTGCATGCGCCAGGCGGTAATGTTCGAATCGCTTGTCCAGGATGCGAATTGCTGGGTCGGGGGTCCTCAAACTTGGCTGCCACGTATTCATCTTGCGTCCTTCCTCTTCATAATCACCAGCAGAACAACAGTCAGAAAGGTCGCCAGGACAAGCATCGCGCCCATTCCGATGAGACCAGCCTTGAAAGAACCCGTGGTGTCCTTCAGCCAGCCGACCATGTAGGGGCCAACCAGGCCGCCAAGGCTACCGACCGAATTGATGAACGCCAGCCCTCCGGCTGCTGCTTCTTTTCCTAGAAACGTCGCCGGAATGCTGTAGAAGCACGTACGCACCGATGAGAGGCCAATCAGTGCGATGGTCAAGCCGACCATCGCAGGCACCAGTTCATCGGAGACCACTGAACAGAAGAAGCCAATTGCAGCCAGTCCGCAGGTCAGGGCGAGATGCTTGACGTAGCGTTGCGAGCGCGCCAAAACCCTCCCCCAGAGAAGCATCCCCACGCTCCCGACAATATAGGGAAGTGCGGTCAACAACCCGATTTGCGTGTCGCTGAGATGGTGTGTCTTCAAAATCGTCGGCAACCAAACGCCAATGCCGAGAATTCCGATGATGTAGCTGAAAAGGATGGCAGTGAGCAGCCACACGCGCCAATCCAGTAGCGAGCGCATGAAGTGCTTCTCTGCGTTCGCCGGGCGTTCTCGCTCGACAGCGGTCTGCAGAGCCAAGCGCTCTTCAGGTGTCAGCCACTTCGCCTTGTCGGGCGAGTCACTCAAAACTTTGAGACAAAGGACGCCCAGCACGCACGCCGGAAGACCCTGGAGGATGAATAGCCACTGCCAGCCATGCAGTCCGAGCCACCCCTCAAGCTTCAACATCGAAACGGACAACGGGCCGCTGAATACCGACGACAGCGGCACTGCTGCCAGGAACCACGCCATCATCTGCGTGCGATAGCTCGCCGGAAACCACAGAGTCAGGAAGAAGATGACGCCGGGAAAGAATCCTGCCTCGCCGATGCCTGCGAGCAGGCGAAGCAGGGAGTAACTCACCGCACCGGTCGCAAAGCTGGTTGCAGCGGCGAACAAGCCCCACGTAATCATGATTCGAGCCAGCCATCTCCGCGCACCGAACCGGTAGAGCGCGAGATTGCTGGGGACCTCGAAGAAGCAGTAACCGACGTAGAAGATACCGGCAGCTAATCCGAACTGGGACGCCGTCAATCCGAGGTCGCGATTCATCGCTAGCGCGGCGAAGCCGACGTTCGTCCTGTCCAGGTAGTTGATAAAGTAGGCAAACGCCAGCAGCGGAACGATACGCAAAGCCGCCTTCCTGCACGCAACTTGCTCGACGCTGCGCGCTGTCTCCTGAGTAATTGTCGTTGTGCGCATGGTGTTCCTTACAGATAAAGCCGTCGCGGATTGTGGACAAGCACCGAATCCGCCGCCTCGGGGTCGCCGCAGACCTCTTCGACAAAGGCGAGAAGCTTTGAATCATCCGGCACGTCGCCTTGAATGTTCGGATGAGGCCAGTCACTGCCCCAGATAGCCCGGTCCGGCGCTGCCGCGAGCAACTCTCTAACTTGAGGAAGCGCTCGGGACCACGGCTCGTTCGACCCACTCATCATGCGGTCGATACCGGAGAGCTTTATCCAACGGCGCTCGCTATCAAGGTATCTGTGCAGAGCCACAAGCCCCTCTCTGTCCGTCTCGAGAGCAGGGTCGGGACGTGACATATGGTCAATTACCAACGTGGTGCGCAAACTCCGCCAACTGTCGAGAATGGGCAGAATCTGCCCGAGCTTGCCGTGGAGCAGGACGTGCCAACCTAATGAGCCCACACGCTCCGCCAGCGCCTTGAGTTCGCTTATGTTCTGCCCTTCGGCGAGGTGTCCCATGAAATTGAATCGGATACCGCGAACCCCTCCGGCGTCGAGCGCCTCCAACTGAGTGTCGCTTTCAGAGCCGTTGAGCAGCGCTACGCCTTTATATCGCCCCCCCGTGCCGGCAATCGCGTCGAGTAACGCGGAATGGTCTGTCCCGTAGCAGGCTGCTTGCACCAGGACACCGTGGGAAATGTCCAACTTTCGATGCATTTCGAGAAGTGCAGCCATCGGCGCTGCTGCAGGCCGATACACTGCGCTTTCTGGAAGCGGAAAATCTTCCCAAGGTCCATAGATATGTGTGTGGCAATCCCAGCGGCCACCGTTCACGTGGAGGCTGTCCATCAGTCGCACCGTGCCGTCATGCCGCCATCTACGATGATTTCCGTGCCGGTGACAAACCGAGCCTCGTCGGAAGCAAGGAACAACGCGGCGTTTGCCGTATCGCGGCCGTCACCCATGAAGCCCAACGGAATGCGCGCGACCCGGGTCTCCAACAACTTGTCGACGTCGCCGCCTGTCCGCTGACCCGCCAGCCGCGCTTCTACCATCGGCGTGTGCAGTTGGCCCGGGACCACGGTGTTGACGCGGATGCCCTTCTTCGCATACTCGACTGCGACCACCTTGCCCAGTTGAATCACGCCAGCTTTGCAGGCTGCATAGGCAACTTGCGCCGAGCCCGTCCAGCGGATACCGGAGGTCGATGCGGTGTTGACGATTGAACCGCTGCCTTGCGCTTCCATAACGGGAAGGACGTGCTTGCAAGTGAGATAGACACTCTTGAGATTGAAGGCAACCTGAGCGTCCCAGGCCTCTTCAGAAAGGGCCACGGGTCCGCCGGCCGCCGAGCCGCCAACGTTGTTCACCAGAACGTCGACGCGACCGTACTTCTCGCGACATGCCTCGACCATATCCTTAACTGCGTCCGAGTCCGTGACGTCACAACCGTACGCCGTGATGTCGCCACCGACTTCGCGCACGCGCCGTACGGTTTCTTCCATCGCGTCCGGATTTTTGTCGACAGCGAAGATGCGGGCGCCTGCCTGGGCGAAGAGCACCGCAACCGCGCGGCCGTTTCCCCATCCAGAGCCGACGCAGCCCGCGCCCGTGACAATGGCGACCTTTCCATTTAGGCGTCCTGAATTCACGCCATTTACGAGATTTTGTGAAGTTTCCACTTGATGTTCCTCAGTTCGATTCTTGGGGGAGTTCCGGTGTGGCGCCTTCCGGGGGCGGCACTTCGAACACTTTGATGGTCATCGAAATCAACGTGTAGTAGCCGGCAACGCCAACGAGGTCGACTACGCCATCCTTCCCGATTTCATTCACCAGCTCTTGGTATAGAGAGTCGGGCACTTTGCGCTGTTCATGCAGTTCGGTGAGAAAGGCGAACACCAGTTCCTCATCCCGTTTCGCGAAGGGAGGCGCCTTTCCATCCCGGATTGCGTCGATGACTTCGTTCGAAACGCCGGCCTCGAGAGCGAAAGGCTTGTGCGCGGCCCATTCGTATTCCGCGAGCCAGTACCGGCCCATGAACATGATGGCAAGCTCCGAGAGACGGGCCGGGATGCTGCTGTCATACCGGCAATAGCGACCCAAGGCTTGGGAGCGGTCGGCAAGTTGCGGTCGGTGCAGCCAGATTGCGAGCGGGCCTCTGACGCCTTTTCGTGGACCGCTTGCGATTGCGTCGTAGACGGCGCGTTGCTCAGGGTCAAGTTGCGCCGGGTCGATGGGTGAAAGACGTGTCATTTGGGTCGATTCTCGGTAGTTCAATGAGACTGGGCAGTCGCAGTGGTTGCAGCGCTCTTGTCTTGCTGCAGGCAGAACCGACGGGGCCTTGCACCAGTCTCCTGTTCGAAAGCCTCTGCGTCGAAAGCACCTTCCCAGCGGGCGATGGTGAATACCGCGAGGGTGTTACCAACCACATTCACAAGCGCAGTAGCCGTGGCCATTACGCGGTCGATGCCGAACAAGAGACCCAGGCCGCTCAGAGGGAGCGTTCGGACCGATTGGAGCGTTGCTGCAAGCTTCACGAAGGCACCGCCTGCGACCGTGGTACCGCCCTTCGAGGTGAGGCTCAGAATGGCCAACAGTCCAAGCTGCTGCCACAGGGAAAACGGGGTGTCGGTTGCCTGAGCAATGAAGCCGATGGCAATCGCCATGTAAATCGACGTACCGTCGAGGTTAAAGCTGTAGCCGGCTGGGAGAACGAAGCCAACCACCGCTTCGTCGCAACCAGAACGCTGCAGTTTCTCGATAAGGCGAGGCAGTGCAACTTCGCTGGACGCCGTTCCAAAAATCAGCAGCAGTTCGTCGCGAATGAGCCGCAGGATGCTAAAGAACGGCAGACCAATCACCCAACTAATGCTGCCAAGCACACCGAACACGAACAGCAGAGAAGCGGCGTAGTACAACACGATGACCTTCAGAAGGTACATAAGCGTCACACTACCGTAGCTACCAATCGCTGCTGCCATTGCACCAAAAGCTCCCAGCGGCGCAAGTCTCATGATGAAAGCGAGCATGCGAAAGAGAACCGATTGCGCTTCGTCGATACCTCGAAGAAGGACCGAATCGGGACCGACCGCCATGTTGAGTGCGAGACCGGCCAGCAGCGAAATGATGAGAACCTGGACGATGTCGCCCTTTGCGAACGCGTCGACCAGAGTATGGGGAATCAGGCTTAACAGATAGTCGACAGCAGAGATTCCGCCAGCGCTCGCAGTTGCCTTGACGGCTGCTTGGCTTTCGGCGATGTTCGTCGCATGGAGACCTGCACCCGGCTGGAACACGTTCACCATCACAAATCCGAGAATCATTGCGACAGTGCTGACCACCTCGAAATAGACGAGCGATTTGACGCCCATCCGTCCCAGCATGCGCAGGTCTTTGACGTGTGCGATGCCCTGAACCAGCGTGCAGAAAATGATGGGCGCCAGCATCATCTTGAGCAAGGCAATGAACCCCACTCCAAGAGGCTTCATTGCCACCGCCCAGTCAGGCTTTGCCATCCCTAACACGATTGCGCAAGCCAAGCCGATAAGGACTTGCACATGTAGTTGCTGTAACCGCCTCATCTCGTCTCCTACGTTCGAATCGAATGTACCTTGGAGATGACGCGTGACCGCGTCATCTGCCCTCGGACCAGTACCGAAGTTTTGTCTTGAAACTGGAAGAAGCGGAGAAGTCCTGGTCCGCGACAGCGCCGGCGATACGGCCACATCGCGAACAACGCCGGTTCAGGTTGAGTTGCCCAAAAGCAACTTAGCCACGCCGGTGAGGGGAACGTCACACTTGCGTCTCCGTTCAATTTTTTAGTTCTGTTCGTTAATCCAGAGCATAGGTGAGCGGAGATTGCTTGACAAAGGCCGAGTTTTGATACCAAGCTATGCTCCAACGGCATAGGACTTGAGCATGGACATTCGCGAGCTGCGCAGCTTTATCTATGTTGCTCGCGCGGGCAGTTTCAGCCGGGCGGCAGCTGAGTTGTACATCGCCCAGCCCGCGTTAAGCAGGCAAATAGCGAAGCTGGAAGAGGAAATTGGGGTCGAATTGCTGGCACGCCATGGTCGAGGTGTTCGGCTCACGGCGGCCGGCGCTCGCCTGCTCGAACGAGCAGAGATGATTTCCAACATGGTGAGTGAAACCGGGGAACACGTCCGCGCGACTGCCGACGAGGAGCGCGGCTACCTAGCCGTCGGATTGCCGCCGACGATGGGAGCCCTCATTGGCGCTGAGCTCGTGCGGGATTTTCGCGAAGTGTATCCGCGTGTCGCGCTTCACATCCGAGAGGGACAAAGCAGTTCGTTGCAAGAATGGGTCGCCGACCGCCGTGTCGACTTAGCAGTCGTCTATAACCAACCACCCTTGGACGCCTTTCAGGTTCGGCCGCTTTACAGCGAGCCAATGATTCTAATCGCTCCGCCAGGAACGCCGATTCCCAAGGATGGGTTTCAGATAAGAGACCTCGCCAGCCTCCCCCTCATTCTTCCCGGGATGCCGCACAGTAATCGGCGAGTCATCGAACACGCCGCAGTGCAGAACAGCATTCGTCTTCGCGTGGAGCTCGAGGTCGACAGTGTCGCGCTCACGAAGAAACTCGTCAAAGCAGGTGTTGGATATTCCATTCTCACGTCAATCGCGATTCGTGATGAAGTGGCAAGCGGCGACCTGGTTGCGGAAGCCATCACGCGCCCGTCTATACGGTCCACCGTCGCAATAACTACCCTGCGTGAAAACCCGCTATCGAGGTTTGCAACCGACTGGATGGCGATGCTTCGAGAGAAATTAACGGGGTTTGTGGGTAGCGAGAAATGGAAAGAAGATATTGTCTGGCTCGATAGCGACATAGCCAGCCAGCCGCACTAGCAACACGCTCCGACATCCAGCACAGCCCACCGATGCGCCTGCAACGAAACAATCAAAGGAACTATGCGGCGCAGAGTCCCTCGGCTTCAGCGGCGGGAACGTTCAAAGACATCTTCCGCGGAACACCTGGTCGCGGCTCCGCCAAACCTCTGAAACTCTGGCGTGTCCCCAAAAAAGCACCCGCTCAGTAGCGGGCTGAATCCATGTCAGTGGAGACATGGCGGAGACGAGGTCAGTATAAACCCTGATTCGCGATTTGCAACCACCTCCGTCGCCTGGCCGCTCCACGGCTGAATATACAGATGCAAAACCTGCTTACTCTCGTGATGAGTTCAATCAGTTAAGAGTCCAACCAACAACTATAAGAAATTTCTTTTGCTTCCTGGGTTTGCAAAAGGGCTTCACTGGCGTGTGAGTCTTTTTAGAAGCATAAATAACAAGTCTAAACGAGCGGCGACCACAAAGTAGTTCGACGCTAACTCGGCACGTGCTGCCAACGCAACGAGTGTAACTTTTGCGTTTGCGAGGTGATGCTCGAAGTCCAAATTCGTTGACCTCAATACAACGTCGCGATTGTTCAGGCCGCACTCTCGGGTCAGCGCAAGCGGAATGGCGCCAGCCACTTCGCTCCGCTAAACCGAACCGCCCGCTTCCCTCGCTTCTGCCAGATTTGCTTCCGGCCAAGTCTGTCAGCAATGCGCAAGTCACTGGGCCCGGGGGAAATGCCGGAACGACCTGTCAGACTTGTGCGCGGAAACAGTTGAATCGTCCTATACGGGAGCGCCCATCTCGGACTATTTCTTTGACTCCACGAGGGAAAACAACAATTATGTCCGAAGAACTCAACTTTAGGCGTATCCGTAGGAACGAGCTTGCGCGCGCACACCAGCTATCTGCAAGTCTTGGCTGGCCACATCGGATAGAAGAATGGCGCTTCGCCGCGGAGACAGGACATGTGCATGTGGCGGAGCATTCCGGACGCGTTGTCGGAACTGCCGTTCATTGGGATTGCGGCGCTAGCGCGGCAACGGTCGGACTGGTAACTGGGTCAACCGAGCTGAACAAATCGAAGGTGGAACGTCGCCTGATGGAACATATAGCTGGCGCGACGCTGGGAAAGACCGTAGTTCTCAACGCCCCGGAGGCAAAGGTGCGGGACTACGAACAGCTGGGCTTTCGGGAAATTGGTCACGTTGAGCAATATCAGGGTGCAGTTCATCACGCGCCAGAATGCTTTCCGACGAAGGGTCTTCGGTTCCGGCCGCTGTGTGCCAGCGACGCCGCGCGTCTTGCTGAACTATCATCGCAAGCGAGCGGGCTCGACCGGCGCCAACTGCTTCCTTCGGTGCTTAAGACCGCTAATGGCATAGCGCTAGACAGTGACGGCGTTCTAATCGGCTTCGCCTTAATTCGACGTTTTGGTCGGGGGTTCGCGATTGGGCCAGTCATTACGTCCACCAGTTGTGACTCGACGAACGGTATGATGCTAATCAACTACCTGCTTCGGCGTTACACGAGTAAGCTTGTCCGTATCGACATACCTGGTATCCAAACTCTCGCTGACCAGGTGAGAGGCCTCGGTTTGGAACATGTCGATACTGTTATCAAGATGTCGAGGAACGGCTTGCTTCCGTCCGACCCGCAAGTAACGCAAGTCGCAATTATTAGTCATTCCCTTTGCTAAGGAGCAAATCCTATTATTCTGCGTCGGGCAAATCGACATATGCGGCATCCATATCCGACGCTCTGCCTCCGTGAGGCGTGAAGCAAGCGGTGGACAACGCCGCGCTCTTGACCTGCGGTCCCGTCTTGACATCCTGAGTCGTCGAGCAACCGGAGAGGAGAACCAAGCTCGATACCGCAACTGCCAAGGAGATAAACGCGCGCATTTTTTTGTTCTGAAGTTGAAGGCGCTCTGAATTACGGCGGTTGAACGACCAACTTTAATCGGCTAAGGGTTCGCGTTAGGATGCCGCCTTCTCTGAAGTGCGCCGCGACCGGGCCCGACAGCTGCCCATAGAGCCACGACTGTCGCACCATATTTTCTTCCTAGGAAGTGGGTTGCGAGGTTAACCGTGCTGGTTACACATTTCGTTTTGTGAATGCCCCTTGGTGAAGTAGAGCCCAGCATTATCCTAAGCCAGGCCTTCAGACACGTTCCAAAGCATCGTGAGATGCCCCTCGGAGCCAGCGTCGCCCGTCAGCCGTTCGTCTCAGGGCGCTAACTTCGCCACCCTGTCCGGTGTCTCAAGACTATCCCACAGTACCGGTTGTCCCATGACCGCTGCCGTTGATGTCCGACCAGCCATGCGGCAGCTGACCAAAGAGGTAGGCTGCCTAACGTATACGTCGCTGGAGGGGGCATCATTCGGTCGCGCGACTACTCGCTTCGAGAAACTGCGACCCTGCCCGCGAGATTTTCAACGAAATATTTTTTGAGCAGCAGAGCAATACGAGCAGTGGGTACGGGCCAGAGCCCGCCTCGTCGAATTTCGACCGTTGCCCATCGGCTCGAGGTCGCTTCGGAACAGGACCTCAACGAACAAATGCGCATTCGATAGCGGGTTACCGCACCGGAATAGCAATGAGCCCGCGCGATTGCTCAGACGGGCTCATCAACATAACCGCTTGTGGTTGAGAGGCATTTAAGCGCCAGGCGCGACCTGCCGTATGCTAGCCACCGACGCCGCGAATGTCCAGCGCCGACGACCTTGGTAATCAGACAGGTTTGATATTCGAGGCTTGCTTGCCCTTCGGACCCATCTTCACCTCGAAGCTCACTTTCTGGTTTTCTTGCAGCGACTTGAACCCCTCGGCCTTGATTTCGGAGAAGTGCGCAAACAGGTCTTCCCCACCGTCGTCCGGGCTGATAAAGCCAAACCCCCTTCGCATCGTTGAACCACTTCACTGTGCCGGTTGCCATTTGTAACCTCTTCAGATTAAGCACTAACTCGCAGCGATTTGAGGCTGCGGCTCACCCCGCGACGCAGCAAATCGCGCGAAATCACGCCGTGAATGACTGCCGCATCTGCGTGTCAGCAAGGAGCATGCAAGGTCATAGTTGAGTCGGGCATGGGCCTCTCGCGACGCTCTGACTTCTGCGGACGGACTGCTCCGACACCGGCGAAGCGGTCTTCCAACAACTGGTATCGCTCGGCAAGCGGCACGTCGATGTTCGCGTTGAACCGCTGCATCCACGCTCGGGCCTCGCCCTGGTCTGCCTGTATCTCCGGCGAATTGGCCGTGTACAACTCCCCTGCCAGCATCTTCTCTTTCTCCGTTCGGACCATACGTACCTCGCCTTCAAGGCTCGCCGTTCGCGACCGCGGCGTCATTGGCATAACGCCAACGAAACGCTTGGAACCTCACAGTGAAACTGAAGCCTGCGGCGTGGCGTGCAACGCTGACGCTATCGTCCAGGTCCCCAAAAAAACGACTCCGAAAAAAGAAAAGCCTGCGCGAACGCAGGCTTGAATCCAAGTCGGTTGAGACATGGAGGAGACAAAACCAGTATAAACCCTTATAGGTGGTTTGCAAGCCTGTCAGATGTCGACATCGTTCGGCGTCGCGCCCCAGTACTGTTATCCCGTCGCGGGGCCGTTGCGCGGCAGCATCGGAATACCATCAATACAGCATCATGTCCACTCGCGTGGGTTGTGGTCCGAAGGTGAACGAACGGCGGCAACGTACCGACTATCGGCAGCATGACAAACGGCAATCGCACTTTTGTATGCCGCGCGTCATGAACGGTCAGCACGGTGTTAATCACGATGAACCTGCCAGGCTCCGCAGAGCCAGTAACGCGAATCGCGTGTTACGAGCGCTACTGGCACAATTCACGCACATCCGGTCGAGGGACACTGCGCTAATTCGCGTCCACAGCCGATGCCGGTTTTTGCTTTTTATGAAAGAACGAAGATTTCCCAGCGCCTGAGGCGGGACGATGGGTATTGGCCTTACGGGAAGGCGGAAGCGGCGCGCCTGGCGTCCATCCTTGCGTGTCGCTGTGGGCTGCGCTAGCTCCAGCTTGTCGGGGCGGTTTCGGGTTCTGCTGCGGCTGCGCATTTGCTAATGTCGAGCAAATCACAAACGCCGCTCCCGCAGCCAAAATCTTCTTGCTCATCAACGTCTCCTCGTTGTCGTTCAAAAACTGCGCCACAAGGGCGCTACACCCCTAGGTTGGGGAAATGGCCCGCCAGAGCGGGCTAAGGGTTTTCATCGCATGTATATCCAACACTGTCGTCGCTATGCCACGAGCTAGTTCCCGAGCAATAGGTCTTGCGTGATAGCCGCAGCAGTCGCAGAACTTCTCGAGCAGGTCGGCCTCAGTCATCGGACTCTCGACGCTGCCACGCGGTCGTTCTACTGTCACGCTCCTGGTTCGTCCGTCCTTGGTCGCAAGACTCACCGTTCCGCTAAGGGCTGCCTTGAAATCTGCGCCCGTATCAATCTTGTAGCTCATTCTTTCTGTGAGCGAGAGGACGAGCGGGTCCGCAAGCCGTTCTGCTGAAAAGCTATCGAGGCCGACGCGCCGATGAACCATCGCTGATGCCGTGACAAACGGGATGCTGAATTTGGCGTCAATCGCGGCTACGGGACGTTGCTTTTGCTGAAACGGCTCGCAGAGCATTCGGGTCAACGAATTAGCGGTCAGCTCCACGCCTACAACATTGTCGAGGGCGAGGTCGTCGTTGCGGACAAGTTCAAGCGCCGCCTCAATGAAAGGGTGGGTACCTCGACATGACGGCCAGGGCTTGTAGCTCACAAACGCCCCTTCGAATCGTTGCCCAATGTCCTTAACGATGCGGTCCCTGTCGAAACGCCCTTCTGCATACATCGCGAACCAGCCCGCGCGTCCCTCCAGGGGTTGGGCAAAACCATTGACACTATCCCGAGCGAGGAGCGCGGCGACAACACCGGCTTGCGCCGCGAAGCCATCCCTTACGGCCCGAATGGAGGACTGTGCGTCGTCCTCGAATTGAGCCGTGAGAACTGACTGGCTCATTGCGAGTGAAAGCGCCGCGACAGTCTGTTCTTCCGTCAGCCGAAGCAAGCTCGCCGCGGCGGCGGCGGCACCAAACGCGCCCAGCATTGGCGGGTGGTACCAGCCCCGGTCATGTGGGTTTGCCTGCAATGCAAGACCAAGACGACAAACTAGGTCCGCGCCCACTGCGATTGCGGTTAGCAAGTCCTCCCCGGTTGTTGCTTCCGACATCTGCGCTACTGCCAGAGCCGCGGGAATTACCGCAGCATTAGGATGCAGCACCGCACCGTCGTGGGTATCCTCGAAGTCGACCGCGTGTGCCAGCGCCCCGTTGGCCAACGCCGCTAACGGCGCTGGGACACGCTCGCCGGTGGCAAGCAGGAGACAATCCTGCCGACCACCCAAAGTACGAGCGAGATTGAGAAATGGTCCGCAGGCATCAGTTAGGCCAGTTGCTGCAAACATCACGCCGAGTGCATCCAAAAGACTGAGTTCGGCCGCTCGGACGGCCTCCAGCGGAAGATTCGCGAAGCGCGTATTTGTGACGTTTCGCGCAAGCACTCGCGACTCATCCATTGATGGACTCCCTTTGCTGCGCCAATCGGGCCTCGGATAGGGTCGTCAATAACACACGACCTTCAGACAGTGTGAAGCCCGTCTCAAATCCGGCATACGCGTTAGCCTGCTCTAAATAGTCGACGACTCTATGGAATCGAGGGTCAGCAGCCACAAGCAGTGTTGGCCGTGAATGTTGGCTAATGAATGTTGGCAGCAACGAGACTTCGGCCACTTCTCCCTCGCTAATGACCATGCGAACTACGACAGTCATCTGTGAATCGGGCGGGAAGGTGTATGAAGCGTCCGGGTCCGGGTGCCATTCGGGGTTAAGTGACTGAATCTCCTTGAACGCCTTGCTCGCCATCATTTTTGGGCTTAGCGGCACATCCAGCGCGAAATTGCAGAGGCTGTAGAAGATGGGCTTCCCGCGGTATAGCTCTACTCCTTTCAGGATATGCGCGTGGTGGCCAAGAATGACGTCGGCTCCTTCGTCGATTGCCGCCCGCGCGACTTCTCGCTGATAGTCCGCAATGGCAAAAGGAATAAAGTGGATGCCCCAGTGCATGGACACTATGACTACGTCAGCCGTCTCACGCGCTGCCCGAATGTCGCGCCGCATTGCTTCCAGGTCGTCGCGGTTTGGGTAGGTATGAATTCGCGGAGGCGTTCCAGGTTGGTCCTTTTCGACCTGCTCGTAGACCGTCCATGCACGCATCGGCACGCAACCCGCCCGGTTCTCGTCGGCCCAGAAGCCCTCGGGGAGAATACTGCAGTATGCGAGGAGCGCGACCTTGGTTCCCTTGCAATCGACGAACACTGGCTTCCGCGCCTGTTCTATGTCTGCGCCCGCGCCGACCGGAGAGATACCTGCGTCCCCCAATGCAGAGAGCGTGTCGTCGAACGCATCTCGGCCCCAGTCCATGCAGTGATTGCCAGCGACCGATACGACGTTGAAGCCACATTCCCGGATGGCGTCGGCCGTTTCGCGTGGCGCCTTTGTGGTATGGCGAACCTGCGGAAGCCTTTGACCCCGCTCGGAGAGGTTCACTTCGAGCTGGCAGAACCCAATGTCGGCTCGACGCATTTCTTCGCGCACGTCTTCGAATATCGAACGAGGGTCGGCCCTGCATGGGCCAACGTCTCCGACGGCCAGGAGCACAATGTCGTTATCGTTTTTCATCGTGGTTGTCTCAAATTCACCGGCCGGCTTCAACTACGGCGACAGCACCGATGACTTTGCGCAAGGGGAGAAGAAGGACGAAGCCCACAGCCATCGCGGCAGCGAGAAAAAGTGTCGGTTGCACGAATGACCCGCTCGCCTGACGCAGCCAGCCGATAACGTTCGGGCCGACGAGGCCGGCGCTATTTCCGACAAGGTTAATGAGCGCCAACCCGGCAGCAACGGCTGAACCACTCAGGAAACCAAGCGGTATTGTCCAAAAGATGCCTTGCGCTGCGCCAATCCCGCACCCTGCAATCAGAAGACCGAGCATGTTGTATGGTGCCGGTGCTCCTGCGCCGATGACCAGGCCGACAGCGGCGGCGAACATTCCTCCGCCCACGTGCCATAGTCGCTCCTGGTGCCGGTCTGAGTGCCGGGCATTGAAGTACATACCCAAGCCCATCGCCACCCACGGAATCGCACTGAGGACGCTGACGCCAAAGTCCGTTTGCTTCGAAACCTGTTTGAGGACAAGCGGCAGCCAGTAGAGCATCCCGGTGAAGCCGAGAATAAGCGAGAACAGTGCGCCAGCGGCGGCCCAAACGCGTGGGCTGAAGAACACCGAACGCAGTGACTCGATGCCGCCTGCGGACCGAACAGAACTGTGTTCACGTTCGATTTCCGCGGTCAACCAGCCTCGTTCGTCGTCGGTGAGCCATCGCGCGGCCGCAGGACTATCAGAAATATAGAAAAGGGATACAACGCCAAGCAAGATGGTCGGCAACCCTTCAAGAAGGAACATCCACTGCCAACCGGCAAGTCCCGCCCCGGAAAATGAGAGGAACCAGCCTGACAGGGGTGCGCCGATAACTACAGACACAGGCGCGGCGAGGAACGTGCTGGAGATGGCCGTACCACGGTAGCGCTTCGGAAACCAGTTGTTCAGGTAGTAGATGATGGCCGTACCGAAACCGGCTTCCGCTGCGCCGAGAACGAAGCGCAAGACGAAGAACATCTCTTTGCTGTTTGTGAACGCTAACCCTGCGGACGGCAGACCCCAGAGAACAAGGGAGCCCCCGAGCCATACCTTGATACCGAGCTTCCGGATAAGCATGGCGCTCGGCAGCTGGAGGGCGAGATAACTCACGTAAAAGAGACTGACGCCCATGCCATAGGTCTTCGCATCAAAGCCCAGGTGGTTGTTCATCTGGAGCGCTGCGAAGCTGATGTTCACACGGTCGAGGGCGAAAAGCATGTACAGCACGAACACAAAGTAGATGATGCGAAGTCTCAGTTTGCGTAACGTAGATGCTTCGAGTGTCATTCCTGTCTCCTGTCCAACTAGCATTCAGACCGAGGCCGTCTTTCCAATGGCCCGCAAAATATCCGCCTAACAAAATCAGAACCGCGTTCTCAAGCCGACGCGAACGGCCGTCTGATTTCCGGAAGACGATGGCCCCAGCATCCCAATGATGTACGCATTGGCCAGGCCGTCGCCACTTGCGTGTTGATAGAGGACGCTCGCGTACACGCCCGTACGGGGTGAAATTGAATAGTCGAGCGTGGCGCCGACCTGATGAGCCTTGTTCTCGTCGAGCACCTTGTTTCCCTGCATAAACTGATATTCGACGTGAAGATTCAACGCCGCGCCAATGGGAAACAACGCGCCGATTTCGTATACATCGATACGAGCGCCGTTGTCAGTGTTTGCCGTGTTGGTGTAAAGCGCGTCCACGAAATTCTTTCCGATGGCGTATCGACCACCGAAGCCGTAGTTCCGAATACCCTTGCTGCCATTCGCGATGGTCGGGTACTTCTGGTAGGTGTAAGCGGCGTCGAGCGCGAGCGGACCGTTCGCGTAATCGATGCCGAAGCTCTGCGAACTGTTCAGACCGAACGACCCCGGTTGACCGCCAAAGCCATACATGGCACCGGCTGTCAGGCCGTTGATGACCGGACTTTGATACAGCACCGAGTTGTTCATCCGAACAGTTCCTGCGGTTCGGTCAAAGTCAAACATCCCAAACGGCCCTGGAGCATTCAGCTTCGAGAACGGACCCGCTTGCGTCATGAAAGGCGACACGTAGAGAATCATCGGCCCCCAACGCCGCGACGCAAGCGAAGTGAGCATGAAGTCATACTGGTTGCCCGCGGTGACCGTACCCCAATTGTCGTTCTGGATTCCGACCCACGCCTGGTGCGCGAAGATGCCACCGCCATTCATGGAACCCGTTCCCAGGTTGTAGTAGCCCTCAAGTTTGAAAAGCGCTTTCGTCCCGCCTCCCAGGTCTTCAACGCCCTTCAAGCCCCATGGGTCTGGATTGTTCACGCCCGACTGGAAGAACGTATTGCTATGGCCGCCCTGGTTCGACGTGTAGGTGATGCCGGCATCAATCGCTCCGTACAGCGTCACGCTGCTCTGCGCATGAGCAGCGCCGCCAGTCAACGCACAAGCCAGGAACGCCATCGCTTTCTTTCTCATTGAGTGTCTCCACAAGCTGTTTTTCTAGTCATCCAAACGGAAATCCGCGAAGCTCCCGGGCCGATACGTAGCCGCTGAGAACCTCGGCAATCGCTGCAAATAAATTCGTTAACATTCTTAACGATTGCTATACTAGGACCAACGGCAGGTGCTTAGCTAATGTCGAAACTGGATGACGAGAATCCGTTTTTGACATATCCGGGAAGCCCCTGACGCAGTAGCCGCGTGGTGGAGCGCGACGGACGCGCTCAGCTGATTGCGAAACGAACACTGACTGGAGGGTGGCGCGAACGGCTGCCATCCACGGTACGCTCAGACTCGGAGGGATGTCGTGCAAGAAGGGAAGACAGAATCGGAATTCAATCCTCTTTACGAAGAGACGTTTGACAACTCGCACGCGTACTACACGGAGATGCGTGCCAAGTGCCCAGTGGCGCATAGCAACGAGTTCGGTGGCTTTTGGGCGTTGTTCAAATACGACGATGTCATCCGTCTTCAGGAGGACACTGAGTCGTTCAGTACGGCCGAGCAGAACATCGTCCCACGCGTAACGCGCAAGGACGGACCTCGACCGCCTCTCCACTTCGACCCGCCGGAACACAGCACCTTCCGAGACCCTATCAATCGCATTTTTCGAAAGTCGCGTATCGACAAGCTGGAGTCTTCGCTCCAAAGCTACGCACAAGAGTTGCTGGTTCCCTTGGTTGAGCGAGGACATGCAGATTTCACCAAGGACTTCGCTGAATATTTTGCAGCGCATGCTTTCGGCGAGATATTGTCTCTGCCGCTTGAGATGATGCTGCGCGCACGGGCGGTGGGCGTGCGCTACTATCGCGCGACGACGTCGATGAATCAGGACGAGATGATTCAGGCGAGCACCGACCTTTACGCTATCGCGCGCGAAATCGTCGACGCTCGGAAGCACGCCTTGTTGAACCCAGATGAAGACTTGGTTTCCGCGCTTTTACTCGCTGGCGAGCGAGGCACGGCCATTCCTGAGCAACTCGTTGTCGCCAGCATTCGACAGTTCTTGTCGGCAGCTCAAGCTGCTCCCGGCGCAGTTCTCGGCAGCATTGCCGTCCACTTGGCGCGCGACCAGGAACTCCAAACAAACCTGCGGACTAATCCAGAGTTACTTCCGCGCGCCATTGAAGAGTTTCTTCGGATGTATGCGCCGTACCGGGTATTTGCTCGAACCGCAAAGCAGGACGTCGAAATCGGTGGGCGCCGCATAAAGGCAGGCGAAGCGATAACGATGATTTTTCCATCTGCGAATCGTGACGAGGACGTGTTCCCAAACCCACACGAGTTCGACATGTTCCGACAGCCGAATCGTCACATCGCCTTCGGCCGCGGAGCACATCAATGTCCTGCGTCGTCGCTCGCGCGCCTTGAACTGAGAATCGGCATTGGAGCCTTGCTGCGTATGACCGATGGTTTTGACCTCGGCGGCGAAGTCAAGATGACTGACTGGGTCGAGTTCGGACCCTCGTCGACTCCGCTGCGGCTTACGTCAAAAGCCTAATCAGAGAAAGAGGAGCCCGTGCATGCACGGCTCGCTTGATTAGTCAGCATCTGGCGCTGCTACGTCGCCCGGCATGCTGCGCGTCTCGAATCCACCAATGATTTTGTCGAAGAGCTGGTTGAGCGCGCGCCTTTCTCCGTCTGAGAGCGGAGAAAGAATGAGCTCGTTATGCTGGTCGATGCGTTCGCGAAGCTTCTCCCACAGCTTCTCGCCCTTTTTCGTCAAGCGCAGAGTGTTAATGCGTCGGTCCTCCGCAGACTCTTTGCGGACGAGCAGCCCTTGCTCGGACATTCCGCGAAGAATCACAGCGAGTTGCGACTTCTTCAGCAACAGCGAGTCGCAAAGCTTTGTTTGCGTAATTCCGGGGTTAAGCGCGAGAATTGCTACCACGCTCGCGTCGCCGGGGAGGATGCCCACTTCATCGAAGATTCGTTGACTCTCACGTCGCACGAAGCCGCGAAGCAAACGAATTGAGAAAGGAAAATTGGACCGGAGAAAGCCGTAGTTCACCTGCCGCTCAGCTTCCGACGCCACTCTTGTTTCAGAGGACGCCCGCGTTGCACTCGTACCGCTCATGTCGCTCCTTTTCATGCGGTCGACTGGCGCCGACCGTCAACTGCCTCTCGTAGCTGAATATATCAGAGAGCAGCTGTCAGAGAAGAGCTAGCAACGCATAAGACTCAGAAAAGTCCAGCAATTCCGCCGCCCATGTGGGGTTTAAGGCAGGCATATGCGAAATCGTGGAAAGGTGTAGCTATTCCATGAACACGTCCTTTCCGGCAAACCAACCCGCTCAGTCCATCCAGTTCGAGACGACGGCCAGACACGAGGTCGTGGTGCATCGATGCAACCATGTCATCGTCGTGGTCGCGGCCTTCGCAGCAGCACAACCAGGAGATGAAGATACGACCAGGATACTTACGTTCTGGTCGAGGACCTCTCGCACCAACGCGGGCATCCGCGCCATGTCTCCGTCAGCCGTTCGGAACACGACGTCAAGCTTGCCGCCGTTCGAGTAGCCCGCCTCGGCTAGGGTGTCGAAAAACGCCTGATTTGTGACGGCCATCTTCTGGAATCCGCCCGCACCAGCCACGAAGCCGATGCGAGCCGGTGCTGAGCTTGCCGCCGGTTTGGTGCTTGAACAGGACAATAGACCGATGATTGTTGCGACCAGGACCGCGCATGTAATAAATGATTTCACGATAGGACCGCTATGCGAAGTTTGTCGGGGGACTACAGTCAGGGCTGAAGCCGCCGGCAATCGAGACAGCGAAATAAGCATCGCGCTCGACTGCCATAGCGACTTATTGCGACTTAGAACTTATGTCTGATGCCCGCGCGGACCGTCGTCTGGCGGTCGCTAGTGGAAGGCGTCAGGTTGTTAATCGCCGCAACTGCGGTGGCACCCGTTGAATCGGTGCCGGAGGCCTTTTGATAGACGCCGATTACATAGACGTCCGTTCGCTTCGACAGGAAGTAGTCGACCCCGAGGGCGCCTTGGTAATACTTTGCTCCTCCAGTCGAGCTCGTAGCGGTGGAAACACTGCCACCCTTCGTGTAATCGAATGCAGCTCCCAGCACCAACGCCGGCGTGGCCTGGTACTTGAAGCTCACTTCCGCATTGTTAAACGTTGCGTTCCCGGTGTACCCGCGAGGATTCGGGCCTGACGTGACTGTGTCGCCTAAGCTTTTAAACTGCACGTTAGAGTAGGTTGCGCCGATTGTTGCGGCACCGAACGTGTACGCCCCGCCAGCGCCGATGACTTGATAGGTGTGCGCGGACGCGTAGCCACTGTAGACGGGCGACGAGATGAAGTTCGCATTCGCCGCAGGCGCAGTACTTGCCCCATTGTCGCCAAAGAAGCCCACGTTCGGGTTCCGCGCGTTCAAGTAAGCTGCGCCGAGGACGAGCGGGCCACGCGTGTATCCTGCCCCAACGGACCACACTTGATTCCGCGTCGTCTCTCCTGCAATGCCGCCAAGGCTGTACACGCCGCCGAATCGGAGGCCGCTGTAGTCCGCGCTGGTGAATTTGATAGCGTTATTGACGCGGTAGGCATTGTTGAAGTTGTCGAGGTCGCCAGGGTGCGCGGCGATGTACCCGCCCCACTGCGTTCCAACTTCGAGCGGACCGACATAATCCACGACGGAATCGTACTGACGGCCAAGGGTCATCGTGCCATAGGGGCTCGAGAGACCGACATATGCCTGACGCCCGAACATCAATCCCTGAGTGCTTCCGCGATTCTTCTGGCCGAGCGAGCCGTTGTTGACGTCAAAGCCGTTCTCGAGCACGAAAATCGCCTTCAGTCCACCACCCAGGTCTTCCGCCCCACGCAAGCCCCACCGGCTACCTTGCATGACGCCGCTTGAGAGGTTGTATAGGCTTTTACCGCCAGAATTGGACGTCCAGTTAAATCCCTCATCGATAATGCCGTACAGCGTGACGCTGCTCTGAGCATGAGCGCAAGTGGTGAACGCGGCAAGGCAACCCGCGGCAAAGACGGTCTTCTTCATGACTTAGAGTCTCCAAAATACTTCTTATAGTTAGTCCAGCCTTCAAAAGGGTCTGGATGTGATTTCAAACACTATCGGTCTAGTCGACGTGGAATCTACTTGACCGAGACTTCCAATGACCTAACGCAAATGAGCCCACGACTGCATCGGGCAGCCGTGGTGATGGAAGGGGCCAGAGGAACCAAAGGTTTCGAAATGCGGAGTCGGCGACCAGGTCTTCTGCGAGAACACCGGGCTTGGAACGCCGATATCAGTTCGCGAAGAAGTCGGACACCATGCGGTTGAATTTATCCGCGTGTTCCCACTGCGCCCAGTGCCCGCAGCGGCTGAACACATGCAGGTCGGCGTTCGGCAGGCCCCAAACCAGACGCAGACCTACGTCCAGCGGAACGAATCGGTCGTCGCGGCCCCAAATCACCAGCGTCGGCGCTTTGATTTCGGAGAGACGATGGCCCACGTCCGGGAACTGCTTCGGATTCGCATCGAGGCTCTTCGCGAAGTTTTCGAGGTGTTCCTTGCGCGAAAGCATGTTGTCCAGGCGGGTTTTGAACAGGTCCTCGGTAAGGTTGCTCGTGTCGAACACGAACACATTCATCATGCGCTTCAGATTTTCGATGGTCGGCTCACGATAAAGCCCGTTCAGCAGCTTGATGCCTTCTGTCGGCATCGGCACAAACTGGCTCGGGCCGCCGGTGCCGCCACCCATCAAGACGAGCTTGCCAACGCGGCTCGGGTTTGCCAAAGCAAACGCGACGGCGCTGTGTCCGCCCATCGAGTTGCCGATGATATGGACCGGGCTCTGGATGTCGAGCACGTCGAGCAGGCCTTTTAGTGCCTTGGCGTTCAGCTCGGAGCGCGAGCCTTTGCTCACAATCGGGTCGCTCTTGCTCCAGCCCGGGCAGTCCATCAGGATGACACGATAGCCTTCTCCAACCAGCGGCTCAAGATTGCGGTTGAAGTTCGCCCAGCCGCTCGCGCCGGGGCCTGACCCGTGCAGCATCACCACGGTCTGGGGACCTTTGCCCATGTCGTTGTAGTGAATCTGAAGGTCGAGGTCACCCTCCTTGATTCGGGTGAACTTGCTCGTACCTGCTTCGGTCAATTCGGTTTGCGTGCTCATTCTCGTTTCCTCTGCATTACAGGATTTGTGGAGTCGGGAACGTGAAGCGCCAGCTTGCGCGTCACAATCTCGAGTTGAAGACTTACGCTTTGCCCAGAACCGTCTCGAGAGCAGTGCGCAGCAACTGCGACGCTTCAGCGTTATCGAAGACGTTCCCGCTTTGACGCCAGGCAACATATCCGTCCGGACGCACCAGCAGCGCTCCAGCTTCCTCGATATCGCGCTGACGCTGCCAATCGCAGTACGGGTCCTGGTAGCGTTCAGAGCCGACGACGACGGTCTTGAGGAAGGGAAGGTCCAACTTCGCAACAGCGTCAGCCCATGCCGTGCCGCCAAGGCCAGTCACAAGGGTGAACTTTCCTTTGCCCACGACATCGAGGGTCGAGATACGGTCGCCAGCCTTATTCACCAGCCATGCATGCGGCAACTTCGCGCCCGGGCGCGTCGTCGGCTGCAGATAAAGCTCGGGGTCTCGCGCCCACGCCTCCGGTGCTGACCCATCGTCGACAACGGCGCTCGACGAATACCGTTGGTTCATCTCGACTCCTTGAGCGTTGAATTCTTTGTTCTTCAATTCGAGCGCCTCCTGTGCGGCAGCGCGCGCTTTCATGCCCTCAGGACCAGGGTCTTTGAATCGGGCGATACCCGCAGCGACCGGGTTCTCTGCTCCTTCGACGCTGAATACTGCTTTGATGGGGGCGTAGTCCTTCCGGGACTGATTGGCTCGGAGCACAATTTGCTTTCCGACCGGTGTTCGCTCATCCGAGTAGGTCTCAAGCAACTGCGGAGTGGCGTAGCCGTTCAAAACATAGGCCAACTTCCACGCCAAGTTGAAGGCGTCTTGCACGCAGGTGTTCAGGCCAAGGCCGCTTGAGGGCGGATGCCGGTGGGTAGCATCGCCGCCGCAAAATGCGCGGCCACGCGAATAGGAAGTGGCATATGCTTGATTGACGTACCAGACCGACTTTCGAACAATTTCGACTTCCACGTCAGGGTCACCGACGAGGACTCGAATCTTTTCGAGGACAGTTTCCTCGCTCAAATCCGGGTCGCCCTTCGAAATATCGAACCCCCAACCAGCAATCCATTGCGTCCAGGGCTTGACCGCGCGCAGGAGCCCCAGACCGATTTCGCCGAAGCTGGCGTGCGGGCTGACAATCCAGTGAAGAATGCTCGGGCGATGCTTCACATACTGCGAGAGGTCTGCATTGAAGATGACGTACGCCGTGCCGGCACGCGCCATCTCGCCTTCAACTTTCAGGTCCAGCTCTTCTAGCACCCTAGAGCGCGCACCGTCGGCACCGACCAGATACTTCGCCCGCATCGAGTATTGGCGACCAGTGAGCCGGTCCTCGAGCTGCACGGTTACACCGTCAGAGTCTTGGGTGTGACTCAGGTACTCGGTGTTTGACGAGAACACTGCGCCTCGCTTTGCAGCATTGTTAAGCAGGATAGGCTCCATGTTCGGCTGGGTGATGTCGACCAGCGGACACGGACTACCTTTAACGTAGTCACCGTGACGCTCCTCTCCGGTTCCCCAAGCGCGGTGGCGGATGAGTTCCTCGCCTGCCAGCGACGTGGTAAAGAGGCTGTCGCCCATTTGGTCCCATGGCGTCGAATTGCGAGATACGTCCTCTTCAATGCCAAGGTCGCGGTAGACCTCCATCGTGCGCTGGTTGGTGATATGAGCGCGGGGGGTATCAGCCAGCCAGTTCCAGCGGGAAATGATGTGCGAGCGGATGCCGTAGGTCGCTAAAGCTAAAGCGGTCGTCGCGCCCATCGGGCCAGAGCCAACGACGACAACGTCGGTATCGAAATCAGTGGAGGTGTCCATAGTCTCTTCCTGTCCTAAAAGTTCTTTAACCGGCATCCATGGCCACTTGCCACTGGTTGCACGCACGCTTACAGAGCGGATGTGCCGTCTTCAGCTTTAGTCGAAGTTGAATTGCGCTGCCGTTCTTCGGCAACGTCGTGACATCAGGCCTGTTCAAGCCCATCAAGGTGTTTGTCTCGCACTCGCACAGCGCGCTCAGGGAAGGCGAAGGCAATGCAGAGAGCACCGATTGCGGACAAGACAGCGATGGCAATCACGCCTCCGTAGAGACTTCCCGTCACGGTCTTGATGTAGCCGAGCAAAGGAGGGCTCGCGAAGGCGCCGATGTTTCCGAGAGTGCTGATGAACGCCAACGCTACGGGTGCTGCCTTCTGGCTGAGATATCCCGGAGGAATGGACCAAATCAGTGGGCCGCTCGCGCCGGTCGCGAAGCTCGTTACGGCGAAAGCCGTCAGCATCAGAACGAGATTCTGAGTTGACATCGCTGCAATCAGTCCGAGGGAAATCAAGCAGAAGCAGAGTGCAAGGTGCCAGCGGCGCTCCTTCAGCTTGTCGGAACTCCAGCTGAGTACGACGGCGCCAACGAAACCCATGCCAAGCGGAATCGCCGTGAGCAAACCGATGTTGACCATCGATGCGACGCCACTCTCCTTGACAATCGTCGGGAGCCAGAAGAACAGCAGATAGTTGCTGCAGATAGCAGTAAAGAAAAGGAAAGCGACCAGATAGTTGAGTGGGTTTGCCAGAATCTGACGGACAAGACCTGCCGAATGGTCGGCCTGCACCGACACTTCCGATGCCAGGTCAGACTTGACCGCCGCTTTCTCTTCGTCGCTGAGCCACTCGGCGTCGTCCGGCCGGTCGCGCAGAACAATGAAAGTGATGACGCCCAGAACGCATGCCGGCAGACCTTCAACAATGAATACCCATTTCCAGCCGGCGAGACCCAAGAAACCGTTCAGTCCAGAGAGAATCCAGCCTGTAATCGGCGCAGCAATGGCGCCTGCAGCAGCGTTCGCGACGAAGATGACCGCTGTAACGCGTGCACGCATGGCCGCCGGAAACCAGTACGTGAGGTACAGGACGATGCCGGGCAGGAATCCAGCTTCAAACGCACCGACCAACAACCGCAGCGTGATGAGATGCCCGACGCTCGAGATAAAAGCCGTTGCGGCGGTCGCCAGTCCCCATAGGAACATGATGCGAACAAAGGTCTTGCGCGCGCCCCACTTGGCCAGGAACAGATTGCTCGGAATTTCGCAGAGTGCGTAGGTGATGAAGAACGCTCCCGCCGCGATGCCGTACCAAGTGGCATTGATGTGCAGGGCTTCACTCATCTGCAGCTTCGTAAACCCGATGTTGATGCGGTCGATGAACGCGACTCCGTAGCAAACAAAAAGCAACGGAATGATGTGCCACCAGATTTTTCGGTAGGCCCTGCGCTTCACGCCATCGGGCTCGTACTTGGGACTCAGTGTGCTGCTCATGTCTTCCTCCAAACAGGTATCTTTAGTTCTTGTTGTCCTTATCCTTGCGCCTGGCCTCACTAGGCCAGGCGTTCCTTTCAGTGCATGACCTCTCAGGCGGCGGCTTCTTGCTTTTGGCGCACGAGGTCAAGTGCAACGTCGACAATCATGTCTTCTTGACCGCCAACCATCTTTCGCCTGCCGAGCTCAATCAGGATGGTGCGAGTATCGAGGCCGTATTCTTTGGCGGCCGCTTCGGCGTGGCGGAGGAAGCTCGAGTACACACCGGCATAGCCCAAGCTGAGGGTTTCGCGGTCCACACGAACCGGGCGGTCCTGAAGCGGACGCACCAGTTCCTCGGCGGCATCCATGAGGCCATAGAGGTCCGTGCCGTGATTCCAGCCATGGGCGTCGGCTGCCGCAATGAACACTTCCAGCGGAGCGTTGCCGGCGCCCGCACCCATGCCCGTCAGGCTCGCGTCGACGCGAATCGCTCCGTTCTGGACGGCAACGATAGAGTTGGCGACGCCGAGCGACAGGTTGTGGTGTGCGTGGATGCCACGCTGGGTCTCGGGCTTCAGCACCTTGTCGTACGCCTGGAAGCGAGCGACCGTGTCGTCCATGGTCATTGCGCCGCCCGAGTCCGTGACATAGACGCAATGGGCGCCATACGACTCCATCAGCTTCGCCTGCTCTGCCAGCTTTTCCGGAGCCACCATGTGGGACATCATGAGGAATCCGGAGACGTCCATGCCCAAGGAGCGCGCGTATTCGATGTGCTGCCTCGACACGTCCGCTTCAGTGCAGTGCGTCGCGACCCGGACCGAACGAACGCCGATTTCGTATGCGTGCTTCAAGTCATGCGCGGTGCCGATTCCGGGAATCAGCAGAGTCGTGAGCTTGGCGTGCGTGATGACTTCCGCGACCGCCTCAATCCATGCCCAATCCGTGTTGGAACCAAAGCCGTAGTTGAAGCTGGAACCTGAGAGCCCATCGCCATGCGCAACCTCGATTGCGTCGACTTTTGCCAAGTCCAGAGCCTTCGCGATTGTGCGAATTTGGTCCAGGCTGTATTGATGGCGGATGGCATGCATGCCATCGCGCAACGTCACGTCCTGGATATACAGCTTTGTATTGGTATCGTTGCTCACAGCGCCTCCGCTTTGCTGTTTTCATGCGTCTGACGGCGCACGATGCGCTCTGCGGTCGACATTGCCGCAGAGGTCATGATGTCGAGATTGCCCGCGTAAGCCGGCAGGTAATGGGCAGCGCCTTCGACTTCGAGGAACACGGTGACTTTCATGCCGATGAAGGTCTGGTCCATCTCGGGAATGAAAAGCGGGTTGTCCTTCGTGTAACGGTGGAATTGAACGCGCTGCTTCAGGCGATAACCCGGCACGTATGCGCGCACCTTTTCGACCGTGGCTTGAATTGACGCTTCAATCGTGTCTTCGTCCGCGCCTTCGCACAGACAATAGACGGTGTCGCGCATGATGAGCGGCGGCTCGGCAGGATTCAGGACGATGACTGCCTTACCGCGCTTCGCACCACCCACGCGCTCGATTGCCTGCGAGGTCGTTTCGGTGAATTCATCGATGTTCGCGCGCGTGCCCGGGCCCGCTGAGCGCGAAGAAATGGAAGCGACGATTTCCGCGTAGTGAAGCGTCGCGACGGCGCTGACTGCGGCAACGATAGGAATTGTTGCCTGGCCGCCGCACGTCACCATGTTGACATTAGGCGCGTCGAGATTGGCCTCACCGTTCACGCACGGCACCGTGTAGGGGCCGATGGCAGCAGGCGTCAAATCGATAACGCGCTTGCCGTGTGCTTGCAAGATTGCGTCGTGCTTTTTGTGGGCGCCAGCGGAGGTCGCGTCGAATACGACCTGAATCTCACTGAAGTTTGGCATCTTCACGAGGCCGTCGATGCCCTCAGCGGTAGTTGGAACCCCCATGCGCGCAGCGCGCTTCAGGCCGTCCGACTCCGGGTCAATGCCGACGAAAGCGCCCATTTCGAGCACATCGGAAAGGCGAAGAACTTTAATCATCAAATCGGTGCCGATGTTGCCGGAACCGATGATGGCTACTTTGGTTTTTGACATGAGCAAACCTCGTTAAACGAATTTCGCCGTGACTTGGCCGAGTCCCGACATCTGGGCGACAAAGGTGTCGCCGGCGGTAACTGGAACCATGGGTCCCAGGGCGCCGGTAAGCACGACATCACCGGCTTTCAGCGGGCGGCCACGGCGAGCGACTTCGCCCGCGAGCCACACTGCTGCATTGAGAGGGTGGCCGAGGCATGCAGCGCCACTGCCGGTCGAGACGATATTCGGACCAGTGCTTGAACCGTCATCCGCGCGCTCGCGCGTCATCGTCATTTGGAGACCACGAAGGTCCAGGCTTTCGATTCGACGCGCAGGCCCTCCGAGCACATACATCCCGGATGAGGCGTTGTCCGCGACAGTGTCAAAGATGCGGATGTCCCATTTCGAAACGCGGCTGCCGACAATCTCGAGAGCCGGAACGACATACTGCGTGGCGCGAATAAGGTCAGCCACTGTCGGCGATTCCAGATTGAGGTCTTCGTCCAAAATGAGGGCAATCTCTGCCTCCACCTTCGGCTGGTGAAGCCGACTGACTTCAATCGGCTCGCCTTCGCCGGCCGCCATGTCGGCAAACAGCATGCCGAAATCCGGTTGGTCGACGCCGAGTTGCGCTTGAACAACCTTCGACGTCAGGCCGATTTTTCGTCCGACGAGGCGACGCCCCTGAGACTCGTAGAAACGCGTGTTCGCGTTCTGGATGGCGTAGGCGGTATCGACGTCGTTGTTTGCGACACGGTCACGCAGCGGTGCAATGGTCTCACCAGTTTCGAAGCATCGGCGGAGTTCCGCCGCAAGAGCTTCTACGTCCGCAGCACCAGCGACGGGCTGCTCAAGAGTTGCGTCAGACATGATGTTCCTTCGTGAAATTCGCTACGACTCAGGACACTGCGTCCACCTCAAGCGGGTGGTATGCCCCGCGCCAATGAAGTAACGGTGACTTATTCGACACTCGTGCGTTGAGCACGCGACCAATAAAAATCGTGTGGTCGCCGGCTTCGACTTGCCGCTCCAAACTGCACTCAATCCAGCCGAGGCAGCCAGACACGAGAGGCAGGCGCTCGACACCTTCGTAGGACTCGACAAGCGCGAAGCGGTCAACAGGCCGACAAAACGTACGCGAGACTTCTTCTTGGTCTGACGCCAGAATGTTCACCGCGAAGTGACTGGCCTGACTGAAGATGGGATACGAAAACGAACGAGTCGTCAGGCTCCATTGAATGAGCGGCGGGTCAAGCGACAACGACGAAAACGAACTGACCGTTGCGCCGTAGGGCCTTCCATCCACGTCTCGCGTCGACATCACGGTAATGCCCGTCGCAAAGTGCCCGAGCGCGCGGCGGAACGCAGTGCCATCCGCCTCCGTGAGACTCAGCACGCCCGCCTGATTGCTGGATTCCGACATGGTTTTCTCCTGTATCGCGCCGGCGTGTGCCGGCCGATTCGAAGTCAGTTCACTTCGACTTCAAGCTCAGCGCTTGATGGCGCCTGTTCATCGAACGTCTCAGCGGGGTCGCCTGCCAGTGCGAGAGCTTTGTCGACGAGGCGCTGCATGTCAGAATCACGGCTACCCGCGAAGTAGTTCATTGCGAGATTGCGGACCGGGTCGCCGGCGTAGTAGCGCTCGTACTGCACCAGACGTTGACCAAACGCTTCGCCGGCCAGGTCCCAGGCAAGTTTGAAGAGCTTCACACGCTCGACCGACGGCATGCCGCCGGCGCCTTGGTAATACAGCGCCATGTCATCAGCGAGTTCGGGTGCGCGGAAGTCGGCACCGCTCGGCATCAGCATGAAGCCACCAGCACCGATGGTCTGAAGCACCTCGACGACTCGCGGGTACGCGAACGGCAGCATCGTGCGAATGGCTTGCAGCGGCGCCAGCGAAGGACGCACCGTGCCAACGTCGGACGGCTCCGCTTCATATTCCGAGCGCACGAGCGCACTCTTCACCTGCTCGACGTAGCCGAGCAACTCGCCTAGCATCTGTTGCACGTGCAAGAACTGGTCGGCTTTGATGGACTTCGCAACTGCGATAGCGAGACCCACCGAGAACTGCATCTTGACGAGGGCACGCGTATTCGTCTGATGCGCAGTGTGGTTGCGCAGTGCCGTGTGCGAGTAGAGCTGATTCGATAACTCGACCTGGCGATAGCAGAAGACACGTTCCCAAGGGACAAACACGTTGTCGAAAATGAGAAGAGAGTCGTTCTCTTCAAATCGCGTAGACAGCGGGTGGTCGTAACTATCGTGGTGCTCGACGTAGTACGGGTCTCGAGCAATCTGGCGCAACCCCTTGATGTCCGTCGGAACGGCGAAGATGAGTGCGTGGTCTTCATCGCCTGCCTTGAACTGCGGCAGGTTGTACATAATCATCTCGTCCGATACGGGGCCGAGCGTCGCAATCATGCGCGCGCCGCTCACGTAGATACCGTCCTCGGCTTCCTTCACTACGCGTAGGTGCATGCTGGCCTGCTCGGAGGATTGCTTCGAGCGGTCGTTTTGCGGCGTAATCAGCGCGTGGCTCAAAAACAGGTCGTTGTCGCGAATGTACTCGTAATACTTCACGATGTTTTCGCCGAACTGCTCGCCGCCCTTCGCAAAATCCTTATGTGCTTCCCAGAACGCCAACAGCGTGACGTTCATGAAGTCCGGCGAGCGACCCATCAGGCCGAAGTTGGTCTCTGCCCAGAGGCGGTAAGCCTCGCGGCGTTTGCGCAGGTCGTCCGCAGACCTCGCGGGCATGAACGCCAAACCTGCGCGCTCTCCCGTTTCCGGGACGACATAGGTCACCTTGTCTTGCAGTTCCGGGTCGTGCTGGGTGTCGTAGAGCGCCGCAAGTTGCTCAACTGCTCCCTTGAACGCTGGGTGCGTCGTGACGTCAGTGACGCGCTCTCCACGAACCCAGACGTCACGCGGACTGTTCTTCAATCCGTCGATGAACTGCTGACCTGTACGAATGCCCATGTCGTAATCTCCTGAATATGTGCTCGCGCTATGCGCGGTCTGCTTTCGGTTCTGCGAACATCATTGCCATGCCCGCAATCCATCCCTGGATGGCCTCGTAATAAACGAGGTCAGCCTGATATTTGCCCTGCGTAGAGAGCGCGGCAAAAGCCGCAACCCATGCGAGAACCTCGGGACCGCCACGCCCAGCTTTTGCTCGGACGTCTTTCATGGCAATTGCGTCGAACGCCTCGAGGTCTCCGCTCTGGAGCTTCTCGATGAATGCGGCGTCCCAGTCGGGGTCGACAGGCAGTATCTCGGGCGTGCCATTCACGGCACGGGCCCCCGCTGCCAACACACGCTCAACCCGAGCACGCTGGACTTCCTCGGACGGATATCGACCGCTGATAAGGCGCTCTTTGACCTCGTCGGGTGCAGTGAGGATGCTTGGCGTGGGTGGGTCATGGGAGAGGCCACCAGACGCTGAAATCAAAACCCGCTTGCCGGATGCCGCAGCCCAGCGGCCGACTGCCTCGCCGAGCAAACGCGCCCGCTTAAACGTAGGCAACGGAGGCGCGGCGCTGTTAATGAAAATCGGAATCGTCGGGAAGCGGCTGAAATTCCCAAACATGCGTTCCCAGATTTGCACAAAGCCGTGGTCGACTTCCATGCGATAGGAAACCGCGACGTCCACACCCTCATGGAGGAGCATCTCGCTCAACTGAAGCGCGTCGTCGGAAACAACGGGAAGTGGACCCGTCGATGTGTCCCAGTCGCCGAGGGAAGTCGCGTTAATACCAACGCAGAAGCTGGGCATGACTTCATAGAAGAAGCCGTTGAAATGGTCTGGAGCAAACTGAATGAGAAGGTCCGGCGCGAAGTCTTCCGCCCGCTTCGCGAGGGATTCGAAACCCTGTTTAACGCTGGAGCGAACTTCGTCGTCAGCGATTCCGTCCTTCATCAACGGAGTGTGAGATGCACACAGCACAGCCAATGTCACGGCTCGTCTCCTTGTTCATGTCTGTAACCAAGCCAACTCGATGGTTGGCTGTTCGAGCGCTTGTCTGATGTCGCGGTGCGCTCGAAGACGTTGAACAAATAGTAGCGAGACGACTGTTATCCGAATAATGCGACTTTTCTATAAGGTCCATCCGAAACTCGGTTATCCGCGTTTTCCCTTATTTTTCGGCAAATATCTGCTTATATTCAGATAGTTACGTTGAGCACCTTTCGGTAATTCACCCCAATCTATTGATTCGGGCAAACCCCTATTCGGGGGCCAGCGGGGCTCGGACCTATAATCGTTTGGTGGATAACATGGCCCAAGGTTGGTCATAATGGGCCTAACGGAGACAAACGTGGACTCGCGTCTGATTGAGTATTTCTTGCGAGTTGCCGAGCTTGGAAGCATCAACAAAGCGGCGACGGACCTCAGGCTTTCCCAGCCAGCGCTATCGCGACACATTGCACTTCTCGAGCACCAGGTCCGAGCCAAGCTGTTTACTCGAACACAAGGCGGGGTGCTGCTCACGGAAGCAGGAACGTTACTGCTTGAACGCGCTCGCCCGATACTTCGCCAATTGACCAAGCTCGTCGAACAGGTTGGCGACCGCGCCGCAGGACAGCTTTCAATTGGTGTCGCACCGTCATGGCGGTATCTTTTCACCTCGAAGTTCATACCCCGTTTAGTCGCCGAGTATCCTGGTGTTTCCCTGCGCGTGCATGAAGGCGCAAGTCACGAACTGCGGGAAGTGATGCACTCTGGCATGCTGGACCTCGCAATCGTGCCGTTCGAGGGGTCACCGCCGCAGGGATATGCCCACACGCCGCTCATTCGTGAGCCGCTCATACTCGTCGGGAAAAAGGCAGATGAGCTGCAGCCGGACAAGCCCGTCGCCTTGTCGAAGCTGGACAATCTCCAGCTAGCCCTGCCTGGAAGGCCGAACGTCATCCGCACAACGATTGAGAATTCGATGTCGCGTCGAGGCTTCGAATTCAAGACGCTCTTCGAAATCGATGCGATGCACCTGTCGATGGAACTTGCGCGCCAGGGAGTGGCCGATACGATTACTCCATGTTGTGCGGTCAGCGGCAACCCCTACTGGGAAGAGTCGCTTTCCTGGAGTCCCATTCGTGGGGCATTCATGACTTGGGCTCTGTGCGAGAACACAGCACGGTCGCACTCACAAGCGGTCCGTGAAGGCCAGCGGCTGGTGCTTCAGGTCGTCAACGAAATCGTGGAAAGTGGTATCTGGCTTGGCGCGGAAAGACTCAAGAAGACAGCGGAGGCGCCTGCCATCGAGCTTTACGAAGAAACGTAAGAGCGAGGGTCTAGTACCCAACGATTACAGGCTGGCCGATGTTTCAGGGAATCGACCAGCCGCGAAAAAGTTAGAACAAAGTGCGCATACCCAATCGAAGTACGGTTTGATTTTGGCTGGACGATGTGGCAAATGTGCCGTTGACTGAGGCCACCGCACCGGCCCCGCTAGCCCGTTGGTAGATTGCGTTCACGTAGACGTCGGTGCGTTTGGACAGCAAGTAGTCGAAGGTCAGACCGCCCTGATTGGAGTGGCTGTTGTCCAGTTGGTCGTTACCCTTCGCGTAGATGTAGTTCGCGTAGAGGAAAGTGTCGGGCGCAAACTTAACCAACCAACCTGCTTCGTAGCTGTCGACGTGGCCATTCGTGAATGTATTGCGCGTGTTCGTATAAAGCACGTCCAAGGCAAGCATACCGAAGTCATAGCGACCACCGAACCCGTAGTTCCGAATGCCATGATGCCCATCGTCAATGCCGTCTTCCTTCGAATATGTATAGGCCGCATTCAGGCGTAACGGTCCATTATTGTAATTGGCACCGAAACTCATCAAGTTATTGCTGCCGGTCTGCCCGGCGATATTGCTAAAGCCGTACATCGCGCCGAAGTCAAAGCCTGCGTACGTCTTCGAGGTATATTTGATGGCGTTCGGTGTCGCTTCACCGCCTGCGATGCGCGTATAGTCAAAAGTGCCAAGCGGAGCTCCGAGCTTGGCAAATGGTCCGCCGGGCAGCTGGTAGAGGCTGACATAAGGAATCTGATGTCCCCAGCGCGCAATCGAGAGATTGTCGAACATATAGTCGAACTGGCGGCCCAGCGTCAGCGTCCCGTACGGCGACGCGATACCAACGTAGGACTCTCGGCCGGTGAAGGCGCCGCCGTTCTGCTTCCCGGTATTGATGTCAGGCATTGAGTCCATCACGAAGAACGCTTGAAGACCTCCTCCGAGGTCTTCAGTGCCGCGGATGCCCAGAAGATTCGGAGCCTGAATGCCCGAGGCCATCTGCACGAGAGAGTGGCCACTAGCATTACTGACGTAGGTTACGCCTTCGTCGAGCAGCCCAAAAAGCGTGACCGAACTCTGGGCGTAGCTCTGAAGCGGGATTGCCGCAAGCGCGACGGTGAGCAGTTTTTTTTTCATGCTCGTTCCTTATTTGGGCACACGGGTGCCTTTGCCCGAACTCCAAGGAGCTGGGCGTAGTTTTTGACTGGTTGGGATTGCGCGGGCGCGACGGCAGACGACCGCCTCACGGACAGCGAGGTCCGTGAGGCTCGTCCCTTAGCTTTCGTTACTTCGAGCCCAGGAGCACGAACAAAACCGTCGCTGGCTCTGCGCTGAGGTTGCGCCAAGCGTGGCGCGTGGCACGTTGCACGACGAAGTCTTTTGGTTTCAGCTTTCGCATCTGACCGTTATCCAACTCGAGGTGGATTTCGCCTGAAAGGACAACACCGTAATCGAGCGTCTGAGTCGTGTGCATGCCAGGGTTGTCGCCCTCAAACGCCTCGGCAAGACCCGGCAATTTCTCCATCTGCTCGCGATGTGCCGCCATGCCATCGAAACCGTCTGAAGCGAAGACGGCGTCGGGCGGGAACGTGACGAGCAGTACGCGACTTTCATCGGCCGCTGGTACCCAAGATTCTGGCCACTTTCCCGATTCCTCAAGATGTTCGATGGAAGGGGCGACAGCTCCGCCCGTCGCCCAAAGCATTGAAACTTCGAATCCGGGCACAGAAGCGAAAGACGCACACCACGGGGCGGGACCGTCACTAGCGAAGGTCGAGGCGCCACTTCCGTCGTGGCCAGTTACGACACGTCGAGTCATTTTGGCCTCCGGCTCAAACCAGCGTCGGATTTATGACGACGTTCGTGAAGCCACCATGCCGGTGGTTGACCGCCTCCAGTGCCTCGTTGATTTTTTCGAGCGGGAAAACTTCATGTTCGAACACGGAAAGGTCGAGGGTGCCCGAATCGGCCATGGCAGCCATATTCTCGCCTTCGGCCGGCGTGAACCAGAGCGAACCGATAAGCGACTTTTGTTGGCACATGAGCGGGAATGGCTCCAGCGGAATCGGGTCCGACACCCCGCCGACCGAGACCATTTTTCCGCCGCGTCGCATCGCAGAGAAGGAATCCAGTACGTTCGACACCGGTGCATTCGGTCCGAGGCATTGCAGCACTGCATCGACGCCGAACCCGTCCGTTGCCTCCATCACAACGTCGTGTACGGGACGCTCCCCGAGTGGCACGGGGTGGATTCGTTCAGGCGCGAGCTCTTTCAATTGAGCCAGGAGCTCCCGGTTCCGACCGGTCGCGAAAATCTTGCGTGCGCCAATGCCAAGGGCGCAGAGGGTGCCGCCCAACCCGAGCGTTCCGGTGGCACCGTCAATGACAAGAGTCTGCCCTGCCTCGAGCGAAGCCCGACGCAGTCCGGCATAAGCCGTACCGATGTAACCGAAGCGTGCTCCTTGTTCGAAGGAAATCGACTCCGGGAGCTGCACCAGATTGGTCGCCGGCGCAGTCAGATATTCGCCGAAGCCGCCGTAGGGGTAATCCTCGAAGAGGCGTTGTGAACCAGCGCCGAATCCGAAATAGCCCTGGAACGTGTAAGCGGGGCAGTTTGTGTTGTCGCGTCTACGGCATGCCGGGCAGCTGCCGCAAGAAAGACCCGGGTTGACGTATACGCGGTCGCCGGGCTTTACGCCTACGACGTGGCTGCCGACTTGTTCAACGACACCAGCCGCGTCAAGACCGTAGATTGCCGGCAGCTTGGGCAGAGGGAGGAAAGGGAACCATTCAGGATAGTGAGCAACAACGTTATGCAGATTCGGGACTACGCCACATGCCTGAACTTTGACGAGAACGTCCGTTGGGCGGGGCTCAGGAACAGGAATTTCATCGACACGAAAAGGGTCTCCGACCTTGTGCAACCGCGCAGCACGCATGGTTTTCATACATCGTCTCCGTTGAATATTCTATGTACAACTGATTGGATAGCGAGGTTCTTCAGCTTCGCTCCGAAACACGCCCGTGAATACGGACGTTGCCGGATGGGACTACCAACCGTTTCTATAAGCCAACTCAAACAACTGAGAATGACAGGCTGGCCGAACGCTTCGCATATCTCCGTCGAGATTAAGGTACCGCAGGCTTGATTGCTTCAGTTATGCAATCCGCCTATACCAGTTATTCAACGGGGTTCCTCAGTCGGTTCTGAAGTGCAAATAGGTGAAACTGAACACCAACGAAACGTTGCGTGCGAGCGATGAGCCCCGCATCGCTATCCGAGCTGCTTACTGAGAGATTACGACGTTCACAAATCCGCCTACACGACGTTCTGCGTCCGCAAGAGCCTCGTTAGCCTGCTCAAGAGCGTATGTGTGATGCTCGAATACGCTCAGGTCCAGCGTGCCCGCCGCGACCATGGCGGCCAAGTCCTGGCCTTCCGCCACCGAAAACCAAAGCGAGCCAATGAGGCTTACCCGCGCGCACATGAGTTCGTGCATGTTGACCGGCATCGGGTCAGACATCGCGCCAATCTCAACTAGACTTCCGCCACGTCGCAGTGAAGAGATGCAGTCAAGCGTGATTTGGTGCGACGCACCAGGACCGATGGCGTCCACCACTGCGTCAACCCCGGACCCTTCTGTCTCCGCAAGCACCCAGTCCTTTAATGTCCCAGAGCCATACGAGAAAGTGCGGACTCTCGTTGGGTCCAACGCCCGCACACGAGCAAGGTTCGCTTCGTTGCGCGCGACGCAAAGAATCTTCGTGGCGCCCATTGCACGAGCAATCTGAACGGCGCAAAGGCCGAGCGTGCCGGTGCCACCGCAAACCAACAGCGTCCGCCCGGCGGCCACGCCTGCCTTCCGCAAGCCTGAATAGGCCGTCCCTAGATAACCGAAGCGTGCGGCTTGCTCGAAGCTGACCTGTTCTGGCAATTTCACCAACCCGTCGGCGGGAGCCGTTGCGTACTGGCACAGGCCACCGTATGGATAACGCCGGTAAATCTCCTTCGAACGCGGGCCGAAACCAAAGTACCCTTGAAACGTGAAGGCTTGGCAGCTGATTCGGTCCCCAATCCGACAGGCGTGACACGTACCACACGAGCGTCCTGGATTGATATACACGCGGTCGCCGACGGCAAAGCCTGTGACATCGCTGCCAATCTCCGCGACGACACCAGCGGTGTCTAATCCGTAAATTGCGGGCAAATCGGGCACGGTGAGGTAGGCGCGTTCGCCGTAGCTGCGCATGACATTGCGCAGGTTCGGAACGATTCCCGATGCTTTCACTTGCACGACCACATCGGTCGCTCGTTCAACTCGCGGCCTTGCAATCTCGTCGAGCCGAAAGCTTCCACCGGATTCGTGTAATCGCATCGCGTGCATAGTGGCAGTGTTTTGCATAATCAGTCTCCGAAAATTGATTGCGGGTCGCACAGGCGACATCCGCATCGAACAAGTGCTACGAATAGCGTGTTCTCGGTCACGCCCGAATCACCTCGAACGAGAACATGCAAGAAAATAGGTGTACTAATGCTATGCGGCACGCGGGCTGGCTATCTGCCCACGCTTAGCTGAATCAGTTAGCGGTGTCGCTACCGCCCAGCTCGACCTGCAATTCGGCTTTTAGTTTGAGCAAGCGTTCCGCCATTTTCTGCTTTTGAGGAAGAGCACGGGCCGTGGGAGCCACAACCGCTACAGCATAATGACCGTGGACCGTATCGATTGCGACGGCCATGGACGAAACGCCTGCCATTGATTCTTCCGACTCCCATCCGAATCCAGCGTCGCGGGTTTCAGCTACGATGCGCCTAAACTCGGCGGCATCGGTCACCGTGGCCTCCGTCATCTTTTCCAAATCTGCGCCGAGCAGAGTTTCATCATCGACCTCCGGGTGCAGAGCCAATAGTGCGCGGCCGCCACTTGTGCAATGAAGTGGAAGGTCGCCACCCACACCTGGCGTTACCCTTAAAACGTGTTCCGCGACAACGACATGTACGTAGGCTAGACGCCGGCCACTCATGCGGCAGAGGACGACTGTCTCCTGCAGTTGCTTTGAGAGTAGTTCGAGATGAGGCCTCGTTATCGCAACGACGTCGGTGTGGACTCGTCCAATCATCCGCATTAGAGCAGGTCCCAGCTTCACACCCTCGCCACGGTCAGCCCGGACGAGTTCTTCTTGGCAAAGGGCAGACACGATACGCTGAACGGTTGAACGCGGAAGATTGACTATCCGCGAAATGTCTGCCAAACGCATACCTTCTGGTTCGTCGCTCAAGACGTTCAAAATCCTGGCTGCCCTCGCTATTACCTGAATCGAATTGGACTTGTCGTCGCTTAGTTCGTCGCTCATTGCGTTTACTTGCATCAAAGAGAAGTCAGGCTCTCGGCACATGCCTCAGGACCTATCCTAACTTTTAGTTTAAATTGAGGAAGCTCGGAATAACCCGCATCTCGGAACATGCGCCCGCATCGCGGGTTTTCCTCAACGCGGCGGCCCATCTGGGTGTTGCGACGTCGCGGCAATATCAAACGGTGAGAACGCATGTCGTTCGCCGACCTTCATAGCGACGTGGCACGCCTCCTTCCAAAAGCGCCCGCGTTTATTCTCGACGTCGGAGCTGGCAGCGGCAGAGACGCTGCATCGCTAGCCGAGATGGGCCATAGCATTGCTGCGGTCGAGCCCGTGGATGAGCTTCGCAACTGCGGCTCAACGCGCATAGGTCGAGTCGAATCGAGTGGGTCGACTTCAGGACGGTAGCCGAGCGATAAGCCACAACGGTCCGCGGGTTTTCCCTCTTCAAATCGCCTTGACAATGACGACTCTGAACTTGATTATTTGCTCTTCCACTGAGCATTTGTTCGTATGGCTGTTCTCGCCGGATAGCTGAGGCTGGGCGGCCAAGGCGCGTGGCGCGCCCCTAGCCGGAAAATCGACGGCGGCGTTGCACGGGTCGCTATAAGAGGCAAAGTCATTGGAACATTTGCAACCCTTAGCAAATTCGCATGCGAGCAACTTGGAGGGCATTCTCATGGCTGGAGAATTAAAGGGCAAGGTAGCGGTGGTAACTGGCGCCGGTTCAGGGATAGGTCTAGCAAGTACGCAGGCGATGTTGACTGCAGGTGCTCGGGTCGTGCTGGTTGACCGCGATGAGGCGGCACTGACTTCAATCTGCGGCGCGCACGGCGACCCGGCTATTCCTTTAGTCGTCGACTTGCTCGACCCGGCAGCGTGCTCGTCCCTTATACCCCGTGTGCTGGACATCACTGGGCAAATCGACATCCTGCACGCGAACGCTGGTACGTATGTAGGCGGCGAGCTAGTCGAAGCAGACACGGCTGCAATAGACCGGATGCTGAATCTCAACGTGAATGTCGTGATGAAAAACGTTCACGACGTGCTGCCGCACATGATTGCTCGGCGGACCGGCGATATTGTGGTGACCAGTTCCTTGGCGGCTCACTTTCCGACGCCTTGGGAGCCGGTCTATGCATCGTCCAAGTGGGCGATTAACTGCTTCGTCCAGACAGTGCGGCGCCAGGTATTTAAGCACGGAATCCGCGTCGGCTCTGTATCGCCCGGCCCAGTTATCAGCGCGCTACTGGCCGATTGGCCAGAGGAGAAACTGAAAGAAGCCAAAGAATCCGGGAGTCTGATTGAGGCTAGCGAGGTGGCGGATGCAATCATGTTCATGCTGACACGGCAACGCGGCCTAACGATACGAGACGTGGTCTTGATGCCTACCAATTTTGACCTGTAAGTTATTCTAGGCAGACCTCAATCGAGCTTCAGCGATGTTTCTCGGCATTGACCTCGGCACGACCGAGTTGAAAGTCCTCTTGCTCTCAACCGACGGAAGTATCGTCGGTACCGCTCGTCATCCGTTGGAAATCTCACGGCCGCGACATCGGTGGTCAGAGCAAGACCCCGACGACTGGTGGCAAGCCACGAGAATTGCGCTTTCAACGCTACGCAATAACCATCCCGATGCGTTTGCTAGCATACAGGCCATTGGCCTGTCAGGTCAGATGCACGGTGCTGTTCTGCTGGGCGCAAATGACCAACCGTTGCGCCCCGCGATACTGTGGAACGATATGCGGAGCGCCAGCGAATGCGCCGAACTCGAAGCACGCGCGCCGAGACTGCGCGAGATAGCAGGCAATTGCGCGATGCCTGGACTCACTGCACCGAAGCTGCTCTGGCTGGCGCGTCACGAGCCTGAATGTTTTCGAAAGTTGTCGTGCGTGCTGCTACCGAAGGATTACATTCGCCTGCGCTTAACCGGTGACAAGCTTACTGATGCGTCTGATGCGTCGGGAACGCTTTGGCTAGACGTTGAACGGCGACAGTGGTCCGACGAGCTTCTACATGCTTGTGACATCACACAGACGCAGGTTCCTCCGATTCTGGAGGGATGCCAAGCATGCGGCGGCGTCCTTTCAAGCGTTGCTAGCGAACTCGGCTTGCCGCCAAACGTATTGGTTGCAACGGGCGGAGGCGACACGGCGACAAGCGCGCTCGGTGTCGGAGCGACGGAGCCGGGAGAGGGCTTCTTGTCTCTGGGTACGTCCGGCGTCCTTTCCGTCGTCACCGAGCGTTTCCGACCGAGCCCGGAACTGGGATTGCACGCACTTTGCCACGCTATTCCAGATAGATGGCACCGAACAAGCGTCGTGCTATCCGCGGCTAGCTGCATTCGTTGGATTTGCAAACTCACTTCCGCTGACGAACTATGTTTGCTAGCTGAGGTCGAAACTCTCTGCGCAAACGCTCGGGCAAAAGCGCCCTTGTTTCTGCCGTACCTTTCCGGCGAAAGGACGCCTCACAATGACCCATACGCCCAAGGCGTGTTCTTAGGACTTTGCGATTCGACCGACCGAGCCACTCTTGCTTATTCGGTTCTCGAGGGCGTGACGTTTGCTTTGACGGACGGCCTCGATGCTCTCCGTGCGGACGGCACCCGCGAAACCTCAATCAGTCTCATCGGTGGCGGTGCACGCAGCACATTCTGGACGCAATTGATTGCTGACGCGTTTGGAGTTCCGATACGTCGTGTGCCTGATGCCCAGTGCATCGCTGCGCTCGGAGCGGCACGCCTCGGATGGTTAGCAGCTGACGGCGATTTCTCGGTCGTGGTCAGTCCGCCAACCGCATCGCAGGAATTCGTTCCGGACGTTGAGCGGCATTCGATACTTTCGGACCGGCTAGCGTCGTTCCGAACTCTATATCAGCAACTGCAGCCAGTATTCTCGACGCGAACTTGAAGCGTTTTGGTGGAGTCCTGCATTGCAAGGCCCGCCTGCACCTGCCTCCGGAGACGATACAGTACAGGAGACTCGCCCGACAGGTGGGTACGCGCCATCTTCAGCCCGGACACTTCAAAGCAGCTTACTCAGCGCCGTGAAAACATCCCTAGACCGAGCTGACTCTCCCTCTCACGCGCGCGTAAAGAGGCTTCTTTCCTTTCTTGTTTAGGAAGAAGCTTCCTCGTGGGTGCGAGCTCTTTATAAGTTCTAGCGAGACGCATTTATACAAGGGAGGCCGACCTACATACCAGCCGCAGCGAGTTCGCGGATGCCGGCCTCCCTGCGCAGCCACACGGATGCAATTTTCCGTCCGAGCGAACGGTTGCTGACATCAAAAGCTAGACGGCGCTTCAGACGTTTGGCGCCGCTAACACGCCGAGCAGCTTTTCAACAGCCATGCCAATGGAGAGCAGCCTCTTATCGCTCCCAACGGGGCCGTCGAGAGCCAATCCGACGGGCAGGCCTGAGGCGGTGCGGCCAGCCGGGACCGTGACACCCGGTATGCCGGTGATGCTGCCGGGGTCGGCATTTCTGATGAACGTGCCGAATTCGTCGACCGGAGGTCCGCCATTGACGCTGACGGTCGACGAACCGTTGACGGGGTCGATGGGCACAGCGGGGAGCGGTGTCATCGGGGCGAAGATAGCGTCGATTCGGTTCGACGCGAAATAGGCATCGAAGAGCGCACGCATCTGCGGACGATAGACGTTCACTGCGTCTGAGTAAGCCGCTGCGGATTCGGCGGACCCAACGTTCGCAAACCCGCCTTTGACGTCGGGACTAGCAATCGCGGCGGAGATTTGAGCGAGCGTGATATCGCTGCCACCACTAGCTGCCAAGTAACTCGGAATCTCGAGCGAGGCCTCGTGAAACACCACGGTGAAACCAACCTTCGCGCCCAGGTCGCGAATGGTGGGCGGGTCGACAGGGACGAATGTCACGCCAGCAGCCTGAAGTTTCGCTTTTGCTGCATTCATTATTTGCAGCACCTCGTCGTCCATTACGTCCCAGTACGTCGCCGGGATGCCGAATCGCAATCCGCTCAGCGAAGTCGCCGTCGGCACCTCGGTGCCGGTGATGACAGCGTCGAGAAGCGCGACGTCTTCGAGGGTGCGACCCATAGGCCCAACCGTGTCACGCGTATGGCTGAGCGGAAGCACACCAGTGCCGTCATAACGGCGCTCTGCGCCGCCATTGCCAACGGAGGGACGCAATCCCGCGATGCCGTTTAACGCCGCGGGGATACGAACAGAGCCGCCCGTATCTGTGCCCAACCCTACCGGTGCCATTCGGGCCGCGATTGCAACGCCCGTCCCACCTGAAGAGCCGCCCACCATCCGGTTCGTGTCATAGGGATTGCGCGCGAAGCCAGCGAATGGCGAGAAGTTGGTGGTTGTTATGCCGAACGCGAGCTCGTGCATGTTGGCTTTGCCAAGGACGATAGCGCCCGCCGCGAGCAGTCGCTGAAGAACGACCGCATCGTTGTTTGGCTGGAAGTTCTGCAAACGCGGCGTGCCGCCCGTCGTGGGAAGGTTCTTCGTGTTGATGTTGTCTTTGACAACGATGGGCAGGCCAGCCAATGGCGGCAGCTTTTGCCCGGCCGCACGTGCCGCATCGACCGCGCGTGCAGAAGCGATGGCACCTTGGTTGAGCGTGATGAAAGCGTGAAGGTTGGACAGCGAGCTTGCTCGTCCCAGCAGTGTACGGACATACGTCTCAGCCGACAGCTGGCCGGATGCCATCGCGGAAACGGCCTGCGTTGCCGTCAGCGACAACTGCTGTGACTGGTCGGTCGACAAGGGTGAGGATGAGTCGCTTCCTCCACCGCATGCCGAGAAGCCCGCCCCGACGGCGGGTGCTAAAGCGAGGGAACCTACGCGAGTAACGAAGGTACGTCGACTCATCGATTTGGGCTTATTCATTGACCGTCTCCAAGTCTACAGCTTTCCAGCCGTGTTGTTTAACCCGCTGCCGGCGCTGAGCCCTTAACAGGTAACGTTGCTTATATGTGGGTTAGAACGGATATTGGATGGGCTTGTCGGTGAGGCTGACCCATTGCGTTTGGGTGAACTCGTGCACGTTTGCAGGGCCACCGAAGCGACCACCGTTGCCCGACGCCCCCATCCCGCCAAAAGGAACGTGGAATTCGTTGTTCACCGTCTGGTCATTGACGTGCACCATGCCGGCGCGTATCCGCGCGGAGAGAGCAAGGCCACGCGACATCGATTGCGTGTGAATGGCGGCGGCCAGCCCGTACTGGGACGAGTTGACGAGTTCCACGGCTTCTTCATCGCTATCGAAGACAGTGATGGGCGCGATGGGACCGAAGATTTCCTGCTCGTACGCGGGCATCCCGGGTTTGACGCCTGCAAGGACCGTCGGCTCGTAGAAGAGGCCGCTATAACGCCCACCAGCCAGAACGGTTGCGCCGGCGCTCACGCTCGTTTGCACGATGTTGTCGATTCGGTCCCGCTGCTTCTGGTTAATCAGCGGCCCCAGATGCACCTGCTCTTTGGCGGGATTGCCGACCGCCAGACTACGAGCACGCTCGGCGAGCCGCTGTGCGTACTTCTCGGCGATAGAGCGATGCACAAGGTGACGACCGGTCTGCATGCAGATTTGGCCCTGATGCAGGAACGAACCCCATGCGCCGCTGGACGTTGCCGCTTCGACGTCCGCATCTTCCAGAACGACGAGGGCGTTATTGCCGCCGAGTTCGAGCGCGACTTTCCTCAGCATGCGACCGCAGATTTCGCCGATGGAGCGGCCCACCGCTGTCGAGCCCGTGAACGAAATCATGCCCACCTTCGGGTGACGCACGAGCGCGTCGCCTGCAGCCGGACCACCCGGAATCACGTGCAGCACACCTGCAGGCAAGCCCGCATCCTCGAAGACCTTGGCAAGCAATAGGCCACCTGCGACACCGCTCTGCGGGTCTGGCTTCAGGATGACGGCGTTGCCGAGCGCAAGAGCGGGCGCCACCGAGCGCATCCCGAGAAGAATCGGGAAATTCCAGGGCGCGATAACGCCCACTACACCCACCGGTACGTGGCGGCAGATATTCATGCGACCAGGAATCGAGGATGGGTAAAGCGCTCCCTCGGGCTGCATGGGAATCGCAGCCGACATCTGCAATTGCTCATACGTGGCGTGCAGTTCCCATTCAGCCTTCGGCCGCGTCGAACCGCATTCGCGAACGTTCCATTCGTTGATTTCCGGTGCACGCTCTTTCAAAAGTCGCGCTGCCTCTCGCATAACGGCCGCACGTTGGTCGAACGGCATTGCCGCCCAAGCCTCCTGAGCCTTCTTTGCCGAAACGACTGCGCTATCGATGTCTTCGGGCGAACCGACGCCAATCAATCCGATGTTCTCTCCAGTCGCCGGTTCGACGACTGCCTGCGTTCCGCCCGCCGCAGTCTTCCATCCGTCGGAAAAGATGCGCCCGTTCCAAGCTTGCGACTCGCCAATATTGCTCATGCTATTTCTCCGTGATGCATGTTGATGCTTTACCCTGGAAGCTCACTTCGCCTGCGACGCAAGCGTATGCACCGGAATCTCAGCGCGCACGCGGCGGCTTGAAATCAGTAAGACTGCGATGGCGGCAACGACTCCGGGCGCCGCAAATACGAGGAAGCTGAAGCTGATGGCGAATTTCTGGCTCAGGAGATATCCGCCAAGAGCGGGGCCAGCCATAGCGCCGAAGCGTCCAGCAGCTGCGGCCCAACCCACGCCAGTCGAACGGATGCCTGCCGGATAGAGCTGCGCGGCAAATGCATGAGCGATGCAGAGCGTTCCGATAGTCGTTGCGCCGGCTGCCATCAGCAGAATGTTCAAGACAATGGGCGACTGCCTGTAACCCAACAGCCCAATGGAAACGGCAGCTACTGCGAAAAAGAGAATCAACGTCGGCCTGCCACCGTAGCGGTCCGCCAGCCAGCCACTGCAGAGACCACCCAGGACCGCACCGATGTTCAGCGTAATCAGGAACGAGAGGCTCGAGCCCAAGGAGTAGCCGTTTGCAGCCATGAGCTTGGGCAACCACGTGTTAAGCCCATAGACCATCAACATGCACATTCCGAACGCGACCCACAGAAACAGCGTGTCCAAGAGTCGACCATGGGAGAACAGTTCGACTGCACGCACACGCGTTTGCTCCACGTCCTCTTCCCCAGCTGCCAGACTCGCAGCACTGCCTTGAAAGTCCGGGGCGTATCGGCGCAGAATCGGTTCTGCTTGTGCGAAGCGCTTTTGAGAAATCAGATAGCTGATTGACTCCGGCAGCCACTTGTAGAAGACCGGGAAGAACAGCAGCGGGATGCCAGCAATAAGGAAGTTGGCGCGCCAGCCGAATTCGGGTGTGATGGCTTTTCCGGTAAGAGCGGCAATGACACCACCCACCGAGAAAAAGCTCAACATGACGGTAACCATGATGTTGCGCTTGCTGTGCGGCGACATCTCGGTGACCAGTGCCACGATATTCGGCACCATGCCGCCAAGGCCTACGCCAGTCATAAATCGGCAGAGGGCAAATTCCGTCGTGTTGGTGCAGAAGGCGTTCCCGAAAGCCGCAATTCCAAACAGCACCAGGCAAAGGAGGATGATACGGCGGCGGCCGAATCTGTCAGAAGAGCTGCCCAATGTCAGGGCGCCCACCATCATGCCAAAGAGCGCGCTACTGCCGATGAAGCCTGCAGTGACCGGAGACAGCTCCCAATCATGCATGAGTTGAGGAAGGATTGACCCATAAATGACGAGGTCGTATCCGTCGAAAAGCATAAGCATCGAACACCAGAACATCACCATGAGATGGCGAGAGTTCAGGCGCGTGTTGAACAACGCGTCACCAGAGGGGGCGGGATGGTCCATCTTTGTCTCCAAATGAGTATTAGTTCTTAGCGGCTTATGATTAGTACAACGAATAGGTTAAAATTTATGCTAGTCCGACAAGGTGGTGCTCTTTTTAAACTAGGAAACGACTTACGGCGTCCTCGTTCCAGCGGATTCCAGCGCCGGCCTCGTTGCCAAAGTGGGCCTCGCCATCTTTGAAATGAAGGTCCGGCTGGAGAACGGGCCCCGCCATGTCCATCTTTTCGAGCAGATGGGCGGTTGGGCTCACCGCGAGAACGTGCGCGCTAAATTCCTGGAAGATGTGGCTCGACATCGGCAAGCCATGCTGCTCGGCGATGGCACTCGCCTTCACCCAGCCAGTCACGCCTCCGATTTTCATGAGGTCCGGCATGCAGAAGTCGCATGCGCCACTGTCAACGGCTTTTTGCATCTCGTCAGGGCCGAACCAGTTCTCACCCATTTGAATCGGAATATTCAGCGCCTCGCGGATTGACGCGTGGCCTGCATAATCTTGCTGCAGCGTCGGCTCTTCAATCCAAGATATGCTTTCAGCTTCCAAGGCTCGGCCACGACGCTTCGCCTCCGGTACCGACAGGCCCTGGTTGTAGTCGACCATCAACTGCGCGGCTTCACCTGTAACCGCCTTCAGCGCGCGCACGACTTTCAAGTCGTATTCGAGCGTCGCGTATCCGATTTTGGTCTTGACCGCCTTGAAGCCAGCTTCCACGGCGTCACGGGCGCGCCTTGTGCCCAGTTCCAGGTCGTCCATGCTGTGGCTGTCGTATGAAGGCAGCGGCCGTGCTTTACCGCCGAGCAATTCCACGAGTGGCAAGCGGTGGGCCTTGGCCTTCGCGTCCCACACGGCCATGTCGATGCCTGCGGTGGCAATACGCACGATGCCCGTGTTGCCGATGAGGCGGAAGCGAGCATTGAAGGCACGGTCGATGTCATGAGGTGACAGCGGCATGCCCTTAATCAGCGTCTCCAACTCGTCGACCATCTGAAGCGTAGGCTTCAGTGCAAGAGGGGTGTATGTGAACACGTACGCGTGTCCGGTGACGTTCGCGTTCGTGAGCAGGTCAATCAGTACCAGCGGGGACGTAGCGACAGTGCCGACTGCCGTCTTGACCGGGTATTGAAGCGGCACGTTGACAGCGCGCGCACGCAGGCCAGTGATTTGAATATCTTCCATGACGACAACCTTCTAAGCAGAGATGGAATCAGCGGTGCTGAAGTCACCGACTTTGCACTGACCGCCGTTCCATAAGAAATCAGAGTTCAACTGGCTTGCCGATGGGCAGCCGACTTGCGCCAGCGTCGTGTCGATTTCGACCTTGAGGAGCGAGAGGACTGCGTCCACGCCGGCTTCTCCACTCGCTGCAAGCCCGTACAGCGTTGCACGTCCAAGAAGAACGGCATCTGCACCCAACGCAACTGCCTTCACCACATCCGAACCCCGACGAATGCCGCTATCAATGAAAACTGGAGCGGAAATGGCCTTCGCGGTTTCCTGCAGCACTTCAACTGGTGCGATGGCGCTATCCAGTTGTCGGCCGCCGTGATTGGACAGAATCACACCGTCTGCCCCGAGCTCGATGCAGCGGCGCGCGTCATCAGCACGGCTGATGCCCTTAATCAGCAACTTGTGAGGCCATAGGTCGCGGAGCCACTTCAGGTCATTCCACGCAAAACTCGCGTCCATCTGCCGGCTCATCAGCGCTGCTTGCAGCTCAGTGTCCTGCACATCCTGGCTTGCAAAGTTCGCCAGTTGCGGCATGCCGTGTCTAACGAGGTCCAGCGACCAACGCGGATGAAGCACGCCGTCAAGGATGGTCTTCGCTGAATACTTCATGGGCATCCCGAAGCCGTTCCTCATGTCGCGCTCGCGTTTGCCGTTCACCCCAACGTCGGTGGTCAGAATGAGCGTCGTGTAACCCGCATTCAGCGCGCGCTTGACGAGCAACTCGGCGAGCTTCCTGTGAACTACATACAACTGGAACCAGATTTCGCCGGTCGCTGCCTTAGCCACTTCTTCGATTGAAGCCGTCGATGCGGTCGACAACGCAAACGGAATGCCGAACTTGCCAGCAGCGCGCGCGAGCGCGAGGTCCCCCTGCGGCCAAAAAATCCCGTTCAAGCCAGTCGGTGCAATAGCAAGCGGCGCGCTCGCCGCCTTACCGAGGATGTTCACCTGCGTGTTGCGGGTACTGACGTCAACAAGACGGCGCGGCTGAAACTTGATTGTCTCGAAAGCATCTCGGTTGTGACGAAGACCAATTTCGTCTTCGGCTCCTCCTTCGAGGTAGTCGAACACCATCCTGGGGAGGCGGGCCTTGGCGCTCGCGCGAAAATCTGCCACATTCACTAGCTTTTTCATGACAGGCTACCTCTGCGCCTTAAGCACGAGTCTCAACCTCGATAAGCACAGGCTTGTTTGAGGCAAGTGCTTGTCGAAGGGCAGAAGTGAGCGACTCAGCCGAATCTGCGTGGAGCGCCTCAACGCCGTAGCCACGTGCGAGCGCGCAGAAGTCCAGTCCAGGCACGTCCAGCCCCGGTACGTTCTCGGCCTGCAGCACGCCAGCGAACCAGCGCAACGCTCCGTAGGTGCCGTTCTTCATGATGAGGAAGATAGTCGGGATGTTGTATTGGGCAGCCGTCCACAGAGCCTGGATGCCATAGTTTGCAGAGCCATCGCCAATCACGCCAATCACGCGACGCTCGGGCTTTGCCAACTGGATACCGACCGCTGCCGGGAGAGCGAAGCCAAGACCGCCTGCAGCGGCGAAGTAGTAGCTGCCTTGTTCCGTCATGCGCAGGCGCTGCCAGAGGATGTTCGTGGTCGACGTCGACTCGTTCACGTAGATTGCGTCGCGCGGCGCTATTTCGTCGATGATGTCGAACACCCGCTCCGGAGCCAAACGCCCTGCTTCGGCAGGCGCCGGTTCCGGCCGGCGAACAGCTGCAGGCATCGGGCGAGACGTCTTCGTGACCGCGTTGTTCAGCGCTTCAAGGGTCGGTGCGATTTCCGCGATGATGGCATCGCCCATAGGAGCACGCGTTGCCTCGTTGATGTCACATGTGATTGCGATGAGGCGCGTGTTCTGGGGCAGAAACTCTCCAGGCTCGTACTGGTGATAGCGGAACACGGGCGCCCCGACCACGAGCACCAGGTCGTGACCTTCGAGCAGTCGACTGATACTCGCGATTCCTGCCGGCATTAAGCCACGGAAGCAAGCGTGGGTCGTCGGGAAAGAACAGCGTGGCGCCGAGGGGGCCATCCACACGTGCATGGCGAGTTTCTCAGCGAGCGCCACCGCGAGGCCATTGGCTTCAGCGGCGTCGACGTCCGGCCCGACAATCATCGCTGGGTTCTTCGCCTCCTCAAGCTGCTGTGCCAGGTTTTGAATAGTTGCGGGCGTAGGAACACCTGCCATCTCGACGCGACGCGTCGCGAGGTAGTCGACGCCCGGAGCCGCCTCTTGTTCCCAGTCGTCGTAAGGGACCGACAGGTAGACCGGCCCCTTTGCGCCGGTGCCGGCCGTGTGAATCGCGCGGCTCAGCGCCAGCGGCACCTCTTGAGCGCAGGACGGCTCCGAACTCCACTTGACGAGCGGCCGCGGCAGCGACGCGGCATCTACGTTCGCCAGGAGGGCTTCCACGCCGACCATGGCGCGAACTTGCTGACCTGCCGTCACGACGAGCGGTGTGTGCGAATTCCAGGCATTGGCGAGCGCGCCCATTGCGTTACCGGTCCCCGCGGCCGAATGCAGGTTGACCAACGTCGGTCGTCCGGTCGCCTGCGCGTATCCGTCCGCCATCCCGACGACTGCACCCTCGTGCAAGCCGAGAATGTAGTTGAAGTCGCTCGGGAAATCCTTGAGAAACGGCAGCTCATTCGAGCCGGGATTCCCGAAAAAGGTGGTCAGGCCTTGGTTGCGGAGGATTTCGTAGCAGGCTTGGTGAATGGTCTTCATGGCGTTAGTTCCGTTCGATGCACCTATGCTATGGGCGCAGACGGAATAAGACCAATCATCTCTTTTTTGTTCTTAAAATAGATAGCATCTATATAGGTCGTAACTATGAGCATTGACTTGAACCTAATTCGGACGTTCGTCGCAATCTATGAGACACAGAGCGTTAGCGGCGCAGCGAAACGTCTGAGCATTACGCAGCCGTCAGTCAGTTACTCGTTGAATCGACTGCGGGACCTCCTTCACGACCCGCTATTCACCCGTAGCCGGGACGGCATGGTCCCAACATTCAACGCGACGCAGCTGTTCAGCTCGTTTAAAGCCGCACTGAACAGCATTGAATCGGCCATCTCAGCAACGCGACAGTTCGACCCGTCGAGGTCGGAACGCACCTTCAGACTGGCACTCTCCGACCTGGGCGAGCTGTATTTCCTGCCCATCCTCGTTCGCGAGTTTCAGGCCATCGCGCCTTTCATCGGGCTTGAAATCGTACAGATTGACAGTAACCTTGTTGCTGAGTGGCTGCAGACCGGATATGTAGACGCTGTAATAGGAAACCTGCAGTTTGTTGGCGGCGAGGCGAGAAAAGCGACTCTGTTCAAAGAAAGCTATTCTTGCCTGTTGAGCGCATCGCATCCGAGCATCGGCGATACCCTGACCTTAGAGCAGTTCGTGGCGGCAAATCACGTTGTGGTGGCACCTTTCACGGGCCATCATCTCGTCGAAGATGTGCTCAGCGAGATGGGACTCAAACGAAGGATTGTCCTCCGGGTTCCCCACTTCACCAGCCTCTTTTCCTCGATTGCAACGACGGACCTGGTGCTCGCGCTGCCAACGCGAGTCGCCAGAGCATTCGCAAGCGAAGGACGCGTGAAGGTCCTACCGCTTCCGTTCCAAATACAGCCCTTCGAGGTGAACTTGTACTGGTACCCGCACGCCGAGGACTCGGGCGCTCAGCAGTGGTTCTGCGACACCGTAAGGGGTGCATTGAGTGACGTGTGAACCAGGGGAAGCCCACCTGAACAACAAGCCGTATTCAGGAGCAAACCGCCACGAAGGAGGGTCATTGCAGTCCCACACGCGACGCCGACGACTGTCTCGTCAACGAAGTACCCCTGAGCCTACAGAAGTCGAACGGGCGCGGCGGGCTACTCTTAAGAGCCGGAACTGATATGTCGAGCAATGTCTTAGGTACTGAAGGCTACGCTGAATACGCCGCTCAAATGATTGAGCGCTGGGAAAGAACTCCATTCTCCGACCTTCATGGCGACGTGGCACACCTCCTTCCAGAAGTGCCCTCGCTTATTCTCGACGTCGGAGCCGGCAGCGGAAGGGACGCGTCAGCGCTGGCCGAAATGGGCCACAGCATTGTTGCGGTTGAGCCCGTAGATGCGCTTCGCAATTTCGGGTCGACGCGCCATAGGTCGAGCCGAATCGAGTGGGTCGACGACAGTCTTCCGGACCTCAACGTTGTGCGCTCGATGAACCTCGCATTCGACGTGGCCATGCTGACCGCCGTCTGGATGCACATCGACGCGTCAGAGCGTGTGCGCGCAATGCGCCACCTGAGCTCACTTTTACTTCACGGAGGACATGTCCTGATGACGATACGGCACGGCCCGGCCCCCACCGGACGTCGAATGTTCGAGGTAGCTCACGAGGAAACCGTGCAGCTAGCTGCAGTTTGCGGCCTACGTTGTGTGCACAGCGACACGACCGGTTCCATTCAAGAGTCGAATCGAAACCAAGGTGTCACCTGGACGCGTCTCGCATTCAGACGAAACTGAAGCCCGCTCCGGTACAGGAGCTCAACGAACAAACGCGAATTCGATGGCGGGTCACTGCTTGTCTTTCTGTCGTCAACTCACGATTTATCGTGTTTCGCCCGTACGAATTCGAGCCGGATTACCTACCGCCGTCATCCCTGCCGGAACGTCGCGAGTAACGATGCTGCCGGCCCCAATCAAGGCGTCGTCACCGATGGTGACTCCCGGAAGAATGATGGCGCCTGCGCCTATCCAAACGTTCCGTCCAATCCGAATGGGACGACCGAATTCCAAGCCACCTGCTCGGACCGCTGGGTCGCGCGGATGGTCAGCGGTCAGAATTTGCACACCGGTAGCAATCTGCGTCATGTCGCCGATTTCCACTGCCACGACATCAAGAATTGTGCAGCCATAGTTCAGAAATACACCAGCCCCCAGCGTGATGTTGTAGCCGTAGTCACAGAAAAACGGCGGGCGGACCATCGAGTCCGCTCCGACATTGGCGAAGCGGTCTTTCAACAGCTGGTATCGCTCGGCAAGCGGCATGTCGATGTTTGCGTTGAACCGCTGCAACCACGCTCGGGCCTCAGCCTGGTCAGCCTGTATCTCTGGAGAGCTGGCCGTGTACAACTCGCCTGCCAGCATCTTCTCTTTCTCTGTTCGGACCATATGTACCTCGCATTCAAGGCTGGCCGTTGGCGACCGCGTCGTCAGGTAGCATAACTCCAACGAGACGCTTCGAACCTGACGGCGAAATTGAAACCTGCGTGACGGAGTGAAGCGCAACGCTGACGTCAAAGTCAGGGCCTCGAAAAACGACATCGAAAAAGAAAAAGCCTGCGTGACCGCAGGCTTGAGTCCAAGTCGGTTGAGACATGGAGGAGACGAACCCAGTATAAACCCTTACCAAGGGTTTGCAAGCGACGATTACTCACCGTTCCCGAGCAAACAACGCCGCTTGAACTTTGGCTCGAGTGGCTGCCTGCGTATCGACCAGGAACTCGTTACGGTCCTTGCCAGCAAGCCAGCCGGGTGCGCGCCCCCGTCCGCTCCAAGTTGACCCGGTCACCGGGTCTCGATACTTAGCTGAATGCTCATCAGACAGAGAGTTCGCCTTGCGGCCCATCAGTTCGTTGATGGAGATGCCGTACTCGCGCATCTTTGCCACGATTTCATTCAACGCTTGGCGCGTCTCGCGCTCTTTTAATTCAGCCAATTGTTTGTCTAATGCTTCCTGCTGGGCACGAAGCTGTGCGATTTCAGAACTTTGATATGCCATGGGTTCGGAGAACTGTCGGATTTCGATTGAAACGAGACCAATTAGTGGGATTGGAGATTATAGACCGCCATGCTTCGTGGTCCCTTTAGGCGGTGTAAGGTTGCGTACCAAATCACATCAATACGCGAAACCTCTCGTTCAAACGGTCAGTTACGGTGTTTGCCAAGGACCAGGCTCACAGCCGCGACACTCGATGCCTGCGGCATATGCTGAAAGACAGGACAAACAACCACGTGACGACAGCGGAAGCGGCCTCATCGTTTAAGAGCGTACGTCTCAGATTCAAATCTGCGTCGACGCTTATCGGAACTTTGATGCCCGCCGCCGGGGCTTCGATTCAACGCCTATGCGCGAATCACGCGAAAGAACGAGCGATGTGACACGGCGGGCGGCGTCCTCAAACGCCGGGTCGTTTTGCTTTACGCAAAGCCATTTCCCGAGGACCTGATGTGGCCGCAGTGCCGGAATTTCCCGTATTAAGGTTGCATGTCGTTCCTGGGATGTACATACCAGCAAACCGTTCCAAGGTTCATCCCGGTCAGCAACGACCAGGCATAGTAACCCATCGACATATGCCGCGTCACAGCCGAACATTTGCTTTCGGAAATACGTCTCGTCATCCTCGAGAGGTTCGAGAATCCAGAGCAACGAGCTTCTGACCTTGGACGGCATTGGATACTCAGCGCAAGAAGTTGCTGGTTCAGGCTCAACATCTCGTTGATATGTCGGAACAGTCCCGTTGACTCCCGTTCTCATGCCCCAACGCCAGGGGAGGCCGGGCGGCCGGTGCGTCATGCGCACCCCAGCTAATAGCCGCCACGACGCCGGTGCGTCCACGGCAACAAACACCCCTTGTATCAAGCTTATACCGGGGAGGTAACCGGGGCAGCGTACGATGCTAGGTAGTTCGCAGCTGCCCTTGTCGATGCCCTTAGAGACCGCTACGACCCAAGTTTGACATTGGCCAGAATGGCGTTGCGGACATTCGTTTCGTAGTCGGACGGGACTGCTCAACACTCAATTTTAAACAGGTCCTTGTGAGCCTTCCGCCGAGACGCGCTCAGCTTGTCCACGAGAAATTCGTCGCGCCCTATTTTCCGCTATCCAGCGGGATGCACGTCGAAGCCCATCATGAACAATCACAACGCCGCGCTCCCAGATTTTGTCACCGCGGCGAGACTCGCATTGTCAGTTCGAGGCCTTACGCGACATGCCCTTGTCGTCTGACGTCGTTTGTTGAAGGGACGTGGCCGATGCGTCGGTAGTTCGAGTTAAATCACCTGGAACCCGGTTCCATGGGCTCGAAACCGGCTCACTGTGAAAAGTCATCCCAGACGTCGCTGCGCCATGGGACCCGCCGCTGCCGTTTCCTCCGTTCCCGTTGCCACCCGCCAGAACGGGCGATGAATGCAATACAAAAAGGAGAGAAGCCGACAAACAGCTCACTCGGACATACTTCATAAACTTGACCATTTCGAATCTCCCGATGCACAGCATCAGATGTTGAGTCATCCGCGTTCGATTTGTCGGACAAATCGAGTTGGCGAACGTGACCCGCTCATCAATTTGTGGGTCACTGTGTATGCAAATACGACGCGGGTCGGTTTCTGGATGCAGAGATTGAAATTGCGCGAATGACGGTGCGTCGAAGTTCTCGTAGCCGACCTCGCCGATACCCGATTGACGAGGAGACACCCACGACCGACCTTAATTGCTCAATCGTCGATAGGCGTTCAAATGTCTGATTAAACCGCGGCGGTCGCCGCCCTTGTCTAACAAGATGGCGAGATTGTGATGGGCGTCGGCGTAGTCCGGATTTAGCGCCAGGCACTGCTCATAGCTCGTCCTGGCCTCATCAAGTCGCCCCATCGTGTCGAGCGCCACCGCTCGATTGAAGTGCAGCACTGCATCGTCTGGAAAATGCTCTAGCGCTTCGTCGAACACGCGCAGCGCCTCACCGCATTGATGTTCGTCCTCGCACAACAAGGCGCCGAGGTCGACGTACGCAGCGTAAAAGGGCTCGGGAGACAGCTCGATGGCGCGCCTGTAGTTCCGCTCAGCAGCGCCTGGGTCAGCCGGCAGCAACTGTTCAGCCAATTCGTATCGTTCCTGTGCCTGCGCAGCTGCTGTGCTCTTGCGCTCAGGCGTCGCGTCGAAGAGCACGACGTCGCCTCCGACCGTGGCCACTTCGAAGTCGAGCAGCATCTGACCTGTCACCGCGTCCCAGCGCGACGGTCCTGTCTTGACTACAATCGCGTCTCCCTCGGCAGCGATGCGGATGCCTGACAACGGAAGCTCGTCAGGAAGGTCGCGCTTGAGTCGAGCGAGCGCCTCTCGCAGCTTACGCGGCGTGGTCTTCGCCGTCCGCAACTGCAATGCCGTGCGCAAAAGGACGACATCCTGGAACGTGAAGCGCATGGCGTTGCGCGGTCCTCGTGTAGGCGTCACGAGACCTAACCCGATGAGGCCATCGACGACGCCGCGCGACACGCCAAGCATCGATTGAAGTTTGGCGAGTGACACGTAGTGCGATACGTCGCGCTTGCTCACTTTCGGGCGCGCACCTTCGCCGGAGTTTCGACGGCAACCTTTGGCGCTCGAGCGGCGGGTTTGCGAGTTTTTGGAACGACCGGCTCCTCCGCCGCTTTCGACGCGGTCTTCCGCTTGTCTGCCGGCTTCGCCTTCTCGCCGCTCTTCGCGAGACTAGCGCGCAGCGCTTCCATCAAGTCAATCACTTCGCCAGTTGGCGCAGCTTCGCCAGCCTCGGGCGCAACAATTTGTTTGCCTTCAATTTTGCGGTCGATGGCAGCCAGGACGCGCTTTTTCTCTTCGTCTTCATACGCTGATGCGTCGTAGTTGTCCTCGGCACCCTGCTCGATGATTTGGACTGCAAGCTTCAGTTCCGATTCAGACACCGCGGCATGTTCGATATCGAGGTCTCTAAGAGAGCGGACTTCGTCTGCAAACAGAAGCTGCTGGAAGACCATGCCGTCCGGGGTCGGACGAACTTGGACAATGCGAGTCTTTCCCTTGTACGCCCACTTCGCCAACGCGCAGCGGCCAGTTCGGGAAAGCGCCTCCTGTAGAAGGCTGTATGGCTTGCCACCGCGCTTGTCGGGAGCGATGAAGTACGCCTTGTCGTAGAAGAGTGGGTCGACGGACTTTTCAGGAACGAACGACACGATTTCTACAACGTGGCTCGCGCCTTCCTCCAGCGCCTTGAGTTCATCACCGGTGAAGACGACGTATCGGTCTTTCTCGAATTGGTACCCCTTCTGCATCGAGCTTCGCTCGACCACTTTGCCCGTGCTCTCGGAAACGTATTGTTGCTTCACACGCGAGCCGTCTGGCGCAAGCATGTTGAACCGCACTTCGGATGAGCTCTCCGTCGCTGAGTAGAGTCGGACCGGAATCGAGACCAGACCGAAAGAAAGAGAGAGCGACGCAATCGAACGGGCGACCATGGGCTTCTCCTAGACGGCGGCATTATTCGCCTGACGTAACCACATGAGCGAATCGTCGACCGCGACTTGCGGGCGGCGGGATGGTCAGAATAGCACTACACGTGCCGGGCCACGTCCGCGCACCGAGCCATGGGTTTTGGTTAACTTGACGTCAGTATCGTAGACGGAATGGCGGCGACATACCCCAAAGCGCGGTCAGCCGCTCGACGCGTCGCTTTGGCGGCACGCGATTTGCAGTAATCAGCCCATCGAAACGAGGGAAACCGCGATGGTTTCATCCCGCAAAAATGCAGCGGCTACGCCACTCGAGCGCTATCGGAATAAGCGCGACTTTGCCGCCACGCCTGAGCCGTCCCCATCGAATGCGAGTACGGCAAACCGAACGCCACCCCATGGCTGCAGCTTTGTTGTGCAAAAGCATTGGGCCAGTCGCCTCCACTATGACTTCCGGCTCGAACACAACGGCGTGCTGCTCTCATGGGCTGTTCCCAAAGGGCCGTGCTATGACCCGGCCAAGAAGCAGATGGCAGTGCACGTCGAGGACCATCCCGTCGATTACGCTAGCTTCGAGGGCACTATCCCTCCCAAGCAATATGGCGCAGGGACCGTCATTGTGTGGGACCGTGGAACGTGGGAGCCGGTCGGAGATGCTGACAAGGGTATGGAAGCAGGAAAATTGATTTTTCGCCTGCACGGTGAAAAGCTCGCCGGTTTGTGGGAGCTGGTACGGATATCAAAGCCTGGAGACAAGGCCGACCAGTGGATGATGTTCAAGAAACGCGATGCGTGGGCGCGTCCGCTCGCCGAATACGACGTCATCAAGGCACTCCCCGACAGCGTCATCGCGAATCCCCTTGGACCTGTCGAAGAACGCGAACCGCGCACTCCCCGAAGTCCGCGCGCCGAAGCTCCGGAGATTGACCTCTCAGCTGCAGTGACGGCGTCACTGCCGGCTAAGCTTGAACCGCAACTTGCGACGCTCGCGCCCTCACTGCCAGCAGGCGGCGAGTGGATAGTGGAGTCCAAGCTCGATGGGTACCGCCTGTTAGCGCGAGTCGACAAGAAGAGAGTGAAGCTCCTTACCCGCAACGGTCATGATTGGACGACTCGATTCCCGCTGCTCGTAGCCGAACTCAAAGAATTACAGCTATCCAGCGCATGGATGGATGGCGAAATCGTCGTGTTGAAAAACGGTATCCCGAGTTTCTCCGCTCTCCAGAACGCGGTTGATGGGCAATCGAACAAGGACATCCTCTACTTTCTTTTCGACGTGATGTTTCTCGACGGCAAAGACCTGCGAAAAGTGCCGCTGTGGTCAAGGCGTGCGTTGCTTGCACCGATTGTTGAAAACGCAGGAGAGCGGCTGCTGTACAGCCAGGACTTTGACGCTCCGCCAGCGCAGATATTCGAAGCTGCGACAGGCCTTGGTTTGGAAGGACTGATGCTCAAGCGGCGCAATGCAGTCTATGAGTCGGGGCGTACGCAAACTTGGCTGAAAGCGAAAGCTCGGCTGAGACAGGAACTCGTTATCTGTGGCATGACGGCGCGTGGCGGCGACGACGGAGAGGTCGGCAGCTTGCTGCTCGGCTATTACGTGGGAAGCAAGCTTCATGACGCAGGGAGTGTCGGAACTGGTTGGGATTCGAAGACTGCGCGCGACCTCTGGAAGCAACTTACGCCGCTCGAAGTCGACGCAACACCCTTTAACACGCCCCTCAAGAAACCGGGTCGATGGTCAAAGCGCGCAGCGGGGAGTGAGAGATGGGTAAAGCCTATCCTAGTCGCGGAGGTCGAGTTCACTGAGTGGACCGCCGATGAAGTGATTCGTCAAGCGTCGTTCATAGGCTTGCGTCTCGATAAGGACGCTCGTGGCGTAGTCCGAGAAGGCGGAACGACGCAGGCCTCTGAGCCTTTTCCTCAACTGAAGATAACGCACCCTGAGCGCGTGATTGACGCGTCAGCGTCGGTCACGAAGGCTGACCTTGTTCGGTTCTACGCCAGCGTCGCAGAGCGGATATTGCCCCACCTGAAAGACAGGCCCGTTGCCCTCGTGCGCGCGCCTGATGGTGTCGCCGGCAATCTGTTCTTCCAGAAGCACGCTGAACGCACCGCGATGCCTGGGCTTAAGGCGCACGACCGAGAATTGTGGCCAAAGCATCCGCCATTGCTGACGGTCGATACTGTCGACGCGCTGCTGTCCGCCGCGCAGATGAATACCATCGAATTTCATACATGGAACTCGGTAGTCCGACGCCTTGATGCGCCCGACCGGGTCATCTTCGACCTCGACCCTGGCGAAGGCGTTAAATGGAGTCACGTCCAGGAAGCCGCTCAACTTGTCCGCTTGCTGCTGTCGGAGTTGGGCTTGCGCGCGTGGTTGAAAACAAGCGGCGGTAAGGGCCTACATGTGGTCGTGCCGCTTGCTGCGCGGTTGGACTATACGACAGTCAAGGCATTCTCAAAGACATTCGTTGTGCATCTCGCGAAGACGATTCCCAAACGCTTCTCTGCGATTTCTGGACCGTCGAATCGGCTTGGAAGAATCTATGTCGACTACTTGCGCAACGGGAAGGGGCAGACAACTGCTGCAGCCTTCTCTGCTCGCGCTCGACCAGGTATGGGGGTCTCGATGCCAGTTGCTTGGGAACAACTTGCTGACCTCAAGAGCGGCGCTCAGTGGACTGTGCAAACGGCACGCGAGTATCTGAGCTTCCAATCTGGCGACCCATGGGCCGAATACTGGTCGACAAAACAGTTGCTGACCCGAGCGATGAAGCGACTGCCGTAGACTTGATTCAGCTGGTCGCTTCAAATCTACAACGGCACTTCAGTCGTCCACGCGAAACCCTGCTTTCAGGGTTACCTGCCAATGTGCAATCCTGCCGCCTTCCATATGACCTCGGGTTTCCGTCACCTGAAACCACTCGATGTTCTTCACGGTCTCCGATGCTTTCTGAAGCGCAACCTCGACTGCTTTATCGGATGACTCGGGTGAGGAGCCAGTGATTTCGATAAGTTTGTAAACATGGCCAGACATACGTGCTCCCAAGACACTACGTGCCTTAACAGTTGGTGGTTGTGCTGACTTCGATATAGAACTGGGCCTTGGACCGTCACTGCATGCGGTCAAACGGAGAGGCGCCGAAGCCCTTTGTCGAGCTAGCTGCGAGCTTCCGTGCCCTTCAGCTCGTCGTGCTTGTGCGAGTGAGTCGCGGCGTACTTCAACTCGAAATGCGCTCCCTTGCCGCTGCGGGTCGGTGGGAAGTGTTCGCCCTCTACGCAGGTCACCTCGAACGTATCTTTGCCATCGTCATGGACGACAGAATAGATACCGGATACTTTCACGCGCTCGCCTGGTTTGTATGCAGTATCGCCAGCCATAGTTTGCTCCTTGAGTAGATGACGAACGCTGGACAGCAACTACCGTACCTTTGCTGCGGGGGTTGGATTCAGATTCTTGCAGAGTGGCCACTGACGTTCCTATCGAAGCGGCCGCGGCACCGCCTGGTCCTCGAGTTTGCAGTAGCAGATGGCGTGGTATCGAGTGTCAAAAGAGGGCACAAGCGCGCCACGACGAGTAGCATGCAACACGTCCCGCCGAGGCGAAACGCGTCTTAATCAACGAGTTGTACTTCCATCCCTTGGCGCAGCCGGGCCGCGAGCCATACGGCCTCTTCCTCATCCTTCGCGAAGGTGATGAAATGGTCGGCTGGCCGTTCGGCGTGAGGCAACGCGATGCTCCAGACGCCGTCGCTCTCTTTGCGGACAACGACGCACGGGAAGACTTGCTGATTTTTTGTGGCCATTGTGCGCCCTCAAAAAGCGCCCTACGCCGTCGCGATGTTCGACGGGTCTGCCAGTGATTCGGCCTATTCGGATGGAAGGACGGAATTTCTTTCGCGGCCCAGGCCCGTAGTCGCATCTTCCTTGGAAAAGCGCCATAGCCCCTGTCGCTGCTCACCTGACTTACTGCGCTACCAGACGGACGCGAGTATGTTCGGAAGACTGTAGCCGCCGGGCACGTTTCAACGCGATAAGTTTCGGGCTAGTGACGGCAGCCGATGCCCCCGGGCATTGCGAGGAGATTTGATACGCCAGCCGCCGATATCGCTAGTGCGAATGACTTGCAACGTCGTGCGCGCCCTTAGTGTTCGCACGATTTCTACGCTCTCGACCTGGATGCCGGCTCCGTGTGTTCATTGTTGCACGCAAACCCTCGCCCACACGAGTTTTAAAAATCATTTCCATACTTTCCGACCAAGGCCGGTGTATTTGACCGAAAGTCTAAAAAGCAAATCCTTGGATTCGGCACTTGTGCTGGCATTGCACTCGGAGCCACGTCAGGTGCCGTCCGAAAAAGAGAAACCTAGAATCTCCCACTGACAGGTGTCTGTGGCTCTCTTCTTGCTGATTGACGGGAACAACCGCCACTGGACATTCGCATGACATCTGCTTCCCTAACTGTGCTCGTTCAACGAGAAGGCATATGGTCCTACGACGGGCGTGTGCTACTCGACGAGATGGCGGCAATGCAAGCCCTCTATTTGGGCGCCAGCGCAAAGTCACGCTTCTCGCAAAGTGAAATAAGCTCCGCCCGAGGGCGTTTCCTTATTGCTCGAACCGTGAAGGGTGAGGCTATTGGTTGTGGGGCGTACAGGCGCCTCGATTTCGATGTCGCTGAGCTCGTCTGCATATATAGTCGAATGCCAAACGCTGGCATCGGAAGAGCTGTGTTGGCGGGACTGGAGTCGAATGCCGCAAAAGCCGGCTACCATACTCTCATGGTCGAAATGTCGAGAACGAACCAGTCGGGAAAGCGGTTCTTCTGGCGCACGGGATTCGAGCCGGCGATTTCCACCAGCGCGGACCTCCGCCTGGAACAGCGCCTTTTTCTGGGGAAAAACGTGGTGTAGCCGCGCTAGCATCCCGTGCAGCAGTTTCAAGCACAGGTCCTCGACCAAGCGAACCGGCAAGAGTCGGCTAACGGCCTTCGAAGCGAGCGCCAATCAGGGTTCCGTATTCACTCTCTGATGTCGCGACAATTCTCCGCATCATCGCGTCCAGCCCCGTGTGGTTGGCTAGTTCGCGGACGAACACGCGAGCAGTGCGCAGAGTGATGGAGTCCGTTCGAGCCTCGGTACCGTCGTCCTCTACGAGAAAGTGGAAACGGTGCGACTCTTTGTCCCCACTCTCCGCGGCAGTGTGGGCTGTAATAGTTATTTTCATGGTCAGCCTTCGAGAATGAGAGCTAACCACATTCAGCATGATGCGAGCCTGATGCCATAGAAAACCTTTCATGCGGTTCTTCTAGGCAAAATCATCAGTTCCTCGTCGCTTGTTCGGGAGGGGCAACTCATCATGCAGCGTTTCTGAGGACTCTTCCGCAGGCAGGAGACGAATTTGAGCCTTCGGGCTTAATTGTCGTGCAAGCGACAACGCTTCGTCCTGGTCGTTTGCTTCCCTGACAAAGACGCCGCCTTTACGAGGAACCTCTACACGCCAGACCCCACCCGCGGCAGGTCGAATGATGATTTCGGCGTCATCAGCGCCCTCATTCGTCAACATGTTAACCCCGCCTTCTCCATCCCACCAGTAGTGCTATTTTCCCATGCCAAAAGGTAAAGCTGATGACTTTCCGCAGCAAGGTGATGTCTGAGATATACAAAGCAAGTTTGACCGACTTTCGTCGATTGCGCCGGCGCACTTAGCGCGCGCGGGAGCTTGCTAGCACAATCTTGCTCGGCAGCTCAAAAATTTAGGAAGAGGCGCAGCTGGGCGCAGTCGGGCGTTGCCCAGTTGCCATAAACCGCTTGATTACGCCAATATGTATCAGCAGAAATTGCGGCTCACCGTAGTGAGCCCGCCGAGCAAGTGAGACATGTCGACGAGTCTCTGCGCAACTAGATTTCGTACTTCGCCTTCGCACTGCCACGTCCCGTACACCGCAAGTAGCGCCGCACCAAGCGCTTCACGCCGAAACTTCTCAAGAAGTGAAGGCCAAACGATTACGTTCACATTTCCTGTCTCGTCTTCGATAGTCACGAACATAACGCCCTTTGCAGTACCTGGCCGTTGACGCACAGTCACGAGTCCGCATCCGCGAGCGAGCCTGCCATTCGGATAGGTCATAAGCGTTGACGCAGGCATAAGACGTTGCTCAAGAAGGATTGGCCGCAAGAGCGAAAGCGGGTGGCGGCCGAGCGTAAGACTCATGGAGTTGAAGTCAGCAATGATGTCTTCCGCTTCGGACGGTGCGCCGAGCGCGGGCGTTCCATCATCTACGCGCGCATCGAAGAGAAGGTCGCGGTCTGGCACAGCGGCGACCGACTGCCAGAGCGCTTCGCGGCGATTGCCGGCCAGTGATGAAAGCGCATTCGCGGCCGCAAGAACCTGGAGGTCTTTCCTGTCCAGTTGAGCGCGTTTTGCCAAATCACTGACGCTTGAGAACACCTGAACTGCTCTTGCGGCTTCGATGCGTTCGGCGGCGCCATCCTTCATTCCCTTTAGCAGAGACAGACCGAGTCTAACTGCTGGCTTCGCTCGGGCATCTTGGCACTCGAGAAATGAGTCCCAGCCGCAAATTGTGACGTCTGCCGGAAGGACCTTTACACCGTGTCGTTGCGCATCCTGGATGAGCTGCGAAGCCGAGTAAAAACCAAGCGGCATGCTGTTCAGCATCGCGGCGAGAAATGCCTCCGGCTCGTGGCATTTCAACCAACTGCTCGCATAGACGAGCAACGCGAAAGACGCTGCATGACTCTCAGGGAAGCCATACTCACCGAAGCCATGAATCTGCTGAAAGATTGACTCAGCAAAATCGCGCTCGTACCCTCGGTCCATCATGCCGTTGACGATGCGGTCGTAGTAGCGGTCGAGGCCACCCTTGCGTTTCCACGCTGCCATCGCTCGGCGCAGTTGGTCCGCTTCGCCCGGAGTAAAGCCAGCAGCCAGGATGGCGACTTGCATGACCTGCTCTTGAAAGATGGGCACTCCGAGTGTTCGACCGAGGGCGACCTTTAACGCGTCGCTTGGGTATGTGACAGGTTCGATTCCTTGGCGGCGTCGCAAATATGGATGCACTGCGCCGCCCTGGATTGGGCCTGGTCTCACGATGGCCACTTCGATGACGAGGTCGTAGAACTCCCGTGGCTTCATGCGGGGGAGCATGCTCATCTGCGCGCGCGACTCAATCTGGAAAACGCCCATCGTGTCTGCGCGAGAAATCATCTCGTATGTGGCGTCGTCCTCAGACGGGATGTCCTGCATCTCGAAGCGTTCGCCGCGTTGCTCTGAGATGATGTCAAGGGTGCGGCGAATCGCTGACAGCATGCCCAGCGCGAGCACGTCAATCTTCAGAAGACCAAGTGCCTCCAGGTCATCCTTGTCCCATTGAATCGCCGACCTGTCCGCCATCGCCGCATTCTCGACGGGTACAAGACGCGTGAGCTTTCCGCGACTGATGACGAAGCCACCAGAGTGTTGCGACAGGTGGCGCGGAAAATTGAGGATTTGCGCTGCTAACGACGCCCACAAACCGATGAGCGGATTCTCGGGGTCCAAGCCAGACTCCGCGAACCGTCGAAGCAGGTCCTGCGAATGGTCGAACCACTGATGTGACTTGGCGACTTTATCGACGATTTGCGGGTCGATGCCGAGCGCCTTGCCAGTTTCGCGAAGCGCGCCGCGCGGACGATACGTCGAAACAGCTGCTGCAATCGCCGCTCGGTCCCGCCCGTACTTCCGATAGATGTACTGGATGACCTCTTCACGCCGCTGATGCTCGAAATCCACGTCGATGTCCGGCGGTTCACCGCGCTCTTTCGAGATAAATCGCTCGAACAGCATGTTGCCGCGCGACGGGTCGACCTCGGTTACGCCAAGGCAATAACAGACCGCACTATTCGCAGCTGACCCGCGGCCTTGACACAGGATGTGCTGACTACGCGCAAAACGGACAATGTCGTAGACCGTCAGGAAGTAGGCCTCATACTGGAGCTCCCGAATAAGCTGTAGCTCATGCTCGATTTGCTCTTGAACCGCGTGCGGAATGCCAGCCGGAAATCGACGATGTGCACCGATATAGGTTTCCTGCCGTAGGTAAGCTTCATGCGTGAAGCCTTCTGGCACGAGCTCATTCGGATACTCGTATCGAAGTTCGTCCAGGGAAAAGTTGCATCGCTCAAGGATGTTGAGCGTCTCCGACAGGGTATGCGGTGGATAGAGGTTCGCCAGACGCAGTCGCGACCGCAGGTGGCCCTCGGCGTTCGGCGCAAGGTCGTAGCCGCAATCTGCGACGGGCTTCCCCATTCGGATTGCCGTCATCGTATCCTGCAGTGGCTTCCTTGAGCGAACGTGCATGACGACGTTTCCTGTCGCTACGACGGGCACCCGGTATTGGTCCGCCACGAACTCAACGGCACCGCGATGAATGTCGTCCATCGCGCGCTGGTGAAGCGTGAGCCCTACCCAGGCGCGTTCAGCAAAAACGTCGTTCATCCACTCGAGTTGCACAGCGAGCGCGTCTTCTTTTGCAGGGAAGTCGGGCACCAGGATAGCGAGGCAGTCCGGCATGCCTCTCAAGTGCGCATATTCTCTCTCGGGCCTTGAGATGTCATGCGGCGTCAGAAGGTACTCGCCCTTGGCTGCGCGCATGCGCCCTAACGTGATGAGCTCGGAAAGATTGCCGTAGCCGTTGCGATTCTGGGCAAGCAGGATGAGACCGAACGCTGGACTCTTGTCTGCGTTCACAAGCTGAAAGAATGACCCGATGACGAGCGGAAGCTTTTCCTCCTTCGCCTGGACATGAGCACGGACTACGCCGGCGAGCGAACACTCATCGGTGACGGCGAGCCCGGAGTAGCCAAGCTGCGAAGCACGCAACACCAGTTCCTCGCCATGGGACGCACCACGGAGAAAGGAAAAATTAGTGAACGCGAATAGCTCCGCGTAGTCAGGCAACGCCAACGATGGGAAGTCCACGACGACACCTGCTTACCCAAACAGACCGTGGAGGAACCAGCGCGTTTCGTCCGACGTCACGCTTGGTCGCTCGCGGTAAATCCAGTAGCAACTCTTGTCGGCCGCTTCGGCGACGTAATAGTCGCGGGTAACCAGTTCGCGGTCGTGCCATCCTGCTTCAATGCGCTCGCCTGTGGAAACAAGCTTGAGCGGTGAACCGTAGAACGGTCGATGATTCTTCACCATGAGGCGAACCGGTTCGTCGAGCAACCAGGTCGGCCGCGGCAGTCCTACCGGCGGGACGGTCGGCTTCGTCTCGTCCTGAACCGGCACCCATCGATTCGCGTGTTCGGGCCTATGGTCAGAAGTCGGCGCCGGCCGCAACACGTTCTCGGCACCGAGTCTTGCAACGAGGAGTTCGATGAGGCGGTTGTGGTCTTCGGAAGACCCGCCTGGGTCAGGAAACAGTGAGTCGCTCGGCGGCTCGGCCGGCTCTACTTTGGAGGCCGTCAGTCGAACGGCAAGCACAGCAGCCGGCAGTTCAGTGCGTCCGAGCCGCTCCTTGAGCAAGCGCACGAGATGCTCTTCATGCCAGGTCGGCTCAGCAAGAGCGATTTCAAGAGTGGTGGGCTCAACGGCTTGTCGGCCGCGTTCGTGCTCGAGGGATACAGTGGCGTGTGTCAGCGCGAGTTGCTGCGCGCTCAACCAGCCACAAAGCTGCACGATGAGACGTCGCGCGGAGAAAAGCACGGCTTCGGCGTGTTCGACGCGGTCGGGCAGTTCGGTTCGGGCGCTGAAGGTTGGAGGCACATCGAGCCACTGATACAGCTCTGGCGAAAGACCGTAGGCGCGGTCGAGAGAATCAAGCAAATCCACACCGCACCTCTTCTTTAGCCCTGCGCGCGGAAGGCGCCGGATGTCACTCAATGCTCGGCAACCGAGACCTTGAAACCAATCCGCAAACGCGCGGACCTCTTGCACGACCATGAAAGGAAGCGCATCGAGATTTCGTTCGAGCGTGCGCATCTTGAGCACGCGGCATCGGCCACGCTTTGCAAGCAGCCATGCACCTTGTCCTGTTGGTGCAACGCTCATGCGAGCCGTCACGCCTATCGACTTGACGACGTTTCGCAGCTGCGAACAGATACTGCGGATGCCGCCAAACAGACGCAGGCTCGCCGTCACGTCGACTACGATAGTTTCTTCGTCGCAAACGGCAACCTGCGGCGAGAAGCGCAATAAGCCGAAAGCGACTTCGCGCTGCATCTCCCGCTCGCGTTCTACACTTCTGTCGTAGACCGCCGCGTCAGGCGAGAGCGTGGTCACTCCGCCTCGCTTCATTCCTGGGAGCACCCCAGCTTCTCGCGCTGCTGAGTCCATCACAATCACCTTGTCGCGCTCCAGCACGACGCACCCGTGCTCAGTCGGCGGTGACCACCGCGGACGGAACACTTCCAGCGAAAGCCGGGGCAGGAAGATGGCGACGAACACGGCCATAAGGGCTGAGCAGAATCGGTGACGGTTGCAGGGCGACGGACAATGTTTCGGTTCGTGTCGGGCCTCGTCGCTTTACAACATCGACGACGAGGCCGCCGTCAGCCGGTCTGACTCCCAGCCGGAGCGTCGCCGGCGATGCGTCTTGGGCGCTGGCCAGTGGTCGGATTAGCACCAGCAAGGTTTCCGTTGCCTGCGCCGCAAGGTGAAGCCGTCTCAGTGCCTCAGCCCGGATGTGCTGCTGCCAGAACACGAGGGCGCCGCAGGTTTTGGCCTGAAGCACGCGCTCGGCGCACCAGAGCGCGTCCGCAGTCTTCGGCGCTCGCAGTCTCATCAACCTGTTCATTGGCAGCCCGAGAAACGAGAACGCCAACGCGTTAGGAACGTGCGGTGCCTGCAAAAGCACCACTGGTCGTGCGCTCAATTCGGAGAGCGCTGGCCTCAACAACCGCATCTCGCCTATCCCTGGCTGCTGGACGAGCAACTCCACCAACGCTCCAAGTGGCCAGCCGCCGCCAGGCAGCTCGGCGCTTAAAGCCGCATACCCCGTATCGACCGTCTTGCCGTACGCACGGGCGAGCTGAGACCCGCGCCAGAGGCTCGGATGAATCGACTCGATGTGTTGGGGCAAGGCAGCCATTTCGCGAAAGCACTGTATATTTATACAGTATCGTAACTCAAAATCCGAAGCAGTGAATTGCCCCTTTTTGGTCGTCAGAGCAGACGCGTTTGGATATGCTTGTGCGAAAGCACCCGATGCCGGAAATTGCGGATTTCGTGTCGAAGCTGCGTGACGCCTTCGGTGATGCGACCATTGACGAGGCCGTCGCACGTGGCAAGGCCGGAGAGCCGACCTTTTTCGCGCAGCAGGCTGGCCGAACGGTCGGCATGAAACCTGTTGACGATTTCAATCGCTGGGCAGTCGACGGCAGCGTGCGCGACCGACACTACTGCAAGAGTTGCGACGGCTCATGCGTCGGAACAGGTGTGCGATGCAGCAGCGCAGACGACGGGGCAGGCGCGATACGGTTGAATCTCGCCGCGTCGTCTGCAACTGTATTCAGATGAACCAAAGCCTCGAACGAAACAATGGAAAAACTCGATATTGATGACCTTCCAGGCGCGCGCGCCGACCTTCTATGCTTTTTGGTCGCAACAGTCGCTGCGTCACACACGCTGACGTATGAGTGGCGAATCGACCATCTTGTCGAGAGCTGTCGCATTTGGCTCGCGCGAAACGCCGCGGCGATGGACTGGCTCGACCGAGTGCTCCTCGGGCAGCTTGCGCTGAAGATTGCAAAGCGCGAGTTGCAGGACGCCGGCATCGCGGTTCGGCAGTGCGACGTGCCGGCACTGTTCACCCGCGAGATGACGCTCAATCGAGCAAGCACGGTGGTCCAGAAGATGATGAAGCTGTGCAAGGAATCGCTCTGAGCTGGCCAGCCAGCTAATCAACCAAGGAAGACCACGCATGTGTTATTCGGCCCAAATTCAAGCGGACTATCGCAAGTACGTGAAGACCTTCGGCGCGCACATGGACATCGAAGAATTTGCGCGACTCTACTTCGAACGAGCCGAGGGCAGCAGAGCAAAGATTCCGAAGGCGGTCGACGACAGTTTTCGCGACCCGCAAACAGATGAAGAGCGACAAATCAAAGCGTCTATCGACCGGTTCAACGCGGAGCAAACGACCAAGCTTGAGCAGGAGCTTTTCAAACAACGGACCCGCCTCGCGGACGCTGAGCGAACGCTGCAGACCAAGGTGACCAAGGCCGCAACGGAGAGTAAGCGCATCGCGGCAGACAAAATTGACACGTCGCTGCGCCGCCTCGAGGACATCAACCGAACCGAGGCGAAGCCACGCGACTCACGAATTTTTCCTGGAACCTACGCACCTGTGCTTGTCATGGTGAACGGCAAGTACGTGGTCAAGCCGATGCGTTACCAGTGCCGAATTGCTGGCAAACCGGCGAACTACGACGTGAAGTATCCAGGCACCTACAACGCACGACGCGACAACCTCGAAGGATTCTGGAAGCCGTGTTTCGGCTACACGCATGGCGTGATACTTGTTGATGTCTTCTACGAGAACGTCAGCAAAGCAAAGATGGAAGGCACGTTGCTGGAGACTCATGAGAAAGACGAGAATGTCGTCCTCGAGTTTCGTCCGAACAACGGCCAACTGATGCACGTTGCTTGCCTCTGGTCGAGATGGACCGCGCCAGGGCAACCCGACCTGCTATCGTTCGCTGCCATCACTGATGAGCCGCCGCCAGAAGTCGAGGCTGCCGGCCACGACAGGTGCATTGTGCCAATCAAGACTGAAAACATCGACGCGTGGTTGAACCCAGAAGCTTCGGATTTGAAGGCAATGTATGCGATTCTTGATGATAGAGACAGGCCGTACTATGAGCACCGGCTTGCAGCGTAACGACGCATCGGGCGAACGAAGGTGTTGGTATCGGTGCCAGCGCATCAAGGTCGAGCCATTGGCAGCCTCGACACCGTAATTCCCGCGCTTTGATTTGGCGATGCTCCCTGACCCACTAATCGAGCGATTTCTGAAGGCAAGCCGCATATCGACCCTGGGTCGCGGAACACCCCCAATGCGCTAGACTGGCTTAGATTCTCGACAGGAGACTCGGGTGATACGCAAGACGCTTAATGCTTCGCGGCTTCAGCAAGAGGTCGACCGTCGAATTCATCGACTGCAAGAAGTCGTCGAGGATGGAGTGAAGATTCGTGTGCCGCGGCCCCTGTTGCAAGAGCCGGATAAAACAGGCTGCAACTGGAACATGACCAACTTCGGGAACGCAGTCGGCTTCGAGCGTGACATCGAGCGCGTGCTCAAAGCTGCGCGCGCGGAGTACAACCTCAGTACCGAAACGAAAGACGCTAGCAACCCGTTTGAGGACTAGCCACAAAGGCCATCGGCTCCTAAATTTGCCGATTTCATGTTTTTCCCCGGGTTCATGCCTTCGCCGTGCAACTTCGCGTGCGAGCGCCACGTGACGTAGCGGTGCAGACGCTACGCCACGCGGGACGCATTTCCTCGAAGAAATAGGCCCATGCCTTCTCGAGGCTCGATAGTTACAGTTTCATCGACACGTGACCGGGAGCCGGGTCGGGCGTGTTCTCCAAAGTGTTCATCGAGTTGATAACGCCGTAGAGTTCAACGAGCGCTTTTTCTTTTTCCACATCATGCCCACCGACAACGCGGGCCATCTCAGTACGAGACAGTTCTTCCTCGTGATGCAGGTCAACAATAGTCAGTGTGCTCATTTCGATTCACCCTAAAAGTAGTGTGGGGCAAGGGACGGATTTTGATTGAGCGGTTCGAATTTTCGCTCGCTTAACCATATCCACGTTCTGTGCCAAGCGCAGCTCCGACACTACCGAGGGCCTAACTTTATGTTTACATGGAACAATTCCGGATTTCTCCTTTCTAGGATGTCGAGTCGCGGCGGCGACGTGTGTGATTGATTGCGACACACGACAAAGCTTCTGTTGGTCACGTTGAAACATTCCGGCCGTGTCTGTCAGACAGTGAGAGCCGCCCCACCCAGCGAGTCGCCGGGCACGGTCTGCACGCTAATCTCGGGTATGCGTGACGAATCTGAAATCTCCTCGTCGGGCTCGCAGCACGCTGTTGGTACCATTACGTCGTCGCATATGACTACAACCGACGAGGGTGGACGGGCAAGGAATGGATATTTTCTACTACTGGCAAAAACTCGAGCAAGACTTGAAAAGTAGTCGCGTCGGCTACTTTGCTTTCAACAGCCCCAAGATTGGTGAACTCAAGCAGCGGTTGCCCAAGCGCCTATGGGTTTTCAAAACGCCAAAGGGCATGAAGGGCTCGGTTCAACTGCTTGGCGCATTGCTGGTCAGTGATGAGCCCAAGGTTGCCGTGAACAGCGAGTATTCTCATCTGCTTTACTACGACCCGTTTTCACCGCAGTCGACGATGTTCACCGATTCGGACACGCGAGAGCGAATCGAGGGCGTAACCCGCCTCCTTCAGCATCGTCTCCTCCACGCATTCAAATCGAATTTTCAAGGTGACGCGGGACTGCAGGCACTGGAATCAAACGTCGTGCGCGAGCTGGAAGCAATGACGGCAGATTGGGCGAAGGTTCAGATGCTCGAGCGGGTAAAGGACCGAAAGAAGGTTCAGCCAATCAATCCATTCGCGCAACCGTCACGTTGATTTCAGTGAATATCGTCGCAGCCTTTAGAAGTCCGGCTGAAGTAGTAGCCTGACACCGTCAAGAAGGTTTGCGGTCAACTGAGCCCACGGCCTGGCGCAGCAGGCGCCGGAGCTATTGACGCTGGGGCACCGTGCGGGTCCGACGGGCTAACCGGGTCATTGAAGGACCAGTTGAAGGCCAACCCTATTGCCAACAGTTGCTGCAGGCACACTGGCGAAGGCGACTTCGGCTTGATAGCGCGGGTGTCAGACCTGCATCCTCAGCCACCTCGGGATGACTTAGAGACGACCGCTATCGGGATATCGCAGCGGCCTGACGGTAGCGCTTGCTTCGCCTAAAGTTTATGGCCACTCCTGCCGTAATCCTCGATGCCAACAATAAGATGGACACCGAGGAATCATGGCCTTATTTGGGAACAAGATTGCAGCACTGGGCAGCGGACTGAAGGATTCGTTGTCGGAGGCTAAGGCAAAAGCGGCTGCGCTCGCCGAGCGTGTGGAAATTCCCGCCGCGCTGAGTGACGTTACACAAGCAGCATCCAACAAAGCTAGAGACTACGCAGCGGCTAGTCGCGAGCACGCCGGAAAGCTTGTCGAAAAGGTGAGTGACCGTCTCGGCGACCTCGACTATGAGGAACTTCGTCGCCGCGAAACACGGGCGCCGGAAGGCCTCCGACTCCGCACATCGCTCCGCGGTAATTGACCGAACAGCCTCGCACTCGAGCCTCGCTCGTGATGCGTAGTTGATGGTGACTTCAGCGAGTGTTTAAAAAATTGCGAAGAAGATGCACAATGTCACCCGCTCGTCGTAGGGCTTCCTTTCTAATGTATCCCTTTATGTATTGGGCGCCCTCCACCTTCGCAGTTAAAAATTGAATCGACCGATTTATGCCGAATGTCGTCGAATTTATCGTCCCCAAAGCAAAAAAAGCTGCATTGGATTTCACGCTGAAGCCGGCCGATTTCCGTGCTCAGTTTGGACCAGCCGCTCCGCCGACTTTGCCATTGCCTAGCCCATCTCTTAGCAAGCCGCAACTATTAGCTGACGCTTTGGATTGTGGATACGGTAGAAACATTCCTCCAATGCCCAGCCTTTCTGCTGCTGAGCAAAGCGCGCTTCAGAAGCACCTCCGAACTCAGCTGAATTTGACACTCACGCTTTTAAAGCAGTCTCAGCCACCTCTCGGCGATTGGGTACTTCGACCGTTCGCGCCGATACTCGAAAAGACCGCTAAAACGACGGACTCTTTTGCACTGGGGATGCTGTATGCGCGAGTCGCTACGCGGCTGTGGGGCCAAGCTCGCGGCTTTGGCAGTATCGTAGAGTTCTGGCACTACGGTGTACTGGCCAGTAATGCGGCAAATTTTATGTCGGGAGTTCTGTGGGAGGAAGAAAACCCAGACTTTCTGGTTAAGTTCGCCAACGGACTCTGGGCTTGCGTAGAAGCGAAGGGGGCGCTGAGCGACAAAGACAACGCCGTTTTGAAGAAGGGGTTATCCCAAGCTTGCAAGTTAGCAGCAGTAAAGTGGCAGCATGGTAGTGCAGCGACTCCATCAATCGTTTATCCGGCGGAGCATGCCTGCTCGATGACGTACTTTGAGCCCACAAGCAATGCCCTGCAGGTCATGTTCATGGACCCTCCCGCAGAAGCCGTCGACGCACCGCCGGAGGAGCCCAAGGGTCCGCGGTTATTCAAAGACGGAGGTGATTTTCTGCGCTGGGCACAAGCTCTAGAGCAGTTTGAAGATTTGGCAAGCTCGTCTGACGCACCAGTTCCCGTGGAGCTGCAGCGATTGGGGGCGCACCGATTCGATTGGGCATCCTTCCCAGGTGAGCAAGACATGTGGGTCGGAATCCCCAGAAACATGCGTCAACATTCGGAGCAGTTGAATTCAGCTTTAGTCATCCTTGAATGGCTTGTTCCCTATCTAACTCGATGGAGGCGGGAACCAAGCGTTACGGTCAGGGGCGTCAATAGAAGGCTTTTGAACATGGCGCGTTACGCAGCCAGTCGAGCGAATGCTCCCACGCCGGGATGGTCAGACTCCGAGGCATACTTGTGGAGCCGCTTGGCGTTGTTCCTTAACGGATACAGAGAAGGAAATGGGGAGGTCTTCCAATGGTCGGACGTTCTCCGCGATATCTGGCGATGCGACTTGCTCCCGGGCTTAGATGCGGATTTGGACGTACCTGCCGACAAAAAAGGAACGTTTAATCGCCTCTGGAACGTGTTTGACCGAACAGCCCGGCGCGAACGCAGATACTGGCAAGGTCGAAGCAACCTGGAGCGTAGAGACGCGGCGAGCGCTCCTTTCGCTCAGACCTCTCACGGGCTACTCATCGTTAGCAGACGTTGGGCCTTGGTGGCAAATGAGAGTCCTCCTCGCGGAAGAAATCGTTCGTTGAATCGACTAGATGAGTAGATTGTGAGATAAAGAGCTGATAGCAAACGTCTGGCAAGTGGTCAGCCACTGGCGCGGAGACTTCGAGGAACACCGTTTGGCCCCATATGATATCGAGGTGGTCTCAAGCGCGTTTCGGCACATTGACGACCTGGCAAGTCGTGCGTTGCGTCGAAAGCTGCCATGATTCCCAGCAACATCTCCGTGTACCCGTGCTATCGATGTCACCAATGCGCTACACGCGGGGCTCTCGCACGAGGCACCACCACTCTGCAAAATGACCTATGTGGAAAAGTCGCCCGTGAAGTGCGCGTCACGCCGCTGAGGGAGCGGTGTCGAAACCGCAGTGCCTGAAAATTGCGGAGCGAGCGTCATCCATGATTCCGCTCTCCTGGACATCCTCCGGAAACGCAGAAAGGTCCACACGTTTGTGGCCGCACAATATACTGTGCGTAATGTTTGCGACGAGCGACCAGAAGATTAGGCAGTGGGACGCCGCATGATTCAGATGGAAGTAGATGTGCTTTTCTTCATCGGACCACAACGGCGGAAGGACGATGGAACTTCTGTCTCTGTCGTTGCGCAGTTCAGTAAGCCAACCGCGGTCGAGAAGGTATTGCGGAGAAGGTAAAACGAACAACGCTGGCAGTGATTTGCGCAACTCCATTGCGTTGTTTTGCCACGTCCTCTCCACGTCGGCCAAAGTGTATTTGGCCAGAATCTCGCCCTTGTATGTCAGGTCGTGAATGGACGGCAGGCCGTCGCAGGCTTGGAACTGTTCGTTCGCGATGGTCATCCCGGCACGACGCAGCACCTCCGCTTGAAACTCTCCAATCTCTTCGTGCTTCGCATTAACGGATAGCTGCGGAAGACCATCGGCCGCTTCACAGAGCACAACGAACCGCGACGGCGGATACACTCGCTCAAAAGCGTTGGCAATAGGCCCTCCGCTTAAAGCTGCATCATGGATTTCTTCGAAGGACGGATGTAGCGATAAATCGGCGATTGCGCAAAAGACAGCCATGCCGCGAATCATGTCGCGCTTCGCAGATGAGGACACGGAAGCTAAATGCCTAATCCCAGCTCCGTAGTGTGTGGTGGAGATTGACTGGATGGTCTGGCTGATGCGCTGCTGCAGCCAATCGCCTTGGTCAATCTTCTGGTAAAGGCCGTAATAAAGAAGCTGGTTGGCGGATGCGAATCCTTCAAGCAAGTCGTTGGTCTTGATTTTCTGGGACATGATTTTTCGGAGCGTCGCTTCTTCATCGTCGGAGCTAATTGGCACAGACTGCCGCCACTCATCAACGGGAGAGTCACTGAATGCCACTCTGAGAGCTTCGCCAGTGCGCAGCCGTTTCTTCACAACTTCGTCGGGCTGCTCAAATACAGATTGTCCGAGCTGCAGATTCCACCATTGGCTTCTAAAGCCTAGGAAGACCTCTTGCCGGCTGTATTCCGGCTCTTCCGCTAGCACAGACTTGGACGTCCTGATGAGAGGCAGCGCAGAAACGCTCGCAAAGCGTCGACTGAAAAGTTGCTGTATCAGCTCGGCACCAGCGGCTCGAGGAAAACGCTTGAACAGGTCCAGTTGTCGGCCGCGCAGTCTTGCGAGAAACGCGCCGATACTGGTTCCATGGCCTTGAATCCAGTGAGCGAGCTCGTGCTGGATGACGGATTCAACTTCTCGCACATCAGAAGGTTGGTCTTGCAATCCATCCTTCGCGTTCTGCGCCCAAGGACGGATGCGCTCCTTATTGAAGCCAAGATACTGCGAATGCGGCGAATAGAAGCCGTCTCCTGCAGCGGACCGAAGCGAGACTCTGGCGACGAGCGGCGACGGTTTGTATGCCATAGCGTGCCGCGCGTTGACGCGCTCGCTCCCTGAGTCGTCGTTCAATCGAAGACGAGCCCGCCAACGTGCCTATGAATCCGTGGGGAGTCGTCTACCCAGGCTACCCTTCTAGCCTTCCTCTTCGTCGGTTTTCTGCTCGACCTCTATCGACCTGTCTCGCGCAAGCTCCTTCAGCTTGTTGTACGCAAAGAGTAGGGTTTCCTGGGCAGCTTTCGTGATAACGGCTGTGATGATGATGTCCACCACATTGATGTCACGGAGAGGCTTGCGTGAGACCAGCGCTTCCTCGTCCTCATCCTCGGCAGGCTCAGCCTCGAGATGAACGTCCGGATAGGCCTCGCGAAGCGCCTCGAGGACGGCCTGCACGTCGATTTCAGCTCCCTTCAGCTGCCATTTTTCCGACACAGTGGCTTCATCATCGCTCATGCTGCAACTCCGCTGTTTAGTCGAACCGTCCAGCAATCCTGAACGAGACTTCTCGGATTTGCAAGCGACCGCCGATGAGAAATTTGGTCACCATTACGGGAGCGAGCTCCGGCGGCTGCGGAAAGAAATGGCAATTCATCGGTTGCCCGGGTGTATCTTTAAACACAGACCGACTGCCAATCAGCAGATGTTTGCGGCCCCAACTGTACGCAGCTGCCGAAAAGTCTCGAATTCAGCTTGACACAGCATCGACGGGCGCGTCTTCGGTGGTCGTGCCCTTGCGTACGCGACGTCCTGACGCCACGCCCCAGCCCGGGAAGTTGCTCTGTGCCGCCGCCTGCCTAGGCGAAGTCCTGCAAGTTCTCAATGACTCCAGCCAAGTCGCGAAGGTACGACGGTAATGCTTTGTCCGTGAATCGAGCGCTCAATTCTTGGAGGTGCCTGTCGGCCAGGCGCATCCTGCGTGTGGCCAGCGCCAACATGAATTCCGGAAGAGCTCCACCGCCGCCTTCGCCCCACGCTTCAAGCTCAGCGTCGATAACGTTGAACACTGCGGTACTGCACTCGTCGTCCACCGAGTACAGAAGTTCGGACGGACTCGCGGCACGTAGGAAAGCGGCGCGAAGAACCGCATCGTTGTAGTTCTCGAAGTTGGACGGACAGACCAGAACGTGACCGTACACACTGGACGTACCCAGTGCGCTACCCAACGGATTCGTCTTCTTCGCGCCCAAGCCTTGGTTATCCGCACGAACGCACGCAAGCATGTTCGACACGACAGCGTATATGTCAGCCTGCGAGATGCACTCGCGACGGTCTTCTGTATCCAAGTAGACGAAATCGCGGGCGATTGCCAACGCAGGTCTGCAGCCACTGAAGAACAATCCGTCTTTACTTGTTGCCGACGCATCGAGTTCTTGCAATCGAGCATCTAGCTCTGCCGGCAGCGCTTTCTCTTCGCTCATGCGCTGCAGTAGGTTGTACTCGTCCTCCCATGCGGTTGCCGACGGCGCAAGCACTGGAAGCATGAAATTGAGCGCGGAACGCACGGTGAACGTGTCGCGGCCTCTTTCGCCGTAGCTCAAGAACATCTCGAGTTCATCCAGTGCTTGACGAGTCTGGGCAACGGTAATGGCCGAGAGGTAGGCAACAGCGCCGCCTGGGACCAGCGTACGCATGCGTGCGTTGATTTCACGAGCGTGCGCGTGATTGCTCAAACAGCCGAAGACGACTAGCGCACCTCCCCCTGAAACGCTCGGCAGGCCCTCGAGGGAGCGAGTCACCGTAGCGGCTCCGACGACGGCTTCCAGCCTCGCTTCCGCGACCAGCTTCGCGAATCCGTCATCGGAGATGCCGACGAGCATGACGTAATCCAGAGGAGCAGGCGAAAATCTGCGCATCATGCGGACAAAATCCGTTCGGAGCAACTTGTCCGCTTCGAGGAGCCGCTCACCGTCGATTTCAGTTCCCGCAGACCAGACGGAAGGTCTGAAGCGTGTTACATCCAGGCGGCCTGTTCGGGCGAGTCGCTCTATGGCCTTTCTCGCATCCGGCGGTTGCGATGAACTGCGAACTGCCAGTCGCCTCACAGCCCGCTTTTCAAGCAGGAATTGGTCGCCCTCGAGTTGGGCAAGAAAATACCCGGCATTGCAATACGGGCAATTCGCCGCCTGATGGTTGCTGATTGGCGTATAGCCGTACAGACCGTCGTTCCGATAGGTCAGGTTACAGACAATTATGCCGTTGTACTCCGTAGCGCCCGCCTCAAGATAGAAAAGCGTGACAATGCGGTCCTCGCCGGCCTTGATGCCGGTGAGCCGTTGCGCCAGCCCACCTGAGGTCGAGGCAGAAACGAGGAACAAATCCGTCGGCCGCGTGCGCGGCAGGTTCTCGACCCCACCGTAAGAACTGAACGACTTCACGGGCGGCTGCTTCTCCCACAGTTCGTGCGTGATGGCCATGCGCGCCATCGCAAACGCCACGGCGATGATGGGGGCCGTGTCGACAAGAATGCGTGAAGGTGCCTTTCCGGTTGTCGCAGCAAGGGCGAAGAACGCGACTACGGCGCACGCCTCTGACGTCAGAAGCGGCGCACTTGCTCGCAAAAATTTGTTGGAGTGCCGGCCCGACAGCTTCCCGAAATGCACGCCGGGCGGTGCCTCCACCAAACCCCCTCCGCGGTGAAACAGGTCAAACAACCATCCGCTCGACAGTTTCGAGTTGAGCACTTCGGGCTCGCCCGGCGTCGCCTCTTCGTCGCTGTATTCGAACGGTGTCGCCAGAACTTGAAACTTTCCTGCAGGCTCCTCGCGGATAGACAGAAGACGAATCTTCCCTCCAATCCCTTCGAAGTAGCGACGGGCGCGCGCCACTGCTACGCCGCCCGCAATCAATCGAACTATCTCATCCGTCGCAACGAATGGCGCAAGCACGTAAATGTCTGCGGTCGCCGGATGCCGGTCGAAGATATTCCGAACGTCCTCGCTCAGCGTCGATTCGGTGAAGTCATACTCGTCATAGACCAGAAGGCTGGCTTCGCCCTCATATGCGTCTCGACGAAATCTTGTTGTTAGACGAAGCGCGCTCATGCTTTCAATGCAGGGGAACGATTACTCGGATAGACGAACCCACCAACAGCTCATGCCTTGTCGGGACCGTGACGATGCGCCGCTCAACGTCGAGGAGTTGCGGCTTGGGCATGCCGGGGCGTGTGAGCGATGTGGCGGGCTCCATCTTGAATTTAAGGTCGCCCTCCATGAAAGTGCGATACCCGAAGATTCTTCCTGTACGAACTTCGATTGCGCCTCGCAGCAACTGCAGTGCACGCAGAACCTCGTAGAGTCCCATGCCACGGTGCCCTGGCCTAAGGTCTGTGATACCCGGTTCGTAGTGGCGTTCAAGGCAGGCATGAACCACTTTCCATTCAAGGTCGAGCGGAACATCGTCCTGAATCGGTTTCCGTAGAAACGACGCGAAAAAGCCTGGGCCGGAATCGAAGATGGACAGCTCGAATGCGTCTATCTTTGCGGCTTCCTCGCCAGTGGCCTTCTTCGCAGGTTTATCGAGCTCTATCCGCTTCAAGACGATGCCTCGAATGCCGTTCTTCCGAATAGGAAGACCGGATAGCTCTGTTTTGCCATGTGTGTCGGAGTTCTCAAAGAGCTCCGACACAACCGTGGCCAGAGCAGAACTCCATTTGACTGCGGTCGACGTTGAAAAGTCTGTGCCTGCCTGCAGGGCGACCAGCTCTTCAAGTAAGGATTCGAAGTCATCACGGGCAATCATCCGGCCGCCATTGCCGTATAAATCCGGCGGCGTGCCACGCCCCCGACTGTCGGCGCAAACCACGACCTGCGTATCGGAAAACATGTCCGTCTTCAGGCGCTGTTTGAAGAGTCTACGACGTGCAGTCTCTATATCGGCGCTCGCCTGTTCCACATCCATCCCTTCAATCGAGTGATGGGCGTCTTCCAGCGTAATTGCTACCGCCAGCAGAGGAAAAAGGGACGGCGACGCGAGTACCCGCTTTGCAATCTGCGCCCCCCAGCGGAAATGGATATCGGCGTGGCGACTCAGAGTGAGCAGACGTTGAATGGCCAGCACCTCCGACCGCGCGACATCGTCGGCCATATCGGATTCGAAGCTGTCGGGTACGGTAATCTCCGCGGTCGTGTCGTGAAGGACGACGTCGCGCTCAAATCGTTCGCCAACTAGGTCGAACGGCAATCGAAAAGCTAGCAATCGAGGCTCAGCCATAGTGGACTTACTTGTGAAGAAGATTTCGCAAGTCGGACGTTGCGTTTGCGGTCTGACGGAGCTCTGTGAAGCCTCTCGGCGTCTTCGCCGTCATTCAGACCTTGATGGTAATCGCTTTCACCAGCGAGATGTGGGTTTCCGTGCCAAGCATGAATCTGCGAGTCACGGGACTTGCTTCGCCCGACAGCGGCCTCGCCATCCATAGCGAGCGAGCATGGGGACCGCAGTCGATATGTCCGAGCCGGCTACTCTGTACGTTGGACTAGCGCGATGGGCGACGAAGTCGAGAGGTCAGCCGTAACGGATTCTGGTCAACGCAGTTCGCATAGCGACGATTGCCGCCTTGCACGCCTTCGCATCGTTTCCGAACAACGCAAGAGCTACAAACGGTGACTTACCTCCGAGCGTCGTAAGGCTCTCTTCGATTTCACCAAAAATCCGCTCACGGTTTTTTGCGCTGTTGATATAGCGACCGGGCGGAAACCACCCGCCGAACTCGATATCACCTCTCTCCGCGCGGGTGTGCTGACAAGCCAAGCCCGCCAGAATTTCCACGACGTCGAAGTGCATATCGAACTCCGACTGAGATGTGAATTCGTGACCCACCTCGGTCCAAAGGGTTCGATGCATCCAGAGGCTGACCGGGACACGATGGCGTGCGAAATCCTTGAGCAGCTTCGCCGAGTCTTCCTCGGCAAAGAAACTTGGAGGCAATGCAACTGTGACGGGGGTGTCGTAGCCTCTTACTTTCACCTCGCCGTCAAATAGGGGGCGCATTGCGACCATGTTGTCGCCTAGCGATGCGCCAAGGAGCGCGGCGTAGGTAAGCAGGGTCGTAGGATAGTGCTGGAAGTCTATCCACGCGGGATATCCATCATGTCGTCGTATTGCCTCTATGCGCTCGCGTGCGCGCCGCAGCACGAGGGCGTTATCGCTGGTTCCCCATCGACCAACGACCGTCGCCACACCGACCAAGACTGAGCAAAGCGAGTCATAAGAACGGACTCTGGCCGTCACCGAGTCGACGTTCGGCATGGTATTCGTGTCCGCAAACGGGCCGTCTCGCAGTTTGGCCGCGAGGTCGTTCGCCAGCCCATCGACGAGGTCAGAGTAGCGGATTCGATGCTGCGGCTCGCTCAGGAAGCGCTTTGCCGACGCAACAGCGATGTCCTTAGAGAGTGGATGCGGTTTGTCGAACTCTTCGATGGACTCGATTTTCGAATGCAAGTCGTCGAAGAAGCTGTCCGCATCGCTAATCGGTAGAACTTGGCCGTAGCGCCCAGCAATCAGGTCACGTGCGGCCTGACCCGGTTCGCCTCTAGATGCCCAGTACATTGAGTAGCGGCGCGAGGGAGCGCGCTCGATACTTGCCCGCAAAGCTGTATCCCAATCGGCTGACCAACCGCAGGTCAGGACGCCGAACTCGTCGAATACTCGGTCCAGGAATCTGTTCATCTCCGCCGCATACTCTTCGAGCTCGGTCGGGGTGTTTCTGATGCGTGTGTCGAGGTAATCGCCATGCACCTTTACCACGCAACACCCGAGGTGAGCGAAAGGCGGAAGCCCTGCCAATTGGTCCGGTCCGCTCACAACGATGGGAGCAATGCCCTCGTCCTGGAGCGCGCGCTCGGTGAGCCGGTCGAAGTTCGTCGTGACGATAAGCCTCACGTAGCCAGCGCGCACGAGTTTCGCGATAGCTCGATGAGCCTTGGTCGGCATCTTCGCGCCGTCTTCGCGCTCTTGCTCGGTCGGCTCGAAGTAGCTCCGCAGGAGCGCTTGACGCTCGTTGGGTGTCTTCGCAACAGCGTCGAGCAACTCACCGTAGTCGGGCTGGCGTCCAAATCTCTCGACGTACCACGCAGCGGGGTCCGGCTCACAATTCGCGTTTTCCAGCCGTGCAACCTTTCTCACCAATTCGAGGACGATTTCCCAGCCGGTTGGGATACGCGATGAGCGCGAGACTCCTGAACCGAGTAGAAGCGCGTAGACGCCTCTGTTGGACTGCATGGAGAACGCGAGCGAGATGATTGGGTCGAGCAAAGCTGCTCTCCTTTGCCGTGGACGGAAATTTGAAGTTTACAGGGAGCTCGATGACAGCGCACCTGGTCTACGAGGTAAGCGGCAGGCGCCGAAAGCTGATTTTGGAACTCGGCGATTTAATCGTAGCCATCCACCTCGTCACAGTTCGTTGCGTTCGCTTTTGTACAGTAAACCTATATAGTCGTTTGCGACATAAACCTGTATCCGAGCAGAAATCGGGCGGAGACACCGAAGTGCATATTGCATCCATCTACATCAAGAACTTTCGAGGAATCAGCGAGTTGTTGTGGACGCCCCAGCCCGGCGTCAATTGCCTCATCGGTCCAGGGGATAGCGGGAAGACGACGATTCTCGATGCCATCGATTTGCTGTTCACGGAACGGCATAACGTCTCCATCGACGACCTCGACTTTTTGGACGCGTCGCCCGTCAACCACATCAGCATCTCTGCCGTCATCGTGAACCTTCCCGATGAGCTCCTGCGTGATAACAAGTATGGGCTCATGCTCGGCGGGTGGAATTCTGAGGCGAACGAGTGGCGGTCGGAACCGGGGGAGGCCGAAGGGTTCCGACCGGCGCTGACGCTCAAGTTGGACGTTGACGAAACCCTTGAGCCGGTCTGGTATATCCCAAACCATCACGACCCGGACGACAAGACGAGACGCGTGCGATATTCCGACCGCAAGCAGATGGCCCCCGCCCGCCTTGGTGTCTACGCGGACCGCCATCTGTCATGGGGGCGTGGTTCGGCTTTGTCACGGGTCGGGGAGCATCCGGAGCGCCTCCCAGCCGACCTGAACGAGCTGCTACGCGCCGCGCGCGATACGTTCGCCGAGCGCAGCTCGCATACTTTCGCAGACGTGATTGAGGTTGTCGTACCTGATATTGCGCGCTTGGGCGTGGAGATGAGGAATCGGCTCGCCGCGAACCTTGACCACACGAGCTTCTCCACCAACGCCAGCGGAGTTGTGCTGCATGACGGCAACGTTCCTCTCCGATGCATGGGTACCGGTTCTTCACGCCTTGCCGTTGCGGCGCTTCAGAGTGCCGAGTCAGCAGGCCGCAGCATCTTTCTAGTCGACGAACTGGAATTCGGCCTCGAACCGCACCGCATCTCCCTGCTCGTTAGCCACCTTCGAAAGCGCGTAGAGAGTAGCGGTCAGGTCTTTTTAACGACCCATTCGACGACGACCTTGCGCGAAGTCCGGTTCGACGAGGTGTTCGTGTGCCGCCGAGACGCCCGGAATGGAAAGGTCACGATGGTCGCGGTCAGCAGCAGCGTCACCCCGGTGCTATCCGCGAAACAGTACGTCCGCGACAAGGGCGAGGCGCTTCTTGCTCGGTCCATTCTCGTGTGCGAGGGGCAGACCGAAATTGCGTTGTTAAAGGGATACGCCGAAGGCACAGACAGGCCATTCCAAGCGAACAACGTCGCGCTCGTCGACGGCGGAGGCTCATCGGCCGCAGATGTGGCTGTGCACTTTCGCCACCTTGGTTATCGCACCGGTCTGCTCACAGACAGTGACATCCCGCCGAGTGCCGCACAACAGGCTGCTCTCGACAAGGCTGGTGTTCACCGCTTCGAGTGGGGTGACAACCGTTGCACTGAACAGGAACTGCTCCTCGGCACGCCCGTCGAGACTCGTCGGTTGCTGCTCCGGCTGCTGGCGCGCGAGAACGGCGAAGCACGAGTCATCGGTGAGATTTCCACGATAGCGAAGATGAAATTCGAATCGCTGGAGCAGATTGAAGGTTACCTTGGTGACGCAGAGAAGCTGCGCCAGATAGGGAAGCTTGCACATGCATCGAAATGGATGAAGCGCGACTACGACCTTTGCTTCGAGATTGGGAAGTCGTTGCTTGCGCCTTGGAGTCTTATCGGCGGTGGTGATACGGACGACCACATCACGCATATTTTCAGCTGGTTCGACGGCAATGCTTGAGGCCACCGTAGCACAGATGATGGCGTCGCGCGGCGGAGCCATTGAGGCGCCAGCCGGCACCGGCAAGACCGAGCAGATTGCGCTGGTCGCACGACATGTGCCGGGCCGATGGCTCATCCTGACGCATACCGTGGCGGGAGTCGACGCAATCCGCAGGCGACTTCGCCGTCTTAGCGTCCCCGCCGACAAATGGCAAGTTGATACACTGTCGGCATGGGCTCATCGGTACGCGATGGCATATCCGGATGGCTCGGGCCTTGCTCGGACGTGGAGTGCCCGCGACCGCGATTGGCCGGCGGTCATTCGTGCGGCCGCAACTCTTATTGAACGTGGGGCCATCAATAGCGTCCTTCGTGCGTCGTACACGGGCGTACTCGTCGATGAGTATCAGGACTGCACGCGCGACCATCATCGCCTCGTCTGTGCTTTGGCAGGGGTCCTTCGGTGCTACGTGTTCGGAGACCCGCTGCAGGCCATATTCGGTTTTCGCGCCGAAGAGATGGCTGACTGGGACAAGGACACTCTCACCCGGTTTCCGCTGGCTGGCCGACTCGAGACACCCCATCGATGGATAGCGGCAGGAAACGCGGAGTTGGGGAATTGGCTCATCGCAGGCCGCGCTGATTTCCGCGCCGGTCGATTCGACTTTACCCGTGCTCCCGAGTCGGTATCGTGGACACGGTCCGAGCAGAAAGCAGGGGCGAACGAACTCGCCCAGCATTGCTCCGTCCGGATGGAGGATGGGCATACGTTGAGCGTGCTTCACTCCAGCGTGAGCGACACACGACGCGCCGACCTGGCAAAGCTCATCCGTGCCACCACTGTCGAGCCGGTGGGCGGTCAATCTGAGCGTGAGTTTTATCGAGCACTCCGAGACCTTCAGGGCATGAATCGCATGGAGGCGGTGCTCACGCTCGCGGGGACCGTCTACAGCGGCGCGGATGTCTCGGGTAAGCGAAAGCGGGTTGACACCCTGCTCAAGAATACAAACCGTATGCGAATTCCAGCGTCTCCGGCCGAGTTGGCACTTCGAGCCGTCGCACAAGGCAACTCGCTGCGCAGCGTCGCCGACTTCTTCTCCTGTTTGGAGCGGGAGTTCGGGGTCACGGTGGTTCGGCCCGAACTGTCTTATTGCGTCGGCGCCGCGCTCCGGCATTGCATCGAGCATCCCGATGTCCACCTCGACGACGCCGCCTTTCAAATTGCGAATGCCCGTCGTGAGCGAGGCCGCATCATCCGAAATCGCTCGGTCGGCAGCACGCTGCTTGTGAAGGGCCTAGAGTTTGACCACGTCGTCATCACGCCAGATGCCTGCACCTCTCGGCAAAACTGGTACGTGGCGCTGACCCGCGCGAGTCGTTCCGTGAAAGTGCTATCGCCGAAGGCACGCTTCACCATCTGAGCTGTCAAAGAGACTTCTTCTTGGGTTACGGATAAGGCCTTGTAGTCGGGAAGAAGCTCTTTTCTCCTCTATAGCGTAAGAGATTTAAATGTGACCGTTTGCTTGCGGAGATGCCATCGCCTTCATTTGCGTACCTGAAGAGTGAGGGGCCGTTAGTCCAATCGACCTTGTTCGCCCAGTTCGACGAGCGTGTCGACCACATGACGTACCTTTGGCCGCAAATGCGCCACCTTCGGCCAAACGGCATGCACGTCAATGAGTTCGCTCGAGATGTCGTCGAGCACGGAGCGCAGCGCTCCAGATTCTAGGTGCGGTCGGAGTAGTGACATCGGCATCTGGCAGAGGCCCAGGCCAGCAAGTGCCGCCTCGACAATGGAGTCGCCATCACTTATCTGATGGGTTCCTGGGGGTGAGATGCGCTTCCCCTCACCGTTGACGTGTACTCGCCATGACAGAGGTTGCCCACGTCGGTATCCGACGATACACGAATGGGCCTCGATATCTTCAAGCCGGTTCGGTGTCCCGTGCTGTCCGAGGTAGGCAGGCGACGCCGCAATCACCATGCGCTGCCTGGACAATCGGCGCGCGACGAGGCCGCTTGAGCTTTGAAGTTCACCAAAACGGACAACAAGGTCGACGCCTTCCTCAATCGGGTCGATGAGATGGTCCGAAAACGTCATCGTGAACTGCAGGTCGGGATTCTTCCTCGCGATGTCCAGCAAGATTGGAACGAGTATGCGGCGCCCAAACGCTGCCGGCATGTCGATGCGTAGCCGACCGACAGGACGATGAAGTTCCGGTCCGAGCGCGGTTTCTGCCGTGGAAATTTCGTCGAGCGCGGAGGCGCACGCGGCGAAGTAGGCCTCGCCATCGGCGGTGAGCGAAATGCTTCGGGTTGTGCGGTGGAACAGCTGAGCGCCCAGGCGCTCCTCCAGCTTCGCTATCGCTTTCCCTACAGCGGATTTTGTCAGCCCAAGTTGCTCGGCGGCGTCCGTGAAACTGCGCGAACGTGCCGCCGTGACGAAGATAACAATCCCACTGAAACTATCGACCTGCGCCATGACCAGCCCTATTGAAGAGTTTGATTCCTCATATAAGGCGGCAAGCCGGCCATTGTCAACCGGGAGTGACCAAGCGGAGCACGAGGTGCCTGTGCCATCAGATTTTGACCGCGCAACCCGAATTGGCCGCCTCGATGGCCGCGTTTGCGATGCGCAGTGCGCGGATACCGTCCCTAGGCGTTGCCGGCATTGGTGCGTTCTGCTCGAGCGCCGTCAGGAAACGGTCGAGCTCGACTCTGTACGAGTCAGCGTGTCGCTCGAGGAAAAAGTTGAGGAGCGGCTCGCGCGCCTCCGTCCTTTCGCTCGTCCAGCGACGCAGGCTCGATGGGCGATGATTCTCGTTCAGTAGCATGCCCTTCGAACCGAAGACTTCAACACGCTGGTCGAAGCCGTACACAGCCTGACGCGAACCGTTGATATGGCACTGCTTGCCCGACGCCGTACGAAGCAACACCATCACGCTGTCGTAATCCGGAAGCTCTTCAAGGCCCGGGTCGACCAGACGGTTACCCATTGCCATCACCTCGACTGGGTCCTCGCCGAGCATCCAGCGAGCCGTATCGAAATCGTGGATGGTCATGTCGCGGAAGATGCCGCCGGAGTGGCGAAGATATTCGCGCGGAGCAAGACCCGGGTCGCGGCTGGTAATGATGACCTGGCGGACGTCACCGACTTCGCCTTCATCGATAGCCTGCTTCAGGCGCATTGCGTCCGGGTCAAATCGGCGGTTGAAGGCGAGCATGACCCGGCCATCGAGGCGCTCAATTTCCTCGACAGCCGCCAGTGCGCGGTTGATATCGAGGTCGATGGGCTTCTCGCAAAGCACGGGCTTGCCCAGCCGGACGGCCTGCAATGTCAGGTCGATATGGGTGTCGGTGGGGGTCCCCACAATGACGGCATCGACGTCCTCGCGGTCAACGACGGACTTGCAATCGAGCGAAGCATCGCAACCGAGGTCAGCCGCAAGTGCCTCGACAGCATCCTTGTACGGGTCTGCAACGGCGACGAGCTTCGCTCGACGGTCGGCAGCAACGTTGGCGGCGTGGATTTTTCCGATGCGGCCTGCACCGAGAACGGCAATTCGTAGCATTTGAGTCTCCAATTATTCGTCGACGCATCAACGTGCGTCGACTGTTCAAACCTGCTTTAAGAAGCCTAGGACGTCCGTCGTCGACTTGTATTTGCCCGTGTCTTCACCGGTGCCGGTGCTCCCAACCAACTCTCGTGTGGGTCAGAACCAGCGCCGTCAGCGAGTTGTCTGCTTAGACGTAGGATGTCGTCGAGGCCGAAGTCCTGGACATCGGGAAGCCGGTCGCCGCGCGCCGCGGCCACCGCTATTGCAATGCGCAACGCGTTGGAGCGCTCACGCATCAACAATTCCAGCGCTTCAACGAGAAACGCTCGCTCTTTGGACGACACATTAGAAGCAAGGAAGCGGTCATGAGCCGACATGCGCTGGTCCTCTGGGCAGTTCGTACGAGAAAGCCGTTCGCTATCCGGCCCGTTCAAATAAGGCTGCGGATACTGCCGCCGTCGACACCCCACACCGCAGAAGTGACGAAGGACGCGAGGTCTGAGGCCATGAACACAATCACGTTGGCCACTTCATCGGGCTGCCCCAGACGGTTGAGCGGCAAGTGCCGCAAGGACAGTTCATGCTCGACAGCGTCCTTGGGCGCCATGCCGTGGAACTTGCCCATGGTGTCAGCGAAGCCGCCTTCTTTCGTCCAGAACGGCGTCCAGACCGGTCCTGGTGCGACAGCATTCACGCGAATCTTCGGGGCCTCGGCACGAGCAAGACCTTTCGTCAGCGCAAGCACCGCAGCCTTCGATGCTGAATAGTCAATCGGCACCGGCTCAGGCTGCCGTGCCAAGTCCGACGCGTTGTTGATAATGACCGCCTTCTCACGGTTTCGCAGCACGGGCAGCAAGTAACGACACGTCCGCACGTAGCTCATGAAGTTGAGATTCATCGTGAAATCCCATTCTTCATCCGAGAGCTCGTCGAATGTGCGGACCTTCCCGGCGCCGACATTGTTGACGAGCACGTCGACCTGGCCGTTGTAGGACTTCAGGGCCGTATCGATACCGCCTTTGACCCCCTCTGCGGTCGATAAGTCCGCCTGTGCAATCGTAACGTTCGTGCCGAGCGCGCGGAGTTCGGACTCGGCTTCTTTTAGCGCGTTGCCGTCGATATCGATGAGGCAAAGCCGTGCGCCTTCGCGCGCAAACCCGAGTGCAGTAGCTCGTCCGATGCCTTGCGCGGCACCCGTGATGAGCACAATCTTCCCGTCAAGTCCTGTCTGCATGATGTCTCCGTTCTGATGTTATGTGTCGGTGCGAACTCTAGAAGTTGAAAGCGTCGCTATCCGGTTTGCCCTTCTTCGAGGACGAACGCTCCCCGCTCCTGGCTTACGGCGAGGAGCACTTTGAAACGCAATGAAGCAATGGTCTTAGCGGTTGTCTACCCGCTTGATGAATGGCCTGATATCGACCGAGGCCCAGATTCTTGCTTTGTTGAACGGGTCTGTATCGACGAAATTCTGGATTTCTTCGATGCCATCGGCCTCGTAAAGGAAGAAGCTGCCAATCATCGTTTGCCCATCCGACTTCGTCAGCGGACCGGAGATGAGTGTCTTCACCGGCGCTGTCTGCAGATACGCCTTGTGGGCATCGTAATTTTCAAGGCGACGCTCGACCATATTCGGATGGTCGAGGCAATAGACGGTGAAATGCATGTTGTCTCCTTGCTTCGGTTCTTGGGTCAGGCCGATGTCGCACTCGGAGCGACACCGTCAAACGCATCTTGCAATAGACCGAGCAGCGCGTCGTGCTCAATCGGCCGCGGATTCCAATACGGGTTTGAGCTGGCTATGTCTGCGGCCTTCGAAACGTCCTCAGCCGACAAGCCTACATCTTTGAGCGCGAGCGGTGCGCCGCAGCGTTTCGCGAGTTCGTAGATACCCGTCGCGGCGTCGTCTGAACCCAGCGCGCGTGCAATGCGTTTCATTGCTTCGGGTGCCGCTTGCCGGTTGTACGCGAGCGCGTGCGGCAGGACGATAGTGTGCGTCGGCGCGTGAGGAAGGTTGAAGCTGCCACCGAGTGTGTGACACAACTTGTGATGAAGGGCCATGCCAACGCTGCCCAATACCGTTCCACAGAGCCAGGCACCAAATTGCGCGTCGGCGCGAGCTTCAACGTCTCGCGAGTCGGCGACGATTGCCGGCAACGCGCGGGCAAGAGCGGCAATGCCTTCTTCTGCCATCAAGCTGGTCACGGGGTTTGCATCACGGGAATACAACGCTTCGGCTGCGTGAGCGATTGCGTTGATTCCACTGGTGACCGACAGGGCGACCGGGAGCGACATTGTCAGGTCGGCATCGTAAATCACGGTCTTCGGTAGAACCCTCAGGTCTGTACCGGTTTTCTTTAATCCTCCGTCGGTGATGCCATAGATGGGCGTCATCTCGCTGCCGGCGTAGGTCGTCGGCACCGCAAGAATTGGCAGGTCGGACTCCAACGCGATTGCCTTGCCAAGCCCAATGGTCGAGCCGCCACCAACAGCGATTGCGCAATCTGCCTTTAGTTCGCGCGCCAGCGCGCGAGCTTCCTTTGCCAACTCGAGCGGCACGTGCATGACCGCCCGGTCGAATACTCCAGCGGCCCGTGCACCTAGACGAGCCGCCACGGCTTCGCCAGTTTCTTTCTGCTCCGGGCTACACAATATGAGCGCCCGCTCCGATTTCAGCTCCAGCACCTCACGCTCAAGGTGCTGCAAACTGCCCGGTCCGAATACCACTCGACCGGCTCGTGCTTGATAAATAAACTCACGCTTTTGCATGAAAAAACTCCGCTGTACGCTCACCGCTCAGGCCAGCGTCTGCTTGGTAGTCAACCTGGAATCGCGCGGTGCGCAAATCGCCGAGTTCATTGCGTACGCGCAGATGCTCTGGATGAGACGCATATGCTTCTAACGATTCTTGGGAATCGAACTCGGTGACGAGAACGGCATCGCAGGCGTAATCGACTCGGCTATGGTCAAGGCCGACTTCGAGGTAGAGCATTCCTGGGATGCGACCGCGCAAATCTTCAAATTTGGTTTTGACCAGATTTGACGCGGCGAGCCGTTCCGCCTGCGTGTCACCAGCAACACGCCACATGACGATGTGCCGAATCATGCACGCACCTCCGAAGGGTTGAGCACGAAGTCATAATCGAGCGAGTACCACGGAACATCAATCCGCCGCCCGTCGGGGGCTAGGCCAGGCTCATGACGCTTCCACTCTGATATCAGCGACGAGCGCACTCCGAACACGACGTCCGAATCGAGATACTGGTCACCGTCCCGGAACACGTGAGTGATGAGCGTCTCGTAGCCGGGCGCTTCAATCATGAAATGCAGATGCGCAGGGCGCCAAGGATGGCGACCGACCGCCGACAGCATGCGGCCGACAGGCCCATCATGAGGAATGGGATACGCCTCAGCCAGAATCGAACGAAAGTTGAAGAAGCCTTCCGCGTCCGTTCTCAACCGACCTCGCGCGCTATGGACTACATTGCCAGCTTCATCTTGGTTCTGCACGTCATAGAAGCCGTCTTCGTCCGATTGCCAAACATCGAGAAGCGCGTTTCCAATGGCTTCGCCACCTGCGCCACGCACCTGGCCGCTTACATAGCAGGGAGCGCCTTTCGCTCCGTTCGAGATGTCGTCGCCGTTACTGTAGAGCGGCGCGCCCTCGACGAAGAAAGGCCCGAAGACCGTCGCTTCCGTGCAGTTCGCAGGCTTGCGATTGTTCTGGGACATGACGAGCATTGAGAGTCCCAACGTGTCGGACAACAGGATGAACTCCTGCCTCTTGTCGTCGGTGATATGACCGACTTCTGTCAGAAATTTGATTGCTTTGAACCACTCGTCCTCGGTGAGTTGGACGTCGCGGGCAAAGGCATGGAGATGTTGAACCAGACTCGTCATGACGGTCCTCAGCCTTCCGTTTTTGCAGTCGGCGAATGAGGCGATAACGGCTTGGGTAATGGTGTCTTCGTTGATGTTGCGCATCGTGCGTGTCTCCGTTGTGCGCTCAGGCGTATGAAGACGAAAGGTAAAGCGTCACCCGCGTAAATAAAATGCCCCCAAGTGAAATGACATTTCCTCTTGCCGGAAGAATAGGCGCGTCACGTGTCTGACGCGCCTCGTGGTCGCACTCTGCACTGCACGAATTGTAGAAATTGACTCTACAAACTGGCGATTTCGCGTCGGTTTATCTATTCAAGTCCGTGGGGCATATTGACCCGCAACGGGTGGAAGAATCCTGTTCGATTCTTCCACCAGCACCGGACGAGAGAGATACGATGGACCGCTGGACGCAATTGCAGCTGTTTGTGCTCACCGCTGACCTAGGTAGCCTGTCGAAAGCTGCCGAGCAGCTCGACATGTCTAATGCCGCAGCCAGCAGAACCTTAAGCTCGTTGGAGGAACATCTCGGAGCCCGGTTGATTGAACGCACGACACGGCGCATGTGGCTTACCGATGCGGGCCGCGAATACCATCGTCGATGCACGGCCGTTATATCTGAGCTCGCTGAAGCTGACTCAATCGCGTCCGAAGAGGCCGTCAGCCCAAGAGGAGTCCTGCGGGTCACCAGCTCCGTGTCGTTCGCGATGATGCACATCGCACCGGCGCTTCCCGAGTTCCTCAAGCGATATCCGAATCTGTCGGTGCAAATCGTCGCGGCGAACCAGTATCAAAACTTCATCGAAGCCGGAATAGACATCGCGATTCGCACAAAGGAGCACGAGGGAGACTCGGGCATTACCATTCGGCGGCTCGCTGAGACGCGACGAATATTGGCGGCCTCACCAGCCTATCTCGCCGAGTACGGTCGCCCTCAGAACCCCGAGGAGCTCGAGCAGCACAAGATGCTCGTCTACAACTTGGCCGTCGACCCGTATCTGCTCCATCTGCGTCGCAGAGGGGAAGAACGCAATATAGCCATCACCAGTGCCTTGGATTCAAACGAAGGCCAAGTCATCGTCGCGGCAGGTCGTGCGGGACTTGGCATCGTTGTACAGCCCCTCTACATCATTCACGACGACATCGTGTCAGGGCGTCTCGTTCCAGTGCTCGAGGATTGGCAGCTACCACGTCTGACCATCAATTTGGCGTATCAGAGCCGGCGTTACCAGCCTGCAAAAATTAGAGTTTTCACTGACTTCCTTATTGAGCGCGTGAAAAGCCTCAATCTTGAGGAACGCTGGATGACCTTTTCAACTTGAAGGAGGCTCACCGCGTGGGGTTCGGCGCATCACCGCCGAATCGCGTTCGACGATATTTCCGCCCAGCGGAAATATGATTTCGGCCCCAAGCATGTTTCTCGGCGGAAACCGGCCATACCCTATAAGCACAAAATCCCACTCAGGGAACCGGCGCCAATGATGCCCCAGGAGACACCGATGAATCATTCGCACTTCCTCGCCTCGCAACCGAGCGCTTCCTTTTTACCCGCCCGCTCCTAGTCAGTCGGCGCGGTAGGCACATCCACAACGCTTTCCATGTGCGGTAGACCCTTCGGTCTCTTCCGCCTAGGGCCTTGTTGTCTTCATTTTGAGGAAAAGATGAAAGCCGTTCGTTTCCATGGCAAGCACGACCTTCGTATTGACGACGTAGAAGAACCCGGCGAGCTCGCACCTGACCAGGTGCTTGTCCGTCCGACGTTTTGCGGCATCTGTGGCACGGACCTGCACGAGTTTGACCACGGTCCTACTTGGACGTCCGTAAGTTCGAACCCCTACAGCGGCGCCACGCTCCCACAGATTCTCGGACACGAATTCTCCGGCGAAGTACTGGCGGTCGGAAGCGCCGTGACGAGCGTCTCAAAAGGCGACCGTGTGTCCATCCAGCCTCAGATTGGTCCGCGCGAGGTTATTTCGGGCGTCGTAACCTGCCTTTCCTCGGCCCCAATGCCTCCGTTGTCGGTCTGAGTTGGCCCTGGGGTGGGATGGCTGAGAAGGCCATCGTCCAAGAGTCGAACGCAATTGCGTTACCTCCGGATATCACGGACCAGCAAGGTGCGCTGGTCGAACCTGCAGCGGTAGGCGTGCACGCGGTCGACCGTGCGGGTGTCAAGGCAGGGGACAGCATCCTGATTACGGGTGCCGGGACCATTGGCGCGATGGCGGCCCTCGCTGCGCGCGCGTCTGGCGTGACGACCATCTTTGTGAGCGAGCCCAACGCAAACCGTCGCGAGCGACTTGAGCGCATGGACATTGGAGTGACGGTCGTTGACCCTCTGTCCACAGATATCGCCGCACATATTCGCAGAACGACTCTTGAAGGTGTCGGCGTGGACGCGGCCATCGAATGCTCGGGCAATGGCCGCGCGTTCGATACCTGCATCGATTCGGTTCGTGCGCAAGGCGTCGTTGTTCAAGTCGGCCTGATGTCAGGAAGGGTTGAGGCCGACCCGTTCCGCTGGACGGTTAAGGACCTGACCATCAGGGGCTCGCTGAACTACCCACTCACCATCTGGCCGCGCATCTTCTCAATGATGCGCAGCGGACTCTTCCCCGTCGAAAAGGTCATTGATGCAGAAGTCGGCATGTACGACGTGAAGGAGCAAGGATTCGACGCGCTGCTGGCTCCTGGCAGCGCGAAGCTGAAGATTCTGGTCAGCGTGAATACATGACGGACGCGCAAGCGTCTACAGCGAGCAAACACAAGACATATTCCATAGGAGACAGACATGAAAGTGTTCATTGCAACGATGGCGGCATTTGCAGCCGTGGCGCTGTCATCGAACTCGATGGCGGCCTCAACCATGACCATCCCCGTGATTGTGAAGAATACGAGCGTGCCGTTCTGGCAGGCCGTCTTTGCAGGGGCATGCACTGCCGGAAAGAAGTATGGCGTGACGGTGCCCAGACTCGGCGCCAGTAGCGAAGCCGACATGTCCGGCCAAATCGGGATTTTTGAGAACGCCGTCTCTGGCAAACCGGCGGCGGTGGTCATCACCCCGGTTTCCGCCGAAGCACTTGGCCCGGCAATCGATGAAGCCGCGACCAAGATTCCGGTGGTCGTCGCGGACACGCCGTCCAACTCAAAGCAGGTCGCCGCTACGGTGATGACGGACAACGTCGCTGCAGGTCGGCTTGGTGCGGACACCCTTGCCCAAGAGATACAAAAGAAATACGGCAAAGCTGAGGGTCAAGTTGCGATTCTGCAGTTTCTTCCGGGCGTCAAGTCTGTTCAGGACCGTGTCGACGGATTTAAAGACCAGGTCGCCAAGAAGTACCCCGGTCTGAAGGTGGTCACAACCCGCATCGGTGACGGCTCCGTCACCGGGTCACTCAATACGACTCTCGACGTGCTTTCGACCTTTCCTCAACTTCGGGGAATCTTCGGGGATACCTTCTACAGCGGCCTCGGCGTAGGTCAAGGCATCGCAGAAACGAAGGCAAAAGACCGCGTAATGGGGGTCACCGTCGACTCGACCGATGAACTCGTCAAGCTCGTTCGAAGCGGTGACATGAAAGCAATGATTGTTCAAGACCCGTTCCAAATGGGCTACCTGTCTATCGAAACGGCTGTCAAGAAGGTCAAGGGCGAGAAGGTCAACACCTTCGTCGACACGGGAGTACATGTCATCCGCAGTGCCGACCTCGACACGCCTGATGGTAAGCGCCTGCTCAATCCGGACCTCAGCTGCCATTGACGCATGTCAGCGAACACAGGGAGATGCGACATGAACGAACCTCTGTTCACGCTACGCGGGTTGAGCAAAGTCTATCCAGGCACGACTGCGCCGAAATCGTTAGACCTCGAACTCCGCAAAGGCGAAGTCCATGCAATCGCAGGTGAGAACGGAGCTGGGAAATCGACACTCATCAAGATACTTACTGGCGCCGTGCAGAAGACGACCGGCTCGCTCGTCTGGGACGGCACGCCGGTCGAGTTCGCGGGTCCGCTCGACGCGCTAAAGCTCGGCATCGCTGCCATCCATCAAGAGGTGGTGCTGTGCCCGCATCTGAGCGTTGCTGCAAATCTCTACCTCGGCCATGAGGAAACAAACTTCGGCATGATGCGCCGCCGAAAGATGCTCGCAGACGGCCGTGCTTTGCTCAAGCGTGTCGGCTTCGAAATCGATGCTTCGAGGCGCCTCGGAGATTTGACAATCGGCCAGCAGCAACTTGTGGCTACAGCACGGGCCGCCTCCGGTGACACACGACTCATCATCTTCGACGAGCCGACGGCCTACCTCACACGAAGTGAGACTGACCAACTCTTCAAGCTCATCCGTGAGCTCAATGCGCGTGGCGTCACGATTGTTTATATCAGCCACCGGATGGAGGAGATTCTCGAACTGGCTGACCGCGCCAGTGTCATGCGGGACGGAAGCCTCATCTCGACGCACCAGGTCAAAGGTGTTGAAGCAGAGCCGTTGACGTCTCGATTGGTCAAGGACATGGTCGCTCGTGAGGTCGCGGATGTCCATTTTAAGGCCGAAGTACCCATCGGCGAGGAACTCATCCGAGTCGAAGGATTGTCTGGCGCAGGCTTCGAAGATATCTCGCTGACTGTTCGACGTGGCGAAATCGTCGGCCTCTACGGGCTGATTGGCTCCGGGCGCAGCGAATTCGTAGAAACGCTCTTCGGTCGCCGGAAACGAACTGCAGGCTCGGTCACATGGTGTGGGACGCCTCTTCGCATCCGGTCGGAGCGAGATGCAGTCAAGGCGGGTATCGCGCTCCTGCCCGAAAGCCGTCGGGACCAAGGGCTTTGTCTCAATCTGCCGGTTCGGCTGAATCTCAACCTGGCCAGCTACCCGTCGATTTCGCTCGGAGGGCTCTTGCGTCGTGGCGATGAACGCAAGAATGCCAACGCCCAAGTCAAGGCGCTCTCAATTCGTACGTCTGGCATCGAAGCAAACGCCTCGTCTCTTTCCGGCGGAAACCAACAAAAAATTGTCCTCGGGAAGTGGCTGATTCCTGGCGCAGACCTCTTCATCGTAGATGAGCCAACGGTGGGCGTCGACGTCGGCGCGAAGAGCGAAATTTACAAGCTCTTCGCAAAACTGCTGGAGGAAGGCGCCGGAATCATTTTGATTTCGTCCTATCTGCCCGAGGTCTACGACCTCGCCGACAAGTTGCACGTCTTTCGCAAAGGAAGGCTTGCGGCCAGCGATGTTCCGAGTGCCACGTCCCACGAAGCCATTCTCGCTGCCGCAATCGGCGCTTGATGCTTTCGTATCCAAACGTCTAGATTCAATCGAGGATGAAAATGTCGACCCTTCAAACCCCCGCGACCATGTCCCGGCTCGGTCGAATGACCTGGCTGCTGGACCTCACGCTGTTTCTTGTTCTCATTCTTCTGTGGGTCGCGTTGTCGGTCGCAACGCGGAACTTTCTCACTGAAGAGAACATCACGAACCTGATGCGGCAAGTCTCGTTCTGGGCCATCATCGCCATCGGGCAGACATTCGTGATGATTACCGCTGGTATCGACCTTTCCGTTGGTGCCGTCGTCGGCCTTTCGTCTGTCGTGGTCTCGATGCTGATTAAGAGCGGCATGCCTATCAGCGCCGCGATTGTCTTGACGCTGATGATTGGAGTCGTGATTGGCGCGTTTCACGGCTTTTGCACCACCAAGCTCGGTCTTCCGCCGTTCATCACGACACTGGCAACCCTTACGTCCTTGCGTGGATTCACGCTTCTCATCACCCGGGGCGAGCCGGTGGCGGGATTACCGATGGCCTTCACCTCGTTCGCCCGTGGCTCATTCCTCGGGGTGCCGACGTTGTTCTGGACCGTGCTGGTTGTTGCTGTTCCGGGGTATTTCCTTCTGCATCGTTCCAAGTGGGGGCGCTATCTTTTCGCCGTCGGCTCAAATAAGGAGGCCGTTCGACTCTCCGGTGTCAACGTCACGCTCGTTATTTACGTGGCCTATATCGTTTCCGCGGTATGCGCGGCGCTTGTCGGCATCCTGGTCGCGAGCCGACTCAGCATTGGGATGGCGACCACCGGCGAAGGATGGGAATTGCAGTCCATCGCTTCGGCGGTCATCGGTGGCGCAAGTCTCTTCGGCGCAGTCGGCAACATTCAAGGCCCGATTATCGGCGCAGCGCTCCTGACCACGCTCTCGCAAGGCGCGAACCTTCTGAACATCGACCCATTCTGGCAACGAATCGTAACGGGTATGCTGATTATCGGCATTGTCTTCCTCGACCAGATGCGCCGCAAAGGCCGCTAGAACCTCACGGCGGGCGCGAACGGCGTCCGCCTACCTCGATGCAAACAGCTAAGGCTATGTTTTCGGAGAACAAGATGAACCGACTGGAAGGGAAAGTCGCCCTTGTCACGGGTGGAGCGCAAGGAATCGGCCTCGCCGTGGCACAGGCGTTTGCTAGAGAGGGCGCGACGGTAGTCGCGGGCGACGTCAAAGCTGGAACAGAGACTGATGACATCGAACATGTGATGCTCGATGTGTCGTTAAATGGAGATTGGACTCGAGTGGTCGAGGAAATTCTTGCGAAGCACGGGCGTATCGACGTGCTCGTCAACAACGCCGGTATCGTCGCGTGCTACGAGCCTGTCCATGGAACCGACAGAGAAAGTTGGGACCGTGTCCTCGGGGTCAATCTCACGGGAAGCTTTCTGGGTATGCAAGCCGTGCTGCCGTCAATGCGGGCTGCCAAGCGTGGCTCAATTATTAACTTCGCTTCTATTTGGGGAAACGTGGGCGTACCTGGCGCGGCAGCGTACAACGCAGCCAAGGGCGGCGTTCGGAATATGACGAAGAATGCCGCTGTAACTTACGCACCTGAGAACATCCGTGTGAATTCCGTTCATCCTGGACTCATTCGGACGCCCCTCGTTGAAGCGCAGTCGGATGACATGAATGCTGGAATCATCAAGAGCACGCCGATGGGTCGGATGGGTACGCCGGAAGAGGTTGCTGCGGGTTGCATCTTCCTCGCGAGCGACGAGTCTTCGTTCGTAACCGGTAGTGAACTGGTCATCGATGGCGGATACCTCGCCCAGTAGTCGTAGGAGTTCGGCGAGAACGCGATATCGCGTTCCAGTTCCGATGCAGACGACGGGCATCGCAGTGCCACGACAAGACCGAATGCGTAGTCTCGCTTCATAAGACGAAGGGTCACCCTCGAGTGACCCATTTTTTTCTCTCATCGACCTCGAATCGGGTCTCGTCGAGCAACAAAGAGTCTCCTCGGCGAAGCATTTGACTCGCTTGACCTGAGCGGTTTGACGATAGCAAGGAGCGCGATTCCGGCCGCTCCGCACGCAATATGCTTAAGCGAGTGACCAGCCAAGACATGGTCCGTCGCCACCCAAATTGACGAATCGAACATTTCAAGCAGCTTCGCAACGCCGTAGCAGCAAATGAGGGCCCACCATCCGCTCGGGTTGGCGACCTTCCGCGAGATAGTGAATCCGACGACGGCGGCGAGGCCTCCATACTGAAGAAGCGCGTACGGCCACAGTTCTCCGAACCGAGCCCAGATGAGCGCCGTCAGCATGGCTGGCGCGACCAACGATGCCAACTGCGACCAGGGAACTCTTCGTCCTGTGATGGAGGTATAAAGCATAGCAAGGATGCCCGCGAAAATGACTGTCATCGGCAAGCGGTCCCATACTAATGTCGCATCTGTCGGACGGAGGTGATAGACCGCAGAACCGGCCGCGGCCATGACGAACCCCAGCGAGACCATTAGCATGCCGGGCATTTGAACAGCGTCAGAGGCCCGACGTCGCCAGCACCAACACAGATTCACTAGGCCCGCGGCGAGGATGGCAAGGTTGGAGAGAACATCCGCGCCGTTATGCACGCCACAAATAAGCCGAGTGTCGGCAAAATGATGATAATCCGCTGGCTGTACTAGCGGATACGCGAAGTGTAGTAAGCCGCCCAATACGAACGGTGCGGATAACGCCGCGAGAAATCGCGAGTTGTTCACGGCTGATTTGCCTAGCCGAGGAGTACGTAGGCGCCCCGCGCCTGATTCACTAGATAGTATTGCTCCCGCTTACACTGCGCAACGGCGAACCACCTCAACCCTTTCGACCGAGTTGCTGCCGCAAACTGGAAACTGTCCTGTGCGTGTTCTGCACCCGTCCCCGTTGCCTCTCGAACAGCCTGGTTATGAACGGAGAAATAGAAACGGCCGACGCGTCGAAAGCACGTCGGCCGTACAGGAGTATTGAAAGCGTTACGCGGCGGTAGTCGTCTTTCTCCGCGCGAATCGTTCGATTGAGGAAGCCAAGACTGCGCCCAGGCGGCCATCGAGCAGGACCACAATCAGAAGCAAGAGGCCGTTGACGAGGAGAATCTGTGTAGACGTCGCGTTCAACAAACCAAGCCCGTTGTTCAAGATGGTGAGAATTAGGACGCCCATTGCGACACCGAGTGGCGAACCGATACCGCCGCCCAGAGCCACCCCACCGACGATGGCCGCCGAGGCCGCCTGGAGCAGGATGTTGCTACCCATCGTCGCGGAGGCGGTCGCGAGGCTCAGTGAGAGCAAACCCCCGCCCAGAGCCGACAATCCACCCGAGATGACAAAGCCGACCGTCAGAGCCTTACCGACTCGAGCACCGCTCTGAATCGCCGCCTTTCGGTGTCCGCCGGATGCGTAAATGTCGCGACCGAGAGTGGTAAAGCGGAGGAACAGCGAAACCACGACAAAGCAGGCGATTGTGATGAGGCTTCGCGGCGAGAAGATGCCTGCCACGCTTTGGTCGAGAAAGTCGCTGACGTCGAGATTGCCGTAGCTCAAGACACGTCCCCCTGCGAGCCAGTACCCCACGCCGGTCAAAAACATCATCGAGCCAACGGTTGTCACCAGCGAGGAGACGCCGAGCCATGGCAACAAGGCTGCGTTCGCAACGCCCACCACCACGCCAAAGATAAGCGCGTACAGAATGCCCAGCAAAGCACTATCGCCGCCGAACTTCACAGTGATGAGCCCGGCCACCGTCGAGATGGCCGCCACGCTCAGGTCGAATTCGCCAGCAACCATCGTGACCGAAAGACCGAGTGCGATAATTCCAAGGAACGCAAACGCCTGAAAAATCGCGTACAGGTTGGCCTGCGAAAAGTAGTGATTGACGCTCAGGCCGAAGATGACGGGCATGCCGACGAGCAGGACGAGCCGAATCGCCAGATTGAGAAGTCGTTGAGATTGGTCCATTTCCGAGTCTCCTGTTATTTCCGTCCCGGACCGAGCCGGGCGAGCAAGGCGCCGAACACCACCGCCGCGAGAACCACGATGCCTTTTGCGACCAGTTGGTATTCGTAGCTCACGCCGCTGACCAACAGGATGTTGCTGATGACCGCGAGGAAGATGGCACCGGTGACTGCGTCCGAAATCTGTCCACGACCACCTCGAATCGAAATGCCACCGACCAGCACGGCGGCAATCGCGTTAAAGTCGAGGTCGATGCCATACGTCAAATTGCCTTGGGCCGACGACGAGGCAATCAATGAGCCGGCGAGTGCAGCTGCTGCCCCAGCGAATGCGTAACAAACGAGTATCGCGGCCATCGTCCGAAGTCCGGCAATGCGCGCAACTTCGGCTCGCATTCCGAGCAAGCGGATTTCACGCCCAATGCGCGACTTCTGGAGAATGAAGCTCGCGATTGCAGCAAAAACGACCAGCACCAGGATTTGAGTCGGCAGCCAGCCAAACAGCTTGCCTTGACCAAGCCAGGTGGCGTCGCCTTTACCGATGACCGTCAGGCCGCCGGTGTAGATGACACCTGCGCCGATGATGATTGACGAGGTGGCAATCGTCGTGATGATGGGGTTCGCTTTCCCTAGAGCGATGATTCCGCCCTGAACGGCACCCATCAGCAGGCCGCTCAATACGACAAGCAGCAGCGTCGCTCCCAAGCCCAAGTGAATGAGCGCGGCGAACATGACGGTCGAGACCGCTGCTGTCGCGCCCATCGACAACATGAACAGATTGCCGCTGAGGGTGACGAGCGCCATACCGATAGCCCCGATACCGACCGCCGCTACCGAATACATCAGCGACTGCAGGTTCCCGAACTCCGTGAAGTGCGGCACGATGGCCGCAGCGACGACGATGAGGACGAGCGTCGCGATTCGAATCGACGCGGCATGAATGCTCGTCGTTCCAAAAAGTGCAGATGCCCACCGTCGCAACGCAGTTGGCGACACTTGTGCAGTGGGCTCCAGAGCGGTCTTATGCATTACCCACCTCCGCAGGTTGGTTTCGGAAAGAGATATGTCCGTGAGATGTGTCGCTATCGCCCGCGACGATGTCGTGGAGCAGCGTGTCACCATCGATTTCAAATCGAGGTTTATGGCGGACCATCCGACCACGGAATACAGTGAGAACGGTGTCTGCGAGTTCCAGAATTTCTTCGAGGTCTGTCGAGTAGAAGACAATCGCCAAGCCCTCGTCCGCCATCGCGCGAAGCGTCGAATAGATTTCCGCGCGAGCGCCAATGTCGACGCCTCGTGTGGGTTCGTTCAAGAGCAGCAGGCGAGGCGCGAGCGCGACGGCTTTGGCGAGCGACACCTTCTGCTGATTGCCACCGCTGAGCGTCGACACTTCATGCGGAAGGCGCTTCGGGTCGATGGCGAACATCGACGCTAGCCGTCGAGCTTCTTTCTGCTCGCCAGCACGTCGCATGATTCCGGCCTTGCTGAACTTCGCCATGACGGAGGCCGTGATGTTGATAGCAATCGGCGCATCCAGAAACACGCCTTTATCGGCACGGTCCTCCGCGACGTATGCGATACCTGCCTTCAGGGAACTACGGATGCTGTCGAGCTTGTTGGGCTGTCCATCGACCTTGACAGCGTCGGAGATGTCGCCGCGCAGTCCGGCGAGCGCCTCGACAAGGACTTCGGCTCCAGAACCAAGCTGGCCGACGACTGCCAGGATTTCACCAGGCGCTACATCGACCGACAGGTCTTTGACCTTATCTGCAACCGTCAGGTTGGACACCGACAGCCGCGGCGCGACATCAGCGCGGCTCTCGGGCGGCTTGACCTTGCTATGCACAAGTTCACGCCCAATCATCGCCTTGACTACTTCAGCGGTCGTCATGTCGGAGGTACGTTGCGTCAGGACGTGCTGGCCGTTGCGGAAAACCGTGACCCGGTCCGTCAGCGCAAAAACCTCATCGAGCCTGTGGCTCACGAATATCATTGCGGTGCCTTGGTCGCGCAGCTTGCGCGCGACGTCAAAGACTCGAACAATCTCCGCGTCCGACAACGTGGCGGTCGGCTCGTCGAGCAGGAGCACCTTCGCCTGCCGCGACATGCCCCGTGCGATTTCTACGAGCTGACATTCGGCGAGGCTGAGTCGGGACGCCGGAGCGTCGAGCTTGACGTGTGACAACCCGACCGAGTCGAGATGCTCGCGGACGGAGTCGCGATATTGACTGCGTCGGTAGATTTCGCTCTGGTCCGCGCCACCGAGAAGAATGTTGTCGAGCACCGAGAGCGTCGGAACAATCGCGAGCTCTTGGTGAACGATGGAGATGAGTCGAGGGTCCGTGCGACTCCCGAGTTTCAGGTTGTGGCCATCGACGGTGATTTCGCCGTCGTCAGGCTGAACGAGGCCGCCGAGAATCTTGATGAACGTGCTTTTGCCAGCGCCGTTCTCTCCACAGAGCGCGTGAATCTCACCTGGCGCCAGTTCGAGGCTGACACCTGTCAGCGCCTTGACGCCGCCATAATGTTTTGTGAGATTACGAGCGCAGAGCAGACTCTGAGCAGCTACCGGCTCGGCGCCGGAATTCGCGTCTTGCAGCATTGTCTTCCTCCAAACGCGGAGACTCTTCGGTCCTCCGCTGTCAAGGGCTGATGCCTGTCACAGTCACCCAATTCCTGCGCGTAGCTGGCCGCGTGTGGGTGACGGCATACATCTCGAATAACGATGTCCTGCGACGATGCTGGGCAGTTTGTTTGCCACGGCTCCGAACGAGCCGAAAGAGGCTGCGGCATCAGCGACGCTGCTGCTGGTTGTCTTTGAGGAGAGGATTTGCAGGTAATCGCTGCGTGCGCAGGAATGCGCGTCGTCTCCAGCAGAAACTCGCGTCAGCGGCTTCGTTATCGTTGAGTCACAGGTTATTAGTTCGCCTGGGAAAGAAAAATGCGCTGCGGCGAAATGATATTTCCGGTAGAAGGAAATATCCGCGCTAACTATGGTCCACAAAAAAACGCGCGGAGGCGGAGCGTGATGCTCGACCAACCGCGCGTAACCTGAGCCTGTTGCTCTCTTAGAGAGTGATTCGCTTTCCCTGTGTTGACGACCGAATCGCCGCGTCGACGATGCGTTGGATTTCTTATGCCTCACGGAAATCCGGGAACGTGGGCGTGCCGTGCTCGATAGCTGCGATGAACTCGGCCATCTCGATGGTTTTCAAATCATTGAACCCCAGCTGGTGCCCGCCGGCGACGGTGAAATTTTCGTAGGGAGGATGAGCCGGACCCGCTTCGATACGGGTGAAGCCCGATGTCCGAGGGTCGCCACCGGCCTTGAAATACTGAAGCTCATTGAAGCGCTCTTGCGAGAAGCACAGTGCCCCTTTCGTTCCGTAGACCTCGAACTCGAGCTGCATCTTGCGGCCGGTCGCTGCCCAATTCGCTTCGATAGACCCTGAGCATCCTCGCTCAAACGTCACCATCAGTCGGGCGATGTCGTCGACCTTGACTTCACGCCGCTCGAACGACCCTGGCGCCACCGGTCGAGTTTTGTTGACGGTCTCGAGCTGCGCGTTGACCTGGGTGACGGTCCCGAGGAGGAATCGAGACATGCCGACGATATGGTTACCAATTTCAGCCAGCGCGCCAGCCCCGTTCTGAGGGTCAACTCGCCATCCATACGGAATCTCCGGGTCGGCCATGTAATCTTCAGCGTGGACGCCGCGAAAGCTTGTGATTTCGCCAAGCTCACCAGATGCAATCATCTGCCGCGCCAGCTTGAGTACGGGGTTTTTGATGTAGTTGTAGCCAACCTGCGTAACCATCTTCGCAGCCTCGGCAGCCTTCATCATCTCGAGTGCATCGGCGGCCGACGGAGCAATCGGCTTTTCGCAATGTACGTGCTTGCCGGCGGCAATCGCCGCCAGAGCCATTTCCCGATGTAGGCTGCATGGAGTCGTAATTGAGATGACCTGCACACCGGGGTCGTCCAGCAACGTGCGCCAGTCAGCCGTCGCTCGTTCGAAGCCGAAGTGCTCAGCCGCTTGCTGGGCACCTGCCTCATTCACGTCGGCCACTGCCACCATTCGCGGCTTTAGCGAATTCGGAAAGGCGTTTGGCACGGCACGATACGCCAGCGCGTGTGCCTTTCCCATGAAACCCGTGCCAATCACAGCTACGCCAATCTCTCGTCTCATCGTTGTCTCCGTTCATAAAACGAACGCGACCCCGTAGGGTCGCGAAAAACGTCCCGCCGCCTGTGCGACGGTCAACGCTGCAGCGCGCGTTACTTTTTCAGCGAATAGCAGACGTTGAGCGTCGCCTTGGTCGCAGCAGGGTTCGGCAGATACTGGATGGCTTGCGGCGCCTTGCCCGCCGCGAGGTCTTTGGCCGCCCGCGCAGCGTAAGCACCGTCGTCAAACGGGGACTGCTCGACCGTGGCGTATGCCTTTCCAGCAGCGATGGCTTCCACCGCACCGGAGTCGCAGCCGTGGCCGACGATTACAAGCTTCGACGGGTCGAGCCCAAGGCGCTGTGCGGCGGTCACAACGCCGCGAAGTTGCGAGTCGTTTTCCGTGTAGACGCCTTTCACGTCCTTGAATTGAGTGAAGAGCGCCGACGCTGCGGCTTCTGCCTTCACAGCGTCCCAATCGGCCGGTTGGGAACCGACGACTTCGATTCCAGGCGCATTCTTCTTGAGACCGTCCACGAAGCCTTGATAGCGCTGAACTTGAGGCGGCGTACCCATCGGTCCGTTGATGACGATGACTTTGCCTTTGTCGCCATATCCTTTTTCCTTGAAGCCCTGAATCATGGTCTTCGCGGCGACTTCGCCGTTGCTGATGTCGTTGGGGCCCGTGAAGACCTTCCAGTACTTGGAATACTTCTGGTCGGGCATCGAGTTCGAGACGACCAGGGGAATCTTGGCTTGGTCAATCTTGCGAATCGACGGGACCATGGCGCTCGAGTCCACAGGGATGAGAACGATGACATCGGGCTTCTGAGCAAGCGTCTGGTCGACCACAGTGGCTTGTTCGTTTGCGTCGTAGTTGCTTACCTTAACGTCGAGCTTGAGGCCCTGAGCGGCCGCTTCCTTCTCGAAGCCCTTCGCATAAAGCGCCCAATACTCGACGCTCTGCGTCGGCATCAGCAACGCAACACGGGGCTGCTCAGCAGCCTGAACGCCGGAGGCAAATGCGCTCGCGATGGCCGCGAGAGCAAGACAAGAGATGACGGATTTGCGGAAGTTCATGTTGGTGTCTCCAAATGGCCCATGAGGTGGAAGAGCCGGGTTTTGATGTTTTGTTGGAGGCACAGTAAAGCCTGGGGTCGGAAAGAAAAATGCAACCGAACGAAAAGTTATTTCCTCCCACCGGAAAAATCGCATTGACCACGCGGCGATTCGCGACGGGCCCTGAAGAATCGCCCGCAGAGGCCACCGCAGCGATGTTGGTAGGCAGCGCGGGGCATGCGATGGCCGATTGTGTACTTTCGCTCTACGGAAAGACGATTTGAGGGCTGTTTATCCCGTGCGCGTTCTACGTGATAGTTCGAGACATGAATTCAACGCGACGGCGCCACACAGCGCGGCGCCGTTACTTCCAAGAGGTTTCAAATGTCCAAATCCAAAGTCGAACTCGTTGCCGCTTACTTCACGCTCTCAGGTGACGTTTATCCGTTCGGTCCGACCGAAATCAGCCCTTTCAGCTTCAAGGACCGCGTTGAAGCCGCCGCAAAGGCGGGCTGGGACGGTATCGGTTTGATTCACTCGGATATCTACGCCACCGCCGACAAAATTGGATTCCCGGAGATGCGCCGTATCCTCGAAGCCAACGGTATGAAGCACGTCGAATTCGAGTTTCTTGTCGACTGGTATCAAACCGGCGAGCGTCGCCGCACCTCCGATAGCCAGCGCTACTACTACCTGAAGGCCGCCGAGGAACTCCGTGCGCGTATCGTGAAGGTTGGCCCCGGCATCGGCGACGACACCGCCAACGTCCCGCTCATGGTCGAAGAGTTCGGCAAGTTGGCTGAGGACGCTGAGAAGCGCGGCACGCAGGTCATGCTGGAAATCATGCCGTTCAGCAACGTTCGCACGATTGAAACGGGCAAGGCCATCGTCGAAGGTGCGAACAAGGCGAATGCCGGCTTGCTGCTCGACATTTGGCATCTGAGTCGCGGAAACGTCGACTTCAAGGAAATCGCCACGATTAAGCCCGAGTTCATCAAAGGTATCGAACTCGACGACGCAGACCGCTATGCAATCGAGCCGTTGTGGATGGACACGTGCCACAAGCGCCGCCTGCCGGGCGAAGGCGTGCTCGACGTGAAAGGTTTCATCAAGGCAGTCCAGGCAACGGGCTTTGATGGTCCCTGGGGCGTTGAAATCCTGTCCGAAGTTGAGCGCAAGCTCCCTCTGGAGGAGATGGCCACGCGTGCGTACAACGCGACGATTCGCCAGTTCGACAACTAATCGGCATCCAACGGACTGAACCGCCGGTCGGCCGCAGCCATGCTTTGCGGCCGTTCTCCTTTCGGGTTCGGGGCGTCGCTCGCTTGAAGAGATGCTGCTGAACGGCCCGCGTGCCCGTCGCAAATCAAAAGGACCACTCCCATGCTTTCCCTCTGCGTACGCTTCAGGCTCGTCCCCTCGACTAAGCTCTTGTTCATACCGCATCTAACTGAGCTAATGAAGACCATGGCAAAGGAGGCAACCTTTGTCAGCGCGGTGCTCAGCGAAGACGAAAAGTCAGAGGACGAGTTGGTTCTCTTCGAGGTGTGGAATGGTTCGAAAGACGAATGGCTCCGCGAGCAGCCCGAGAAGCCATACCGCGCCGACTATGACAATGCCACCAAGGATTTCATTGCCGACAAGGAAGTACGATTCCTTTCACCTGTCGCTGTCCAGAATTAGCCCAATGTGTAGTCGACTGCGTACGTGCCTTCAGTTGCAGTTCGTACTGACCGTGTTTCCGCTTCGCACCGACGTGCAATGCGTGCCCGTGCTGACCGTCGTGAGCGTCACCGTTTGCGGCTGACGCGCATTGACGGCTTGCATATAAGTCGCCCATGCGCTCACTGTGTTCGCAAACTGTTGATTCGCCACATGCTGCGCCTGAAGTTGGCGTTCTTGGTCCTGCAGCAATCGAGCTTCGCGGTATTGTCGGGAAGCATCTACGGCAGCCTTCCCGATTACATATCTCCGCTGTGCAAACTCACCGAACGTGAGCTTCTGTTGGTACAACGCCAGGATAAGCTCTCCGACCTTGGCTTCAGCTTCTTGACCGAAAGCACGCTCCTGCTTGATACGCGTCACATCTAGCGGCGTCGCATCCGCAGGGATGATATCAATGGCATTCTCACGCTGGATACAACCGTCTCGAATCGTGGCCCACTTCGCAATTAGCGGTCGGTCGGCGGCCGACGGGAAGGCGTCTAGGGAAGCGTACTGAAATGGTGGGGCGTCGTCGAACTTGCGGGAGAATTGAATCTTCGCTCGCAACGGGTCGAGCTCGGGCGTTGTCATGCCTGCCTCACACTGTTTCAACGCATCATCGAACTTCGCCGTCAATGCATCTCGCTGCGCTTTCCCAGCTTCGCGGTGGTAACTGCCACCTCCGTTCGCGTACCCTCGCGTTCCAGGCAGGCAATCGGCCCAGGGGATTCCAATCGCACAGTCAGCCGGGTGATTTGCGAGGCCCGGACCCACGCTGCTGCATCCCACCAGCCATGTTGTGACTGCGATACCGGCCAAAACTCGGACCTTCATATACTGCCTTCCCTCGTGTCCAATACGTCCTAGGATGGCTGCGACGCAACTCATCCTCAGGTCGATGCTGATTTGTGGCTGTAACTCTACGTGGCTAGGCGGCTTGCACTTCGGCCTCTCCAGCTTCCTCGTCCGCAATCGCGGCATCCAGGGCAATCTGTCGTCGGAACCACTTGTCGCGTTGGGCCGGGTCGGCTTCAATCTGGCGAGCAATGACGAGACTCTCGCGATATTCAGCCGCTGCCGCTGTCATCGTCCACGAAACGTTGAGACCCATTTCCTCAACCGTTGCTCGCAGGTCTGCCAAGCCGACACGGAAGAACTCCTTCCGCGGATTTACTTTATTGACCTGCGCTTCCAAGAACTTCTGGTGAAGCGTATGTTCAAGTTCGGGAGCGTTGTCCGACCAAATCATTGCATGCACGTCGAACGAGAACGGAACGCTCGCATCACCCAATTCGCGGACACGGTCCATGGGCTCAAGGCGTCGGGTGAGGCCGACCTTGTAAACATGGTCACCGAACGAGCCAATGTTCGAAATGATGTAAACGTGGCCTGCCCTGGTCTGCTGGGCCATGGACAGTGCACGTTGATTCTTCTCTTCCGCCTGTTGAAGTCTCCCAGCAAGTTCGGCGAGCTGAGCCTCGAACTGCGCCTTTTGCTCTTCGCTGGCCCGCGCTATCTGACCCTGCGCCTTCTCCATCGCTTTGCGAATCAGCTCCTCCTCCTTCGCGGCGTCACGCATTGCGCGTTCGTATTCGCGGCGAGCCTTCTCTTCTTCGCGCATCTGCTCACGAATCGCTCGCTGCTCTTCCTTTTCTCGCTCGCGGAGTTCGTTAGTCCGGACCGCCCAGACCAGCTCTTCAATTCGCGCGTCGACGTACTCTTTTAGAATGCGAGCGCTCCTAAACGCGGCGCCGTTGTGATTCACGAGAGCGGATGCGTCTTTGATTTCTTGCTGCAGCGTGCCGAAATTGTCCACCTTAGCTCTCGAGAGAATCGAATCGGTCTTCCCGTTGAACGCGTCGACAACGAACCGGATTGCGGTCTCCCTGCGTTGCTTTTCCACGTAATCGCAGTCAGCCGCGCGATTTTGCGCGGCCATAAGCTTGGAGTAGTCGCGAGCGAGCTTGAGTTGCTTGCCGGCCTCTGTGTGCGAATAGCTGTCTGCGAGTTCGTCCAGGAGGCTGTGAGCAGGAACCATGTACGCGTCTCCGTAACCTTCGATGACGTTTTTCATGGCGGCAGCAGTAGCGGAAAGTCGGTCAGCGTCTTCTACGGCGCGCAATGCGTCGCCGGCAATTTCCTCTGCGCGTTTGCGAGCGTCATCTATGACTTTCGCCGCTTGGGCACTCGCCCGCGAAACCATCTGGTCAGCCTCGGCGCGCTTTTGTTTCGTGTCGGCGGTGGCCTCGGTCGCCAAACGTTGGACGTCCGTTTGCGCAGCGGAAAGTAACGCTGCGCCTTCGCTCTGAGCGGCAGCCAGGGCTGCGGCAGCATCGGACTTGATGCGTTCGGCCTCGGCGGCGGTATCCCGAATGTGAACAAATCGCGCGAGCGAGTATCTATCAGCTTCCGCCGCCGACAGCTTCTCGTTTAAGGTGCTTATCTGATGCGCACTCGACGCATCGCTTTCGCGCTTTTCCGTCTGGAGGGTTGCAAGCTGCAGCGTCAGGCTGTCTCTCTCCGTCCGGAGAACGGACGCAGCCTTGCGAGCCACGATGTAACGCCACAGCAGCAACGTTACGGCGACGAGGAGAACCACCAAAGTCAATTTCATTTTTGATTTTTAGCGAGGCGTGGCTGGGCAGCCAGACGAGTTACGTGGACGGTCAAGTCGAGCAATGAGGCGGGGCGCCGTCAGACCCAACGGGCGGTCGACGTTGCACAGCTCATCTCACGCTGAATATCCGCATTTGCGGCGGGCTGCTTTAGGTCGTAGCTGACCAAAGTCCCACAGAAGAGAACGACCAGTGCGGCAGCGAGCCGTCTGTCGTGGTGCCGTGTCCAAGAGTTGGAGTCGCACGAAAGAAAAAGCCCGCTCATCGGCGGGCTGAATCCATATCAGTGGAGACATGGAGGAGACGAGGTGAGTATAAACCCTTAATGAACATTTGCAAGCGTCCAGTTGCCGCCGGTCGCCGGCGAAAGCCGTCACGACTACGGCCGTCCTCGGGCGCATCCGGGCCTACGGCGCGCGTGCCGACTCTGCATGAAAAATATCAAACAGCGCTGGCTGGCGGGCCGGTCAGCTCTTGATTCATTGAGCTTTTAGAGTCCACGGGGCTGTTTGCATCAAAAAACACATGCACACAATGGCGAACATGCGGTTTCGCCACGACGTGCATCGCCCTAATATTGAGCAACCTCGCACCGAAATGACGAGGTAACACCACGCGCTTCTGTTGGACGATGCCGGGGTGAAGATGGCAGAAGCCCAACGCAGTATCTGAGGAACCACGCATCATGGCCTCCGCGCTTGTCGGGGAGGCGGTGGTGAGGGACGACCCCGAAAGCAAAGCACACACGTCAGGCCTTCTCTACCGAATTGGTAACATCGTGGGGCACGTCAATCAATCGTATCTGCGGGCCCTGTTGAATGGACATCTTTTACTACTGGCAGAAGCTGGAAAGCAACCTGAAAAATCGAGAGCTCGGTTACTTCGGTTCCAACAATTCAAAGCTCACGGAGGTCGCCGAACGATTGCCCAAGCGCATCTGGGTCTTCAAGACGCCAAGAGGCATGAAAGGCTCAATTCAGCTTATGGGGTCGCTGTTGGTGTGCGAAGAGCCGCGCGTTGCCATCAAAACGGACTACCCGAACGTAGTCTACTACGACCTGTTCTCGCCCGAGTCTGTCATCTACACAGATTCAAATACGCCCGAGCGCATCGCAGAGGTTTCAGGTTACTTCCAGTACCGATTCCACACGGCGTTCAGCGCCAATTTCCAGGGTGACTCAGGACTCCAGGCACTGGAATCAAATGTGGTGCGAGGCCTGGAGTCAATAGTGGCGGGCTGGGACAAGGTGCAGATGCTTGAGAAAGTGGAGGAGCGCGAGAAAGTGCAGCCCATAAACCCGTTTAACCAGCAGACGCGGTAAGTGCATGCCCTCTGGCACAGAAAAAAGACCCGTCGCAAGGACGGGTCAAGATGAACCGCGCTCCATGCATGGGCGCTGAAGGGATGTTGGACTATCGGCCCTTTGCGTTCAAGTCGAAGGGTGAAGCAGTGCGTTTCGCCAATGTGAGCAATGGAAATCTGCGGCTTAGCGCTGAGAGACCAGCTTGGCTACAGAGGACTCACCGGACGTCGTTCAGTGAACGGACCTTCGAGCGAGCAGTTGGTCAAGGTCGTCGCGGGCGGCTTGCAGCTCATTGATTGCTGCGGTGAGACGGGCGAGCGGCAAGGTTGGCGGCGCCGTCTCGTCGGGGGCACTGAAGCGCTCCTCCAGTGCCACGGAGGCAGCCTGCACTTCCCGGGCAGCGCTCGCAACGCGTTCGATGGCAGCCGCTTCTTCGTTTTTGCTGTTGGTTTGTTCCATGCGCAGCGCCGCTTCTACTCGAAGGTCCCATTAGGTCAGTCCTTGCGGACTGGTGCGTTGCTAGCATAGTCCCACCGAAGTCCCTCTTGCACCACTGGTGACCACTTGCGCCAGCTGAAAAAGCTGCTCGGATGTCGCACGAAGAGCAGTTTCACAGGGCGCCCGGTCGCTGTGTGGACTGAACCGGAGCGCGCGCAGAACCGACCGACCTCTGTTGGATGGCGTCTCACCTTGCAGCTAATTCCATTTCGGCCTGCTATGAGCCGAAGTACGCTCGCAGACTCCACCCCGAACACAAGGCATTGTTCGATGCCTAATACATCAAACAGGTCCAACGCTGCGGCCCATCCCTTCTCGTAGTGGTGCGATTCTGGGCGATGCTTGGCCGAAGCCATGGCTTCGAGCACAAGATTGTGATAACAAACGGAAGACCATAGTGTCTGCTTCTGGGCGTCGCTCGGATTGCGCCGTTGAAATATCGCACGCTCAATATTTCGTACATAGCGAGATTTTTTATCGAAATCGAGTGCGTGATTACTGTGCGTGACGCGCAGACCAGAAGTCAGTGCATATCGCTTGTCGAACGCCTCGCCTTTGGACCAGCGGTACACGCTCTCACCGAGAAGCATCGTTTTGACGGCAGACCTTGAGAATTCGCTGCCCACCCAAGGCCACCATTTAATTTGCTGGCGGGTTTCAAAAAGGTGGTCAAACGACAAATCGAGGTGGTCCATGAGGTGCTAGTTATTTGTTTTGTTTGAGTACAAGGCGTTCGATTGCCATTACGCCTGCTTCCATCTTTGCGCGCGCGGCGCTGTTTGCAGAGTGTACGAAGATTTTTGGCGGCCGGAAACCTCTAAGCGCGACAGCTTCCTCTATCCAGAGGATGACGTCGTAGCCCGTTCCTCGCGAGTCGTCGCCGAGGTCGTGGTCGAGGCTTAGTTCTTCGACGGTCCCTGTTTCAAGCAGCCTGATTGCCTCCTGCGGCCAATACACGCGCGTCCAACCTTGCGGTGTGACGCGCTCGTCGTCCAGGAAGACTTTCATACAGCCACGCCCAGCTCCGACATATCGAATGCTTCCGATGTGCGTCGAGGCTCTGCGCAGCTACGGCAATACACAGCCAGCTCGCGCTCGTCGACAACTCGCGCAGAAACGAGCCACGGCTCTGACGCATCTTCAAACTGCGACATGCTCACGGAAACGTGCGGCGCATTTCTGTCGACAGCGCGCAAGCAAAGCGAACAAGGCACCGTCTTGGCGGTCGTAGGATACGCGGACGTCAGCGTCGAGGAAATGGCCGCTTCGGCGTAGTCGGCGCATTCCTGTCCGCAGAAGTCTGTCAGCACGTTGTCGTCTGAAACCAAGACGACACCAGGCTCGCTGCCCGTTACAGTTTGGCTGCGCTTCGTCAGGCTGAAGAAGCCGTGCGAGAGTTCGTGGTCACAAACGCCGCAGTAACGACCTTGGTATGAATTGCCCATGCTTGTCTCTCCGTCAATTGCCGAGCAGATGGAAGGGGCTCGTCTGATGGAGGGGAGTCTATCCACCGACTGAGACAAGCGACGTCTCGATTTCCCTCATGCGACTTTCCATTCCTCGAGAATCTGCTGGGCCAGATATTCACATGGGGGTCGTGCGGAACGGGCACTGCGGACAAGCACGACCTCGACCTCGTTCATCGCGGGAACGCCGTCGTTCTCGGAAAGTTGAACGAGATGCGCCGGGATGCTGCATTTGGCGAGAGGTGCAATGGCAAGGCCGGCCTCCACCATGCTGAGCAGGCCGAGAAAACTCGGGCTTTCAAACGACATCCGGAATGTGATGTTTTCTCTACGGAGCGCCCGTACAGCATGGTCGCGCGCCGTGCTGCCATCGGCAAAGACGGCGATTGGTAACGGACGCTCCAACCAAATCTTCCGCTTCGACGACCCAGTCCACACCATCTGCTCATGTCTGATGAACTCGCCCGCGATTCCCTTTCCTTTCGTGAGGCACGCAAGGTCGATGGTGCTGTCCTTGACCATAGGCATGAGCGCGGCGCTCGGTAGGCCAATGACGCGAATGTCCACCCGTGGGTGCATCAACGCAAACTTTGCTAGCACCTGTGGCAGCAACGAGGAAACATAGTCATCGGGGACTCCAATCGTCACCTGTCCTTCTACTTCGGGACGAACTATGGAGGCCCACGCCTCATCTCGCATCTCGAGCATCCGACGGCCATAGTCCGCCAGCCTCTTGCCTTCCGCGGTTGCTGAGACATTGCGCGTGTCCCGGACGAACAGTTGCTTTCCGAGCGCGTCCTCGATTGTCTTGATTTGCATACTGACGGCAGAGGGTGACCGAAACACGGTCTGAGCCGCCTTGGCAAACGAGCCCGAGTCCGCAACCGCCACAACCATTTCGAGCACATCAAAATCGAGCTTCTTCATATTATTCAGAAAATCTGACGAGTGCGCTCAGTTTAATTCGTTTCTCTTCATGGTCGCATGGTCCGACAATCGGTTCATCAAGATTTTTTGAAGGTGAAGCGCAATGCAAGACGCTGGGTCGATGTACCAATTCCTCGCGGTGGGCGGGATGCTCGCCATTACGCCTGGTCCGAATATGGTCTACGTGATGTCGCGTTCGGTCGCGCAAGGGCGCGCCGCCGGCCTGATTTCGCTTGCCGGCGTAATGCTGGGATACCTCTTCTACATGTTCAGTGCCGCGTTCGGAATCACGGCGCTGGTACTCAAAGTGCCAGATGCGAGTGCAGTTCTTGGCGCAGCAGGGTCGATGTACCTCATTTATCTTGCGTGGCAAGCAGTGAAGCCCGGAGGGCGTTCACCGTTTCAGGTACGTCAGTTGACGCAGGAGCCGCCGCTACGTCTGCTTGCGATGGGGGCGACAACGAGCCTGCTGAACCCGAAGTTGGCGATGCTCTTCATTTCGCTGCTGCCGCAGTTCATCGACCACACGCGAAATGATGTGATGGGCCAATCCCTCATGCTCGGCTCGTTGCTGATTGCGGCCTTCGCCCTCGCGAATGGTCTTGTCGCCGTCGGCTCCAGCGGGATGGCCAAATTTCTCAACGTTCGACCCACGCTACTGCTCGCACAGCGATGGGTCATGGGAGCAATGTTGACGGGCCTTGGAATCAGCCTGGGTGTGGATTCCGTGAGGTCTTTCCTCAATTCCTGGCCGCAGTGCGCGTTTGCTTGACGTCGGCGGTAGAAGCGCGACATTTCGAGTTAGCGCTTCTATTTTCGTTTGCCACAGTACTACCTGGCAGTTCGCGCATGCTTCTCTCCGGAATTCGCCAGTGCAATTGCGCGCTCGACCCGCTCCTCCACCGTCTCATCTCCTTCGAGCCGAATCACTCGGCACTGCCGGTCTGAAAGCCATGCCTCGTGAAGCGCAAGGCTTCTGCACGTGATGTCGCCCTCATCATATCGAGCAGCCCAGTCAAGGAACTTGGGTTCACAGTGCCCGTATAGCGCGATGTCGCGTCTCTCAATTCGCTCCAACCGAAGCTTGGTCGGGAGGGCAAGAAAAATTACAAGGTCGAAGCTGTCTTCGATGTCTCGCCCCCAGCCGCACAGAGAACCAGACACAACGGCCTCGAAGGCAGAAGTCATGCCTTTCTTGAGCATTGAGGCACGTTCGGCAGCGCTTCGCTTCATCGAGAACGGTGGAACTGTAGGCATCCAGTAAAAATCGTCCGCATCGAAGAAGGTGGAGCCGAGCCTCGCTGCAAGCGCCCTGCCAAGCGTCGTGGTGCCAGACCCGGACGCTCCCACAACGTTGATGTACTTGTAGGGTATCTCGCCCATCTTTTCGATGATTTGCCTTGTCTAGTGCCAGCGGTACGAAACCGGACTCTACGCGATTCGGAGGACCAATATACAGTCATTTTTCGCTGACTTAGGGCGACAGGTCAAGCGCCGGCAGTTGAGGCCCCCCACCAACTTGAGCATTCCCACTTGGCGTCGTCGTGACGCTCTTTCCTAGAGCTTCGCACCTGGCGTTCTCAAGCCACACGATGAAACAGTGCATTTCAGAGAGTGGTGCGTGCCGAGAAGCGAGATAAACAACCTTGTCGTTTTATTCGTCGTCATGCCCTCAGCGGGTGCTACGCGAGTGTCCGATGGTCACTTTAGGGGGTTTGCGAGGGCCCTTTCGCCGTAAGCAGGACATCGAATGCTTCGCGTGCCGACTGCAGCTCAGACATTCCTGCTGCCAACCTTGCGAGCAACAAGGTCAGAGCTGCACCATCTCCTGCGTCATGGAAGTGCTTCTCAAGGTCGGCCGATGCAGTCTGGACTGCCCGAGCCGCTTCGGCGACACGCAAGACCGCTGCGGCCTCCGCGGTCCTTCTCTCACTTGTCTCCATGTGTTCTGTCTGCAAGGTCGTGTGCAGGCGTCGAACGACGCAATTTCGTAGATGCTACGCCAGCCTGCGAGCGCTTGCTCGAAGAGGAATTGCAGCATAGACACGGATGCTTGCGCCGACCGTTGGATGCCGCGCACGCAGGAGCGAAATCTCTCGATATGCGCGCATGTACAAGTCGTCCGCTTATCGATTGCCCTTTGTAAGCACCCGAACACAACTCCGTGCTCTCAACCAAGGGACTAGCGAATAAATGGGCTTGCCTACAAGGATGCATGAACCAACCCGAAAACCGTGCCAAGCCGGCCAGCAGGCTCCCGTTCGCATCTACTCTGGAGGTTGGCCAGCTTCTCGACCTCCTCTTGGCCGACGCGATGAGCGATGTCGAAGTGGTCGCAAGAGAACTCAGCTTGCGAGACGAGATGCTAGAACGACTTCAGCGGTCGTTCGACCGATTGGTTTGCGCGCAGAGCCTCGCGGGAACTCTGTTCGATGATATTGCTGTCGATGCCCTAGACGACGGCACTTCGGACGAGGTCGACCCGATGGAGAGCGTCAGGGCTGCAATGGAAATCCTCGCGACCAGTTGGCCTCAAAACTACGGTGCAGACGCCGCCGAATGGCTCATGCTCGGCGAGCGCCGCTATTGAATTGCGATTCCGAGCTTGAGGTCATCCGTGCCGCCTACTTTCGAGAGATAGACCCTCTCACCCTCCCTCACTCGACTGCATTCCTCCGAAACCTGAGGTCTTGGCGTTGTATTTTGAGAGCAAATGCGGAAAGTGCCCTGTTTTAAGGCCGCTGGCGATTGCACATTGCCATAACGGTTGCTACGCTAGCCGCCAGCTTACGACGACGCATGTGCCGAGGGCTTGATGCTCCGGGGTGCTTCGTCTTAAGCAGAGTTCAACTTCAGGAGAGCCTCAATGGCAACGAAGAAAGCTGCTGCTACAAAAACTGCCGCACCGGCCAAGAAGGCCGTAGTCGCGAAGAAGGCTGTGGCTGCAAAGAAAGCCACCGCACCCAAGAAGGTCGCTGTAACCAAGACCGCCCCAGCGAAGAAGGCTGTGGCGGGCGCTACGCTCAAGCCGGTCAAAGACACGTTCACAAAGGCGTCGCTCGTCACTCATGTGGCTACGCAAGCCGGCGTCGAGCCGAAGCAAGCGAAGGCTGTGCTGGCAGCGCTCGAGGACACGATTCTGGGTTCTGTGAACAAGAAGGGCCTCGGCGAATTCACGCTGTCCGGGCTGCTGAAAATCAACGTCCAGAAGGTGGAAGCAAAGAAGCGGCGTTTCGGTAAGGACCCGTTCACAGGTCAGGACAGGTGGTTTGATGCCAAGCCGGCCACGGTGAAGCTTAAGGTGCGTGCGCTCAAGAAGCTGAAGGACGCAGCGGCTTAACGCTCACTCTTTGTCTTGACCGGAAGCCCGCTTCGTGCGGGCTTCTTCACCTCTGATAAAGCGGGCGGGTTCGAGCACGGTTCACCTAATGCCCTTCGTCCGTAAAGCACGGTGTCGTTTTGGGCGCGCTATCCATCGCCAAACGGAACACGGTCGAAACTAGCGGGTCCGGCAAGACCGGCCTTTCATTGGCAAATTCTCAAGAGCCGTAGCGCGCACAGTATATGGCAGCGCAAAGGTCTGCTCGTACCAAGCCTTCCGCGAGTTGAAGGAATTGGCCCTCATTGGCAATAGCGGCCACCGCTGCAGGGAACCAGGTTAATCGTCAAAGTGCCCATGGACTTGACATTTGCATCCTGGAACGACGTAGCGCTTCCTTTGAGCTGTATCGTGCCGCCGACTGTTGTCCCCTGATACTGGCCGACGGTTGCAGGACAGAGATGCACGGATGAGCCATTTGTTGGATTGAAGTTGTATGCAGTGTCCGCGATGAGGACAAGCGGGATACTGTTCAAAAAGTCACGCGATGGAAGCTGCGCGTCATATGTGCGTTCACCGGAAATCACCCGGGCCACAGTTCCGCTATGTGGGCTGGAAACATACTGGATGTGACCACACTCTACTTGTTGTAGCTGTCCTCCCACTTGCACGTCGCCGGCTCCGCTGGGCGCCAATGCTTCCAGTAGCACATCGACGTTGTGCTTCCCTACCATTGTCACCGTACCGTTTGCTCCTGAGGTGGAGTGCTCCGTGCCTGTGTTCCAGTCATGGATGACCCACCAAATGGTCGGCGCGACGGGTGTTGCATCGGTATCGGCCACTTCAGGTCGCCCAGTGGCGCAGGCTGTCAACAATAGGCAGAGCGAAAGGAACGCGCGCGCGAGGAAATTGGTTTCAAGCATCTCAGTGTCTCCGAGGGAACAACGGACAACTTGAGAATCGACGGCAAGTCGGTGCGCCACCGAGACCTGTCACTTAAGACCGAACGTACGTACCCTACACGTTCGTTGTCACTGCACCTCTCGAACGTGTGCGAGTTGCATCTTACGTCCGATAAGACCGCAACGGCGAACGGCGACGCATGTTCGACCATCGCCGCTCACATCGAACGTCAGCCATCCCAACGCAGAAATGCTGCCAGAAAAGCGGCTTGACGACGTCCAGATTGAGCGACTTCGGCGCTTGGAACGCGCATTCCGACGGCTGTGCTCCAACAAGGGGCGAGATGGCCAAGGCAGAGGAAGCAACGAGTGCAAGACAGAGAAGCTTTTCCGACCGCGTCGCGGGCGGACTGGTTTGGCCATCCACGTCTCCCCAAAGGACCAATTCTGATTAGTTGGCGGACTTCCAGAAACCTTTTAGTAATAGAAGGTTTTCTTCGCCGCAACACACGGCCGGGAAAAAATCTCGACGTAATAGCGAGCTGTAAAAATCAAGCAGACTTGTTAGAGGCTCTATGTCCTTTAAAGCCGAGGCGGCCCCATACGCGCCGTGAAAATCTCCGCCGACACCGTCAACCGCTATTGGCCCGAGGCCGGCCGCTGCGCTGCAAGCGGCGACGCAATCAACACCCGACTGCAAAAAGGGAATTCCCGCGCAAATCGTCTCGGCGTGGGTGACCTGTCCAACGCATCGCCAGATTGCTCAGGCTCTCCGAAATCGCCCGGGTGCGGCCGTACGCACATCGCGCTGTCGTAGACGTCGCCGCCCGTTAAGCACCGCTTCGGCAAAGACCCGTTCACGGGCCAAGAGTGTTGGTTTTATGCCAAGCCAGCAACGGTGAAGCGTAAATTCGCGCGCTCAAGAAGTTGAAAGACGCGGCGGCTCGAATCGTCAATACTTCTTCATGACGTGCCCGCGTTTGCCGGCCCTCTCTAACTCTGCCAACGATGACGCCCTCATCTTCGCTCGAGATACATCCTTCAGGTCGTACCGCTTCGTGCTCGAACGCCTTGCTTGAACTGGAACTCTTCTCTTGCCAAAGCAATTTCCTTATCAACACCAGACAGAAGTTGCTCTGAGCTTCCGTCGAAGCGACGTGTCGGTGCATTCGTCACAGGCCACCGTAGTTGGACGCCCGTCACCAGTGGTCTCGCACGAAGGATGCGCCTCTCGCTCTTGCCGTCGGCGTGAAGGAGCCACCACGTCTCGCACCCGTCGGTCCTGTCGGCTCTATGAGAAAGATACGGCCGTTGGTCAAGAAGGATTTGTCGAACTTGTTCCAGAGTCATTGCGTGAAGACAAAATATTGCTTTCTTTCGTCAGGCTCAGAAATCCAAAAGCACGCAGCGACAATTGCTCACCTTTCTCGTGGACAGAGGAGTAGTGCACTTTGAAGTCTGAGCGCAGCTGATAGGGGTGTTCCTGCACTCGCTAGTTACGAGTCGCCCGCGCACACACGCAGCATGTGTCTCGCTAGTCGATTCCGGCAGTGCCCGTAATCATGACGCGGGCGTCGTTGTTTTCAACCAGTGCACTGTCAACAATGATGGATTGTTCATCCTCATTCGCCAACTCAACGAGAGCCGCTGGGAGGACTTTCGACGGTTTGACGCCCAATTCGCGAAGCATTTCGGCCTGTCGAATCACATTTCCCTTACCAGAGACGAACTTGCCGTGCGCCGACTCGTACGAGGACTGGGCCTGTTTGAGCCGATTCCCCAAGCTTTCAAAGTCTCCGACGAAGCCGTAAAGCTTGTCGTACAGTTCGGCTCCCCGCCGCGCGATGTCCTGAGCATTTCGATTTTGTGCTTCCTGCCTCCAAAGATGCGCCACAGTGCGGACGACGAACAACAGAGTGGATGGACTCACCAGTAGAACGTCACGACTCAGGGCTTCCATGAAAATATCTTTGTCGTTCGTGATAGCCAACATGAATGCTGGCTCGATGGGCACGAACGCCAAGACAAAATCAAGCGATTTGCCGTAGAGCGCGTGGTATTTCTTGTCCGAAAGAGACTTAATATGGCTGCGAATCGACTCGACATGTTGCCGTAGGCTGATGGACCGTTGCTCTTCGGTCTCTGCCGATGCATACGCCTCGTAGGCGACCAACGATACCTTCGAATCAACCACCAGCTTTCGTTCTTCCGGCAAAAGAATCACGACATCAGGCTGAGCGCGGCTGCCGTCTTCCCAAGTCCGACTATCCTGTACAAGGTATTCATGCCCCTTCCGTAAACCAGACGATTCAAGGACACGCTCGAGAATCAATTCTCCCCAGTTGCCTTGAGTCTTCGATGACCCTTTCAACGCCGAGGTTAAGTTCCTCGCATCGTCGCTCAGTGCCTGATTCAGCGCATGCAATTGCCTCACCTGTTCCGCAAGGGCGCTCCGGTCCTTGGTTTCCTGAACATAAACTTCCTCGACCTTACCCTGAAATTCCTTGAGTCGGACTTTCAGCGGTTCAAGCAATTGGCCTAGACTGGTCTGATTCTGTTCGGCGAATCGTTTGGACTTCTCTTCTAGAATCTCCGTCGCCAAGGCCTTGAACTGCGCGCTCAGTTCCTCTTTGGCCTGTGTCAGCAACTTGAGCTTCTCATCTGCATGCTTGCGTTCTGCGTCGTAGCTTGTACGGAGCTCAGTCAATTCGGAACTCAAGCGCGCTACCTCGCCTTCCGCTAGCACCCGAGCGTCAGCCTCGGCAGTACGCTGTTCGCGGGCTAACGCGTGCGCGCCCTGCTCAGCTGCAAGTTCTGCTGTCAACTTGCCGTTGGAGCGCCCGCTAGACTCTCTCAAGTCGCTAAGCTGCTTGCTCGCTTCCTCTAACTGGGTTTCTGTTACTCTGAGCTTATCTTCAAGCGTCGGAATGAGTGCCGCTTGCTCTTCCAATGCAGCCTTCCGCTCATTAGCTTCATTTAGCGCGTGCCTGCATTGAGAAGCTTCTCGGTCCAGTCCCTCAACATCTTTAGAAAGCTCTGCGACTTTGGCTTCAAGGGAGGTTGCCAATTGTCGCTTCTGCGCCTCGCTTGTCGCGAGAGCGCGGCTCTCGTCTTCGCCCTCTTGAATTCGTTCAAGTAATCGCTTCAAGTCTGCCTCAAGCTGAGGGACGCGAGATGACCTCTCGGACAATCGCGCCTGCTCATTTCGACTCTGGTCCAGTTCAGAGCGAAGCTCACTGAATTCCTTCGCTGCAAGGTCTCGCGCGACGCGTAGTTTCGCGATTTCTTCGAGCGTCGCCCTGAGCCGCTCCTCTTTTTGTGCGAGGTCTATTTGCGATGCACTTTGTATCCGAACCACTGCAGCTTGGATTTGAAGCTGGATGCGCCCACGCATCAACAGCCATGAGATTACTGCGCCGACCATAACCCCGACAACGAGGAAGCCGAGATATACGAAAGAATTCATTCCATCCCCGCGAAACACGAAATTCTTGGAGCTTTGTACAAGGGCGAGACGTCTCGACCCACCTCATGGGCTCACTGGCTGACCGCCGGCGGCTTAGCCATCGTTCCTATACCGGCCACGCAAATCGGAGACTCTGGCGTCAAAGGCGTTTGTCAGGCACGGCATATCCGAGCAACCCTTCACGACCTGCTCAAGCCATTTCTCCTGTTCAATTCGCACACCGACGTCTTTCCCTCCAATCCGGGCCTGCGCCGACTCATACTCCCTGACTTCGAGGTCATACGCGGCCGCCAGAGTAACGCTTCTGCAAACATTGGCGCCAAAAAAAGACCCATCATCTACACATCCCACGCTTGAACTACTCATTTGCAGTGTCTTGTCGCGGGACTGCGCCGAGGCCACGCTCGGAGGAGCACTCGCGACTATCTGCGTGTCGACCGGAGCCACCGCACGTTCATTCGACCCGAGGGTCACGCCACTGTCGTTCTTTTGCGCTGCCGCAGGCGCGGGGTCCAATTGAACTAGCTCGCTAGATGCGGGCAAGGCTTCGCTGGCGAGCGCCGGCCGGGACGGAGTGACTCCAACAGCGCTTGTTGACGACGCTGGTTGTTCGGACGGAGAGGACAAGCTTAATATCGCTGACCCGACAATACAGATACCAATTCCGTACATCACGCGTTTCGCGGAACGTCTGAAATCACGGGTGTCAGGCTCGTTGTTTCGGTATCCGGTCTTGAACCGACGGTCAACCTTTCTGGTGTCGAAGAATCCACCAAAACCCACTAAGCCCATCAAAATTCCGCCCAGAAATAAGCCGCCCCCAAGCATTCCCATCTTTTTCGCAACGACAATTCCGTCGGCGCGCCCCGATAATTGATTGTGATTTATTGGTATCGCTCAAGCTAGTTAGCCGAGGCCACGAATCGCTGTCCGGTTCGGCCGTTCAGCGTCGCCGCACCATTCGGCTGCCTTCACCCGACGACTCGTTCTTTGGCACTATCTTCCTTGACGTCACGTAGACAAAAAACTTTAGCCGCCCGGCGAAACTATTTTTCTTCGCTTACCGAAGGGATGAAAGACGCGTCGCTGCGAAGCCTTCGAAACACTGAAAACGTTCCTGCGAAATCAATGGGTACTTTCCGCACTCGTCGCCTACAGATTGTTCGTAGGCCTGTTCCGAATTCGCAAGTTCAGGTGCAGCAGTTGGTCCGCCAGCAGCTTTAAGGTGTTTCAGATAGAGGCTGTGCTCCGCCGCCTGCGCGCTTCCACGTTTGAATTCGCTCGAAGGGTTGAGCTTTGACAAAGAAGACACGATTTTTTGCGCACCAGCGAGCGATTCGTCGTCGGTCGTCGCGCAGTAGAGCAGAGTCGTTGGACGGTTCGCCGCCAGAATAAAGGCGTATACACACGACTGCATTGCGGCGGACGATGATTGAGATATCCCTGCTGCGGCACCTCGAATCGCAAGCGCGCCGGACAGTTGCATCGGAGTGAGCAAAGCCGCGTTAGCGAATCCTGCTTTGGTGACCGCGTTGGCGTCACCCCCCAATTGGCGAATAACATCGTCCGGTTGCAACGCCCGGAGAGATTGAAGCGTGTTGTCAAACCACGACACCGGAACAAACCGGTCTCGCTGCGTAACCACACGAATTTGCCACGCGCTGTCCCCGCCAGCGACCACCGATTGACAGATACCGACCTCATCATCGGCTGCCCCAGGCATCGTGCAAGACGGGCTGTCGCCCGTCCACGGAAGCGTTGCTTTGAAGCGCAACGAGCCGAATCCTAACGTTTGCGCCTTCCACACCACCGCAGGCGGGGGCTTTGTCTCGGCCACTTGGGGCGCCGAGGCGGCCGGCGCGCTCGGACTCTCGAGAGACGAACTCCGGCCTGACGGGTTGTTCTGTTAGCCCCGGATATGAGCACGCCCGCCGCGACAGCAACCGCCAAACTGAAATACGCTGGTGCTTTACTTGCGGACATGATTCTACGATTATTATCATCTTAAGATGAATACTAACGCGCGGTCCTGAGGTTAGCCAGCACCGCATAGCGAGAAGACCATGAGTGAACACAACGACTTCGCCACCCAAGTGGCTTTTGGCACGGACAACTTCGCGGAGAACCCGGAACAAAGGTGTCCGTGCGTACTGGTACTCGACCGGTCCGGCTCGATGAGTGGCGAACCGATTTCTGCACTGAACGCAGGTCTCGTAACATTCAAAGACGAGCTCGCGGCAGACTCGCTGGCGATGAAGCGCGTCGACACCGCAATCGTCACGTTCGGCCCGGCAACCCTCGAAATGCCGTTTCATACGGCCTCGAATTTTTATCCACCGACGTTGACCCCTCAAGGTGACACGCCGATGGGCTCGGCCATCAACCTGGCACTCGACACTCTCGAAGCCCGCAAAGCCGAGTACAAAGCGAACGGCATCTCCTATTACCGGCCATGGGTGTTCCTTATCACTGATGGAGGTCCGACGGACGCTTGGCAGTCCGCTGCCGCCCGTGTACGTGAAGGTGAGGCGTCGAAGAAATTCGCATTCTTCGCTGTCGGAGTAGAAGGTGCCAACATGGACACGTTGGCGCAGATTTCGACGAGACAGCCGCTCTCATTGAAGGGCCTGAAATTTCGAGAGCTCTTCCAGTGGCTCTCCGCGTCGATGGCTGCGGTCTCGCGCTCTACCCCTGGGACAGAGGTACCTCTCGCTGCTCCGACTGGCTGGGCGTCGGTGTGAGCTGGAAGGTCATTGGAGCGTCTGCAGTAGGCACCTCGCACACTTCGAACTCGTCGCCCTGCCAAGACAGCTGCTTCTATCACGTTGCGTCAGACGCGACGGGAGCGAGCCTTTTGGTTGCTCTTGTTTCTGATGGAGCGGGAAGCGCACAGTTCGGCGAGGTCGGTTCCGAGCTTGCGTGTGAGGCCGCCGGAAAAATGCTTCTCGAAATCGCCGAAACGACTGGAGAAGACGGGTTGAAAGCGCACCTCGCGAGCGAACTGCTCGAGGTCGTCAGAGCGCGGATAAGCGAGGCTGCGCAAGCGCGAAGTGTCACCATGCGCGCGCTTGCCTGTACCTTGCTCGGCGCGGTTATTGGGCCGACCCGGGCGTTCTACTTCCAAGTCGGCGACGGCGCAATCGTGGCGCGCGACGCAGGAGCACTGGCGCCCGTTTTTTGGCCTGAATCGGGCGAGTACGCCAACATGACGTATTTCGTCACAGATGCGAACGCTGCAGAACATCTGAGAGTCGAGATTCGCGACACGTCGGACGAAGTATCGCTTTTCAGCGATGGAATCCAGCGGTTGGCCTTAGTGTTTGCTACCGAGACCGCTTACGAGCCTTTCTTCGAGCCAATGTTCAAGGCGTTACGTGCGTCGTCGGACGACCAGACGGACTCGCTTTGTGCAGCCCTTGAGCGCTTCCTAAATAGCGATGCAATCAATGACCGAACCGACGACGACAAGACTTTGATTCTCGCAACGCGTTCGCTGGGGGAAAGCAGTGTCAGTAGCGTTTGATGAACTCGGAAATCAGCTCCAGCTGGGCAAGAAGCTAGGTGAAGGTGGTGAGGGTGCCGTATTCGATACAACGCACAACGGCGAAAGCGTCGCCGCCAAAATTTACTCGCACGCTCTCCCCCCTGAACGACAAGCGAAGCTACGGGCAATGGCGCAGGTAGGTGATACCTACCTCAAGCAAATAGCTGCATGGCCCATCAGTGTATTACTGACAAAGCGACCAGGGCCCGTCGCCGGCTTCACCATGCCGAAGTTCTCTGGTTATCACGCGGTACACGAACTCTACGGTGTAGGGAGTCGTCGTCAGACTTTCCCGAAAGCGGATTTTGCCTTCTTGGTGGGAACCGCACGAAATATCGCAGCTGCATTTGATGCCATACATGCGCACGGCCACGCCATCGGTGACGTCAATGAGAACAACATCATTGTCAGTCATCAAGGAACGGTTAAGTTGCTTGACTGCGATTCATTCCATGTCAACACTTCGGCCGCCAGCTTTCCGTGCACGGTGGGTGTACCGCACTACACACCTCCCGAGCTACAAGGGCTGGGTTCTTTCCACGGCGTCACGCGGACGGCAAATCACGACAACTTTGGGCTGGCCGTTCTCGTCTTTCAATTGTTGTTCATGGCAAGGCACCCGTTCTCCGGAATCCCGAAGACCACCGGAGATTTGCCATTGGAGCGCTCTATCAAGGAGTTCCGATTCGCCTATGGAGCGGACCGCCTCGCGCGACTGATTGATATGCCACCGAAGGCTTTGAGCCTGGATTATCTACCCGCCGGTTTCGGAGACCTGTTCTGGCGCGCGTTCACTGAAACGGGTGTAAAACACGGCCGACCCAAGGCAAAGGAATGGGTTGCCGCCCTAGACGGTCTCCTTCGTTCGTTGCGTTCGTGCAGCGCCGAACCACGACATAAATTTCCAGGCCAGCTACACACCTGCATTTGGTGCGAGCGCGACAAGCAAGGAACGCCCTACTTCACTCCAGCCTCCGCGACCGGACCAACCATAAACTTTCAGGCCGCGAGTGCGAATATCGCCGCGCTCTGGTCACAAATTCAGGCCCTCAGCGCAGTACCACAGATGCCTGCGTTCGCGGCCCCGTCCTTAGCTTTGTCGGGACGCCCCGCCCCCGCGTCTAACGGCTTATCCGTAACCAAGATGCGCTTAATGTACGCCGGCATCTGCTTCGTCGCTTTCTTGTTGTCAATCAGTGAACCCAAACTCTGGTGGCTATGGCTAACTGTTGGGGGCTTTGCCACGCATGCCGTCAAGGCGGAATCGCCTGTCGAATTGAATACGCGCAAAAGCGCGGTTGCCGTCGCGCAGCGCGGCTACGATGCCGCACTGTCCGAATATGACAGGGTGCGCGGGGAGCACCCAGTTACCGATGCGTTCCGCAATCTTGGGCAAATCAAAGCCCAGTTGGACGACCTTCCTCAGGTCCTTGCGCTCGAGATGAAGCAACTGCAAGCCACGCTAGTCGCGCGTCAAATGCACGATTTCCTCGACCGGCACTTCATTCACGACTCGAAGATTTCTGGTGTCGGGGCGCAACGCAAACAGACCCTGGCGTCCTTCGGCGTCGAAACCGCCGCAGATATCACGTCCTCGGCCATCGGCGCCATCCCCGGTTTCGGTGAGGGTCTCACAAACAACCTTCTGGCTTGGAAGAGGTCTATCGAGCGAAAGTTCGTGCCGTCCGCCAACATTACCCCCTCCCCTCAAGACGTCAACTCGGTGAACGCGAGGGTCGCATCGATGCGAGCGAAACTTGAGCAGCAACTTCGGGATGGAGCGACATATTTTCAGACCGTCAGAAACGAGTTTCTGCTCCGTCAGAACAATGCGAAGGGAGCACTGGAAGCTGCCCATCACCATCTGGCCCAAGCACAAGCCGACTTGGCCGCCATGCAGAGGAAGCCGTGACAAGACTTCCCCAAATTCTTTCAACAGCGGTCATCACGGGTTGCTTCGCTGTTATCCTGGGCAGTTTCTCGATGTCAGGTCATGCGCAAGAAGCGCCGAATCCGGTGGGAGAATTTCTCAATGCCTTTCGAGGCAAACCTGTGGGGCCAGTAGCCCCCCCTCCGCCTAGCTCTATGCAAACTTCCGGCGGTCTATCTTCCGCCACGACGAGTGCTCCACTGACGCCAACGACAGCTCCCCAAGCACCCGTGCCAGCGCGTGAGCCTTCGTGCCCTCCGGGTGTCGACCGATTAGGTTGCCCACGGCCGCTTCGTCAGCAGTCGCAAAGCAATTGCCCAGCGGGCATGACCGCCGGTCCAACGGGCTGTGTTCCGATGGCGATGCCTCCAAATGCCCACCGAGTCTCCACAGACGGGCAATGGCAGTGCGACGATGGCTACATGAGGTTCGGTGCTGTCTGCATGGCACTTCAATCGACCCCCGCCAACGCACACCTAACTGGCACTGGTGGCGACTGGGAGTGTAATTCGGGATTCAGACGGGTTGGAAACACATGCGAAGCCGTAAGCCTTCCACCCAATGCTCATCTGGCCAATGCGGGGGACGGGTGGGAATGCGACGCCGGATTCCGGATGGTCGGTAACTTCTGCGTAGGACACTGAAGAGAGTCTAGAGGACATGAGGCTGAGCTATAGGAAGTCGATTTCCGCAGGACCGTTTCGCTTCAATGTTTCAGGAAGCGGCATTGGAGTTTCAGTGGGTGTCCCGGGATTCCGTGTCGGAACCGGTCCACGCGGGAACTACGTCTCGATATCGAAAGCAGGGTTCACCTATCGTGCGACCTTACCGTCTCCCGGAGGCAAGCCACAGGCTTACTCGCAGCCTCGGTCCAATTCGCCGGCAGTTCGCCCTGCGATTACTTCTCCTGGAACTGCAACCGTTGGCCCCATGACCAGCGCTGCATCAGCGACCGCTACTCTGCTAGCCTCGTCCACCGCCGACTCCGTGGTTAATGAAATCAATCGCAAAGCGGAGATGGCGCCACTTTGGCCATGGTGCGCAGCGCTCGCGTTCATTGGGGTCGTCTTCGCGGCACTCTCGTCAGATGGAGAGACACTCGTCGCCATCGTAAGCGGTGCCATCGCTGTCATTCTATCTGCCGCCGCGCTGTGGGTGTACTACTGGGATACAGCTCGCCGGGCAACCGTCCTCTTCTATGACCTCGACCCGACATCCGAACAAGCGTTCTCCTCTGCGGTCAACGGACTGATGCAACTTGCAGCTTCCGCAGGAAAGTGGAAGATTGATGCGTCCGGCACAGTGCTGAACAGAAAATATCATGCTGGTGCTTCGAACGTCGTTCAACGCAAGCCATTACAGATGGGTGTCGGACGATTCTGGAAGGTGAGGTGCAATCTCGATGTTCCGTACATCGTCGCGGGGACGAGCGCTCTCTACTTCTGTCCTGACCGCCTTTTCGTTATCACTGGACGGAAGGTCGCGGCCGTGCATTACGCCGACCTGCATATGAGCGATGGCTTGACCCAATTCATTGAAGAAGACTTCGTCCCGACTGATGCAGTCCGAATCGGCCGCACGTGGAGGTATGTCAACAAATCGGGCGGCCCTGACCGAAGATTCAAGGACAACAGAGAACTACCTATTGTCCGCTACGAAGAACTCTCGCTCACCTCAGCCTCTGGCTTAAATGAGCTCTTTCAGTTTTCCAAACCTGGTGCCGCAGCAGCGTTCCGTCAATCCGCCAAGGACCTAATGACCTTGCGTCCTGCGGCAAAACCATAGCACGGCTATGAGCCACGGTCTGACATGCGAGTATGTGACATCGAAAATGGCTCCGACGAGCAAGGGTGGGGGCTTCGACGGACCTTCGGAGGTTTCTCGTCGACTATCAGCGAATGCCTGACGGTGAGGTAAGACTCGAGTAGCGAAAGCCCGCTTTCGCGGGCGTGTCGAAACGACATCAGTTAGGAGCAGTAGCCGCCATTGTGATGCGAACCAGTCCCACCGTGGGGATGCTCACCCTTAGGACAAGCGTGGGCGACATTGACAACGCACAGCAGTGCGACAACGACAGCAGCGATTTTTTTCACGGAGTCTCCCAGTTTTAGTGCGCCGGCACTTTCGTTTCGACGGTCACAGTGTGACAAACCCGTTAACGGCAGCCTCCGTTTTCGCTTGAATCGTAGCCGCGCTGGAGCTGCTCTACGTTTGTTGCGCCCGTCTCCGTGCTCATATCGGGCGCGCAGAGCCATATTTGCCCATCATGAGATAGCAATCCTTGATTGCCCTCAAAGGAAGTCTTGCACTGACAAGCAACAGGGGAAATTCTCAACAGTTCCTGCTACTCGTGATAACGACGAGTTGCGGATAAGCTAGTTCGCCTCATCGCAGAGCGTTCTGCAGTCTAGGGTGAGACAACGCGGACCTACCCTCAAGTTTTCGAAGTCGCTGCCGTTAGAGCCAACGTACGGGCTGCAGTGGGAAAACCGCTGGCATCGAGAACACCAACTAAATTAAGACGAAGCGAGGGCATTGATGAAGGTCATTCTGGCGTTGTTAGCAGTGGCGAGCTTGGCAGGTTGCTCCACGTATGCGGTTCCGCGATATTCCATTAACGCGGACAACGTCGTTGCGATGAAGACCACCGTCGTCAACGGGGTGGGGGTTGGCCAATTCACTCAAGCGCCGATTCCAAACGAGAGCCCGAACCAAATCATGTGTCGTGCGGTCGGCCCAATCAAGACCCCCGACGGGGAGTCTTTCGCCGAGTTCGTGAAAGCCGGTTTCATCTCTGAACTCAAAATCGCCGGCGTGTATGCTCCGACCGCCCCCGTTCAGCTGACCGGCCAACTTGAAAACATTGGATTCTCGTCCGTCAGCGGCACATGGAATCTGGGCCTCACCATCAAGTCATCGAACGGGCGCAGCATGAGTATTGCCGAGGCCTACTCGTACACGTCCAGCTATTATGGTGAGACTGCATGCAACCAGACTGCACAGGCGCTCATGCCGGCGGTGCAGGACCTTCTCGCGAAGGTCGTCCAGTCGCCCGAGTTTCCCACGCTATTGAAGTAATGCGCCGCACCAAAGTTGGGTCCGGTGGCTCCTAGCGCACGGCCACACTCGGCCGCCGCGCGTCGAACCCCCGCGGATGTGATTGGTCGGTTCAGCGGCACTGTAAGCAAGCGCCGCTGGACCTTAGCTCTCTGTACCCGCTATTTGTTGCCGGCAGTTGGTGCGTTGCCGCGGCCGCCGCCGGATGGATTTCCCGTTGTGCTTGGCCAGTTTCCACCTGGGAACCCCGTCGGTGGTCTGCCGCGCCCGCTCGAGCTGCCCTGCGAGGCTCCGCTGCGCGCTCCGCTGGATTTGCTACCAGCAGTGCCTGCCTTGCCGCCACCGCTCCTGCCGCCATTGCTCATGATTGGCACCTCCAATTTCGGCAAGTCGCCGACCACTCCAGTATGGGCCGGCGCTTGCTCGCTCCTTGCACAGAGGGCATATTGTGCGCAATATCGCAAGCTAGGGAAACTCAGGCGGTCTCCGCATGCGTAGCGAAAGAAAAGAAGCGCCGCTTCGGCAACGACTCTTTTAGCAGGCTGTTGAAATACCCTCTGCGCTGGTCATCCGGGTTGGAGAGGCAAACGTTGATTGAAGGAATCGAACGACACTGAGACCGAAGCGATGCGCGGAGCGGACGGCTATACCGAATCGATGTTCACGATGTCCAGGCTGGACGATTTTGTGCCAGCTAATCACCCGTTGCGACCGATTCGACTGTGGTTGAACGATGCGCTCGCTCGCATGGACGCGGTCTTCTCGCGGATGTATGAGAGCGAGCTCAAGGGCGGTCGTCCGAGCATCGCGCCAGAGAAACTGATTCGCGCATTGCTGTTGCAGGTGCTGTATTCGATAAGAAGCGAGCGCATGTTGATGGAGCAAATCTCCTACAACATGCTGTTTCGCTGGTTCGTCGGACTCGCGATGGACGATGCGGTCTGGGACCACTCCACTTTCAGTAAGAACCGTGACCGACTGGTGGTTCACGATGTCATTGTCAGTCTGTTTAACGAGACGGTGGAGACCGCCCGCGTGCGCGGTCATCTGTCCGGAGAGCATTTCAGTGTCGATGGCACGCTCATTCAGGCTTGGGCTGGGCACAAAAGCTTCGTGCCCAAGACGAAGTCGAACGACGACTCGCCGCCCGACGGCGGTGCCGGTTCTCAAGAGAACTGGCATGGCCAGAAGCGTAGCAACGACACACATGAATCCAGTACGGACGCTCAGGCGCGTTTGTTTCGCAAGAGTCGTGGCACGGGCGCGATGCTTTGCTACATGGGTCACGTGCTGACCGATAATCGGCATGGCCTGGTCGTGAACGCACAGGTCACGCAGGCCAACGGCACGGCCGAGCGAGACACGGCGGCGCAGATGCTTGCAGACGCCGCGCGAGCCGCCGGTACGTCCATTACCGTCGGCGCGGATAAGAACTACGACACGTCGGGATTCGTGGCCACGTGCCGCGCAAATAATGTGACGCCGCACGTGGCACAAAACGTCGGCCGCGCAGGCGGCTCCGCCATCGATGCTCGAACGACACGATGGCCCGGCTACGCTATCAGTCAGCGCAAACGCAAATGCATTGAGCAGGTGTTTGGTTGGAGCAAGACAGTCGGGAGGATTCGGCAGGTGATGTATCGAGGTCTGAAGCGCGTCGACCAACTCTTTGTGCTGACTCAGACCGCCTACAACCTGACGCGCATGCGAACGCTGGCCGCTCGGGCGGAATGAGCGCGAACGCGCAGAAGAATGCGACATTAGCAGCACCTGAATCAACGAAGTTCGGCATCGAATTGGTTGGGACTCTACGCCGCGTTGGCTCTTTCGAGTGAACGAGCGCCCGTTCAAGAAGGGATATTTCAACAGCCTGTTAGAGGTCGAGAGCGCAGGTTTGATGTCAAGCCGGCAACCGTGTGTCTCAAGCTGCGCGCGTTGAAGAAGCTGATGGACACGGCGGCGTAAGCGTTCGCGTGCGGGCTTCTTCGCCTCTGCTTCTCGGACTGAGCGCTGGAGCGGCGTATTGACGCACGGCGTCTGTGTCTTAGAGACGACACAGGCTGGATGGTGCTCGCCAGTTCGTCAATGCGGTTCTCACTAGAAGCGGGCGTCAACGCCTAGAAGCTTCAAGGCCCGTTCCAGAACGGCAATCTCCCGCGCAAAAGACGGACTGGTGGCCTGGGTCACCTGCCCGTCCTTCTCCGCATTTTTCAGAGATTGAAGCACTTGCGCGATTTGCTGGGCAACTTGCTCCTCGCGCGTCAACGGCTGCAGCGTCACGGGCGCAGGCCGCGGGGGCTGAGCTACGAAAAGCGATGCGCTGGGAAACTGGTTCAGAAAAGCCGCGGCTTCTCGAAGTACAGCAAGAATGGCCTCACGATTTCCTGGTCGTGTATTGAGGACCTTCGGACTCGGGTGAGCACACGCGACCAACCTCAAATCAGGCCGGAGAGCGGCGACCTGCGGCTGCGCCTGTTGAGCGTTTTTGCCCATGAAGACAACCGCCCGAAGCTTCGGCAACATCTGAATGAGACGTGGAAGCGGCTTGAGCCCTTGTTCCAAGTCTTGCGGCGTCGCAGCGCGAATTCGAGCCCCGTCGCCTATGTACCACGGCACCACGTTCCAGAGAAGTGAGCGGGTGCGAGGGATATCCGCATCCTCGTGAAGGAGAAACATGTTCTTTGCCGTCTCGTCAGGATTATTGCGGGAGACGAACGTGGACGCTACGGCGCGAGCACCCGGTGCCTCCAGAAGGAACAAAATCTCGGCGCCCACTCCGGCATCCCATGGGTCGAAGTCTGGTACTTGTGCCCCGGGGCCTGCCTCTAGACGTAATTCTTCGACGTATGCAGTGAGAGGTGCGACGTGAGGTTCACGCAACTGCCGGATGCGGGCACCTTTGACCGCGGGGTCTCCGAGAGATTTTAGTCGGTCGACGCTTTCCCAGAGTTGTTCCATCGCGCGTTCCTCGTCGTGTTGTTGTTCGAAGCCGTCCGCTATTAGGCCATAGTGCTGCGCCGGTATGTGTGCCAGTCGATGACCACCACACGACTCTGCGCTTGCCAGTCGCAGGAGTCGGCACGTGCCGTAATCCGTGGGACCTCCAGACGCGCCCTCCCTCGTAAGCCACGCTTCATTTGCATTTCATTGCGGCAAACCCACTGCGAAGCGGAGATTGAGCGAAGAGGCTTCCGAGCCAGAAGTGCGTCGAGTGCATCGCGCGCTGCCTAAAGTTCAAAGATAGCTGCAGTCAGATGAGCAAGCAGCAATGTTCGGCTGGCAGTGTCCGTCCCGGCATCGAACTGCTCTTTGAGAGCCTGCGATGCCAACTGGACTTCTCGAGCCGCGTTCGCAACGCGCTCGACAGAAGCACCCTCGCTGCTCTTCTGCTCGGCCTTTCCCATCTGATTTTTGCCTACCGTTGTTTCGAGGACGTTCCGAGCTGCCCTCGCCACAGCTTGACCTACGCGGCCGACTTCAGCGCAACTGTATCTGGGACGTGTGCCTCGGGAAGTGGCCTGGCTTCGGCAAACTCCCAGTCGAGCCCATCTCGCACTACCGGTGCCCACTTCCGCCAGCTGAAGAAGCTGCTCGGATGCCGAACGAACAAAAGCTTCACCGCCCTTCCGCTCTTCGTGTGGACCAATGCAGAGCGAGCACAGAATCGGCCAACTTTCGTCGGATGTCGCTCGCAGTTAAAGTGCAGCCGTTCTTCGCGCGAGGCCAGCCGAAGTGCGTTGAGTGACTCTACTCCGAAAACCAAGCACTGCTCCACGCCCATAACGTCGAACAAGTCTAACGCGGCGGTCCATCCCGCTTGATATTGCTCCTCCGTCGGCCGACGCTTTACCGATTTCATAAAATCGAGCACTAGGTTATGGTAAGCAACGGATAACCAAAGCGATTGCTTCTGGGTATCGCTTGGGTTGCGCCTCTGGAATATTGCGCGTTCAATGTTGCGGACGTAGCGTGAGTCCCGGTCGAACTTCAGTGCATGGTTCTTATGAGTAACGCGCAGACCCGAAGTTAGTGCGTAACGCTTGTCGAACGCTTCGCCTTCGTTCCATCGGTACACGCTCTCGCCAAGTATCATTGTTTTGACAGCAGACTTTGAGAATTCGCTGCCCACCCAAGGCCACCATTTGATTTGCTGGCGGGTTTCAAACAGGTGGTCAAACGACAAATCGAGGTGGTCCATAGCAGTAGTTGTTATCTGTTTTGTTTGAGTACAAGGCGTTCGATGGCGAGTACGCCTGATTCCATTTTCGTCCGCGCCGAACTGTTCGCAGAGTGTACGAAGATTTTGGGCGGCTGGAAACCCGAAGCGCGACGGCCTCTTCAACCCACAGAATGACATCATAGCCCGTGCCGCGTTCATCGTCGCCGAGGTCGCGGTCAAGGCTAATCTCTTCGACGGTGCCTAACTCCAAGAGTCGGATTGCTTCGTGCGGCCAGTGAACACGCGTCCAACCGTCCGGCGTGACGCGCTCGTCGTCGAGGAAGACTTTCATACAGCAACGCCTAGTTCCGACTCATCGAATGCTGATGTGCGACGTGGTTCCGCACAGCCCGGGCAGTAGACGGCTAGCTCGCGTTCATCGACGACTCGAGCTGAGACCAACCAAGGCTGCGACTCGTCTTCAAATTGCGTCATGCTGACAGAAACGCGTGGCGACGTTCGGTCGACCGGCCTAAGGCAAAGCGAACAGGGCACAGTCATGTCGGCAGTCGGATACGGGGAAGTCAGTGTGGAACAGGCTATCCCCGTCGGGCGGAGGGGAGTCCGAGCGGGCCTTTGCCTCCGTCTTCCTTTTAAGGGGCTGGATGTGTGCATCTAGCGCCTCCAATGGGGCCGCGCGGCCAATCGTTGAATCACTGTCAGTGGCACTCTAGTTCGAAAACGAAGGATGGTAAGCTGATTTTTCGCGATGCAGCGTCCACGGTTGCGTCGCGCATCGCTGCGTAGTCAGTAGAGTCAGCCATGCATCGACACGCACGCACTCGCGAAGGCCCGACCTCATTGCGAATGTCTTTTCTATACAACTGTCAGTCGTCGGAATGACGTGCTACAAATCGGCTGTCGTCGTGACTAACATTGCCACCGACATATCTCTCCGCCATAGGCACGTCAACCGCATGCGCGACGTCGCGAGCGCCCCCCTCTCTCGTGGGTCCCTGAAAAGCTTCCGCTTCTCGGTTTTGCTGCGTCGCTCCTGCTATAGGCGAGCTTGATGGCTAGTCTCGCGCAGCAAACATTCTTTTGCATTTGAGGGCTCGGAACTCTCGAAATCAAACTTTGTATCGAGAAGCGCGTCTATCCACTCAGCGCCTCGGCCCTCTTCCATCCGAAACAACATGTCGACAAATGTCGCAATTATTGCTCTTGGAAATTTGCACAATTCTTCGCCGGACTCCCGGGACGCTACCCATAAGAACGCCTTCACGGCCACTTCGGGGATAGCCCGTTGTTCGTCTCCGAACGCATGCAACACGCGCAGCTTATTCAAGACTTGATGGAGCTCATCGGACCTCATCAAATCAAGCGACATGCATGGACGGAAGCAGTCGAAATACCGTCTCAATGGAAGGCTGGTCTCCCACGTGTGTACGCCATACTGGGGCGGAATGGCTAAGAAGATTCCGAGCGCGTCTATGGATTTATCGAAGGGCTCATGAAAAACTCTCGATATCTGGTTTTGATTCGAATCCTCGGCGTCGGTTGGGTCCGCGATTCGGTCGAGGTGACCTGCATCATCAAGACATACAATCATCCCAGCGAAACCAGCAAGCCCAACAAATCGTGCGAGGACTTGCACATGATTGAAGAGAGAAGTTTCGTCAGCGAAGGAAACGACGCCCAGAGCGGCTCGCGCATCCTTCGTTGACACCGTCTCTCCACGCATCCAACGCATTGAGTCGAACCGCTGTCGTTCGTTTCCGCGGATGCATCCTCGGCAATAGCACTCAATTACGCTCACGAAGATATGCCCATCTGGCATCGCCGTTAGTGGGTGCAGTTGGGCGTGGATGACGTCCTCGACCAACCTGCCCGACCCTTCGGCATCCGTCTTAGCGTGACTGATGAATTTGTCGACTATATCGACCAGTGCTTCCCCTTCCCGTGCTTCTTGGGTTGAGATATTTTTATATAATCTCGAGGCTAGCGAACTATCAACTTCAATCGACGAATCAGTGGCACCGCGTGTAGCGACGTCCATCTTCGCGACGACTAACCCGTGGCGAAGTGCGAATTCACGCACCAGATTGAGGCAGTATGTTTTTCCCGCCCCGGGAGGCGCGAGAATCACGCTCAGACAAGGGTGTCTACCGCGGACGCTTTGGACGTCGCGCCACAATGACCTCACCGCATGTCCTCTACAACAAAAGTGTTGAAGGCCGACCTCCGGTACTTTACCCAAACGAAGATATCGAAGGACCATATCGCGGTCGGCAGCGCTGATTGATTGCACAATTTTTCTCTCAAAAACGTCGACGGAGCGTCGATAACATCCGAACAGTGCGATTGGCGCACTGCTGCAGCACGGCGTTAAAGTCATTTTCTTTTTTCGCGCAGTCTCATATGCGTACTCGATGCGTTGGCTCCTCTCCACTTTAGTTCTGCCCCCCAAAAATACCAAGTTGATAGATAGATTTAAAAAAATCAATGACGCCGGCATTGACGGCCCATGAGCCTGCCAGTCTCCCGAATGAACGCTTCCGTATAAACTTTTATCCTCTTCAAGCATTTGGCCAAGGCTATAGTGGGTGCGACAAAAACTCAGCTTTTACCTGAACAAATAGAGGCGGCGCAAAAAGTAAGGGATTTCTACTATTGAGTTGGGCGAATCCGCAAACTGCATTCGGTAATCTGAACATGATGAATAAAGGCTGGTTCCGGTACAACCTTTTATCCTCTTAGGCGTTTTGGTACAGACTATTACCCTCACGTACAGACTATTATCCTCACGTACAAGATCTTCCTGCTGAGCTTCGTCATCATCACGGCGGCCGCCTTCGCGCAGTTCTACGCGACGACGCCCGCGATGCTCGTCGGCTTGCGCGTGTTGATCGGCTTCGGCATGGGCGGGGACTTCGCCGTCGGTCATGCGATTCTCGCGGAGTTTTCGCCGCGCAAGCATCGCGGCACGTTGCTCGGCTCGTTCAGTGTGATCTGGACGATCGGCTATGTGATCGCGAACGTGCTCGGCATGCATTACGCCGACGCCTCGCCGGACGCGTGGCGCTGGCTGCTCGCGTCGGCTGGCGTGCCGGCGTTTCTCGTGCTGATCCTGCGCATCGGCACGCCCGAGTCGCCGCGCTGGCTGCTCGGCCAGGGACGCAAGGACGAAGCGTTGCGCATCGTGCGCAAGCACTTCGGTCCGAATGTCACGCTCGGCGCCGATGCCGGCGGACACCACGCACCCGCGGGCGGTTTCGCGCGACTCTTCAAGCCCGATCTGATCCGGCGCACGATCTTCAACTGCGCATTCTTCGTGTGTCTCGTGATTCCGTATTTCGCGATCTACACGTTCCTGCCGAGCATTCTCACGGCGATCCGCGTGCCCGAAGGCTCGGGCGCCGATCTGCTGCTGAATGCGTTTCTCGTGCTCGGCGCGCTGCTCGGCATCTGGCTGACCATCAAGCTGTCGCGCCGCTCGTTCCTGATCGGTTCGTTCGCGGTGTGCTGCGCGTCGCTGCTTGCGCTGGCGGTGCTGCCGGCTTCGGCGAATCTCGGGATGATCGTCGCGTTCGGCATCTTCACGCTGACGATGTCGGCGTTCTCGAATCTCGTCGGCGTGTTTCCGCCGGAGTGCTTTCCGACCGAGGCGCGTGCTTGCGGCGTGGGGCTGTCGATTGCGTGCAGCCGGCTGGGATCGGCAGTCGGGACGTTTCTGCTGCCTGTCGGCATTGCGCAGGCCGGCATCCAGATGACGATGCTCGCGCTGGCCGCGGTGCTGCTGGTCGGCATGATCGTGTCGATTGCCTGGGCGCCGGAAACGAAGCATCTGACGTTGAACCAGGCAAGCGGCAACTGATCGCCCGCTCAGAGCTGCGCGGCCTTCGCCCCCTCGCCGCGCAGCCATTCCGCAAACGCCTGCACGCAATCCAGTCCCGCGTGCGACGGCGCGATATCCAGCCAGTAGCCATAAGGCCCGCTCGATTCCACCGGCGACAACTGCACGAGCGCGCCGTCATGCAAATCATCGACGATCATATTGCGGTCCACCACCGCGAGGCCCGAGCCCGCGCGCGCGGCATGGATCGCCTGATCGAGCGTGGAAAACTCGATGCCGTTCTCCGCACAAGCGCGCGGCAAACCGGCCGCATCGAGCCAGTTGGGCCAGAGCGTCAAGCGCACGTCGTTGTGCAGCACATGCAGCGTCGGCGTGCGTTCGAGCAGCGTTTCGACCGGCAGCCCGGCATATTTCTTCGCACCGACAAGCACATGCCGTTCGATGAACAGCAACTCCGAGCGATGGTCCGCGCGCGCCTCGTATCCAAAGCGAATGCTGCAATGACGATCGTCGGCGGCATCGGTGCGCACGGAAAGGTCGATATCGGGCACGGCGTCCATCAGCGCGCCGAGCCGCGGCGACAGCCAGCGCGACGCAAAGGTCGGCGGCGCGGTGACGGTCAGCCGCTTGCGTTCGCCGGGTTTCGCGCTGGACAGCGATCGCGTCACGCGCTCGATCGAATCGAACGCTTGCGCCAGGCACTGAAGCAGTTCCTCGCCTTGCCGCGTCAGGCGAATGCCTTTGTGATCGCGGTCGAACAGCTTCGTGCCGAGCGCATCCTCGAGCAGGCGAATCTGCCGGCTGACCGCGCCCGGCGTCACGCACAGCGCGGCCGCCGACTTGTTGAAGCTCATATGCCGCGCGCTTTCTTCGAAGAAGCGCAATGCGGTCAGGGATGGCAGACGGCGCACGGTTGTCTCCTGGTTTTTTTATTCGCGGCGGCGCTCCGGCCGCCCTTCTATTCTCTCGCGCGCAACGGCCAGCCGCGCTCCTGTTCTTCGATCTCCCGACGCAGCCAGTCACGGAACACGGCGACCGGCGGCGCGTCGTCCTGGCCGGTGCGCGTCACGAGCCAGTAGGACTGATGCCCGTCCACTTCGACGTCGCTCAGCGGCACGAGCGTCCCCTGCCGCAACTCGGATGAAATCATGTGGCGGTCGGCCATCGTGACGCCGAGCCCGTCCACTGCCGCGCGGATCGCGTGATCGAGCAGATCGAATTCGTGGCCGCCGCCAAGATCGACATCGTCGATATGCGCGGCCTTCAGCCAGTGCTGCCACGTCAGGTAACGCTGATCGCTGCTCGCCAGAACGTGCAGCAGCGTGAACGCGCCGAAATTCTCCGCCGCGCCCGTGCTTCCGCCGAGCAGCGACGGCGCACACACGGCGAGATGCCGCTCGTTCATCAACAACTGATTGTCGAGGCCGTCCCACTCGCCGTCGCCGAAACGCACTGCGCAGTCGAGCGAGCCCGATTCGACGAGATCGTCCTTCACGCTGGATGTCACGGTAAGTTCGAGCTCGGGCGCCGCCGCGCGCAGGGATTGCAGGCGCGGCATCAGCCAGCGGCTGCAAAACGTGGGCGGAACATTGACGCGCAGGCGCTTCAAGTGCGTCTTCTCCTGAATGCTGCGTACCGTCAGTTCGATGCGGTCGAATGACAACTTGAGCGCCTGCAACAACAGGCGCCCCGTCGCGGAGAGTTCGAGATGATGATGGCGGCGCACCAGCAGCGTCTCGCCGAGTTGCGTTTCGAGCTGGCGGACCTGCCGGCTCACCGCGCTTTGCGTGACGTGCAGCACTTCCGCGGCACGTGTGAAGTTGCCGGTGTGTCCGGCTACCTCGAAAGCCCTCAGCGCATTGAGGGCGGGCATTTTTCGCTTCAAGACGATCTCCTTTTCGCCGCCGGAGGCGGCTCCGGCACGCGACGCGCATTCGACACGCAAGTGCACCGGAGCATGCCGTTCTTTGACGGCATTTTACGAATCGAGGCAAATTATGCAGCTTCGGCGACGCGTACTCGCGCCGCGAAGCTCACACCGGCACGAGTTCCGCCGGCGTGGACGCCTGCGCGGGGTCGGCCTGCGCGTCTTCGAGGATCATGTCTGCGCCTTTTTCGGCGACCATCATCGTCGGGGCATTGAGGTTGCCGGACGTGATGTTCGGGAACACCGACGCATCGACGATCCGCAGCCCGTCGATGCCATGCACGCGCAGCCGCGCATCGACGACGGATGTGGCCGCATCCGCGCCCATCGCGCACGATCCGCACAGATGGTAGATCGAGCCGGACTGATCGCGAAAATAATGGAGCAGGGCTTCGTCGCTTTGCACGTCCGGTCCGGGCGAAATCTCCTCGGCCGTGATGCCGCGCAGCGCTTTCGAATTCATGATCTTGCGGATCAGCTTGCTGCCCTGCACGGCTTCATGCAGATCCTTTTCGGTCGTCAGCGCGTTGACGCGGATCGCCGCGGCATCTTCGACGCGGTTCGACGTGATTTCGATGCTTCCCCGGCTCGTCGGCCGGCACGGATTGAAGCACAGCAGAAAGCCCGAATACGGTTCCGGTTCGAGCTGCGCCTTGCTGCTTTTGGGAATACGGTACGACAGCGGATTGAAGTAAAGCTGCAGGTTCGGTTCCGCTTCCTGCGCGTCGCCCTTGAAGAAGCCGCCCGACTGGTTGACGCTCATCGACAGCGGCCCCTTGCGCGAGAGCAGATAGCGCAGCGCCGCCTTCGCCTTGCCCGCCAGCGAACGGAGTTCGTCGTTCAGCGTCTTGACCGTCGCGCGGTAGTAGAAGCTCACGCACAGATGGTCCTGCAGATTCCGGCCCACCGCAGGCATCGCGTGCTGCACGGCAATGCCATGCTTCGCGAGCAGCGCCGGTTCGCCGACGCCGGACAGTTGCAACAGCTTCGGCGTATCGACCGCGCCCGCCGAGAGAATGACTTCGCGCTTCGCACGGAACGTCAGCGGCTCGCCCTTGCGCGATGCCTCGATGCCCGTCGCGCGCTTGCCGTCGAACATCACGCGGCGCACGGTGACATTGCGCTCGACGCGCAGGTTCTTGCGCGACAACGCGGGATGCAGATACTCGAAGCTGCTCGACGAGCGCTCGCCGTTGCGCGCGTTGAGGTCATAGATGGCGGCGCCTTCGTAGTCCGGGCCGTTGATGTCGCCGGTAACCGGATAGCCCGCCTGACGCGCGCCTTCCAGGAACGTGCCGCAGATGGCATGCGCGCCGTCCTTCATCGACGTAATGGCGATCTTGCCGTCCGCGCCGTGATATTCGGTGTTGCCCGCCCAGTGCGATTCGACCCGCCGGAAGTACGGCAGCACGTCGCGAAAGCTCCAGCCGGGGTTGCCCGCGCGCGCCCAGTCGTCGAAATCGTGGGGCTGGCCGCGCACGTAGATCATCGCGTTGATCGAGCCCGAGCCGCCCTGCACCTTGCCGCGCGGACAATAAAGCTGGCGGCCGTTGAGCTGCGCTTCCGGCTCGCTGTAGTACATCCAGTTGTATTCCGGGTTGTAGTAGGTCTTGGTGAACCCGACCGGAACCCTGAACCAGAATGAACTGTCCGCGCCGCCCGCCTCCAGCAGCAAAACCGAATGCTGTCCCGACTCGGAGAGCCGGTCTGCGAGAATGCAGCCCGCCGATCCGGCGCCCACGATGATGTAATCGAATTCCATGATTCTGTCGCCTTCAGTGCCTTCGGTTCAGCCCCTTGCGGGCGCGAGGTCCTTTACGTCGAACGGCTTCGCCGCCATCTGCAGATGCAGCCGCTCGCCGGTGTACGGCGTGTGCGCGCGCACGACGTCCATGTTCAGTTCCACGCCGAGACCCGGCTCGTTCGACGGAATGATGTAGCCATCTTCCCAGCGAATGCCCGACTTGAGCACGTCGGCGTGGAAGCCGTCCCATGTGCCGATGCTTTCCTGGATCAGGAAATTCGGCGAACACGCCGCGATCTGGATGCTCGCCGCCGCGCCGACCGGCCCGTTGTAGAGGTGCGGCGCGATCTGCGCGTAATGGACTTCGGCGAGACTTGCGATCTTCTTCGCTTCGAGCAGACCGCCCACGCGTCCGACGTTGAACTGCAGAATCGACGCCGCGCGTGCTTCGAGCAGCTTGAAGAATTCGTACTTGGTCGTGAGACGCTCGCCCGCCGCGATCGGGATGCTGGTCTTCGCGGCGACCTGCGCCATCGCGTCTTCCTGTCCCGGCGGCACCGGCTCTTCGAACCACAGCGGATCGTACTTTTCCAGACGCTGCGCGAGACGGATCGCCGACGACGGCACCATCTGGCCGTGAGTGCCGAACAGCAGATCGGCCTTGCTGCCGACCGCCTCGCGCACCTTGCGGCAGAACAGTTCGCAACGGTCCATCACGTCGAGCGACACCTGATGTCCGGAATACGCGGTGTACGGGCCGGCCGGATCGAACTTGACGGCCGTGAAGCCGAGTTCCACGTTATGCGCGGCGCATTCGGCGGCGAGATCGGGATCGTCGTAATCGTATTCGCCGCGCGCGTTCTTCGGATAGAGATACGTGTACGAACGCAGACGCTCGTGCACGCGGCCGCCGAGCAGTTCGTACACCGGCTTGTTCGCCGCCTTGCCGATGATGTCCCAGCACGCCATTTCCAGGCCGCTGACAACGCCCATCATCGTGAGATCGGGGCGCTGCGTGAAGCCGCTCGAATAGCACTCGCGATAGAAGCGCTCGACATGATGCGGATCGTGTCCGAGCAGATAGCGTTCGAACACGTCCTCGATGATCGGCGTCATCGCTTTCGGATGGAACGTCGCGGAGTAGATCTCGCCCACGCCCTCGATGCCGCAATCGGTACGCAGCTTGACGAAGATCCAGTACATGCCGCCCACATGCGGCGGCGGCACGGCGACGATATGAGTTTCCAGCGCGGCGATTTTCATGCTTGAGCTTCCTGCTTGTCGAGACGATGCTTGAAGACGAGACCGGCGACACCGCCCAGCACGGACATGCAGGCGATATAGCCGAAGTAGAGTTGATAGCCATGCACGCCCGGATAGTTCTGCGTGAGATAGCCGTTGATGAGCGGCAGCACCGCATCCGGCGAATAGCCGATCACGGAGACGAGGCCGATGGCGAGGCCCATGGTTTCGGGCGGCACCTTGCACTGATCGAGCAGCGACCAGTAGAGGCCGCGAATCGCGTAGGTCATCACGCCGATGAACAGCACGACCACGGCGATGACCGCATGGCTGCCGATGGACGGCGCGGCCATCAGCACGAGCAGCGCGGCCGCCGCCGCGAACAGCGCGAACACGAGCACCGAGGTCTTCGAGAAGCGGTCGCCGAGAAAGCCGCCGCCGATGCCGCCGATCGGGCGCATCCACAGCTTGAGCGTCGTGATGAAGCCGGCCGCCACCACCGACAGGCCGATTTCCTGCTCATGCAGATACGCGGAGAAGCTGTAAGTCGCCCAGAACACCTGATAGCCGCAGAACACGATCGCGGCGAGCAGCCACAGTTGCGGGTTCTTCAGCAGCACGGCGAGATCGCGCATGACGTTGCTGTCGCGGCGCTTCGTTTCCTTCGCCTCGACAGCGGCCGGATCGCGCACGAGACCGAGCACGACGCCGAGCCCGATGCATAGAAACGCGTACATGTAGACGACGAGCCGGAAGCCCGCCGCCGTCGATTCGCCGTGCGTCTGCGTGGCCCACGCGAAGAGCGATATCGCGATGGTCGCGAGCAGCGCTTCGATCAGACCGCGCCCGCCATCGAGAAAGCCGAAGAAGCGGCCTTGTTCGTCGGTGCCGGCGATCATCTGCACGCGCTTGATGATCGCGGCCCAGAACGTGAGGCCCGTCGTCAGGCCCCAGCAACCGAAGATCACGATCAGCGAGCCGAATGCCGGCGCGGTGGAGTACCACAGGCCCAGCGCGCCCGTCGCGATCAGCGAGAAGCTGATGAGCACGCGCGGCGCGATGCGGTCCGCGAGCCAGCCGCTCGGCAGATAGCAGACGAGAAAGATCGTGCCGAGCGCGGAATACAGATAACCGAGTTGCGATTCGGTGATGTGAAAGACTTCGAGCATCGTCGGCTGATAAACCTGCCGCAGATACAGAATCGGATAAATGGCGCCGGCGGCCAGAACGAGCAAAGTGAGCTGGATATAGCGGTCGGCGCGCGAGCCTTCGCGTGACGCGGCGACGCTCCGGCTGGATTGAGCGGGATTCGATGACACGTTTGTACTCCTGAAAGGACAGCGGCGCGCGGCATGTGGACGCCGCGCGGCTGGCCTTCGATATGTTTTTATGGATGGACTTGTTGCTGCGAAACGGCCGGTTGCGTTTTGACAACCGGCCGCGAAACTCAGTACTTCATGACGACGAGACGCGTCTGCGTGAACTCCAGCATGCCGTGCTTGCCATCGTCGCCGCCGATGCCGGAGCGCTTCCATCCGGCGTGAAAGCCCTGATACGGATCGGCAGGCGTGCGATTGATATAAAGCTCGCCCGCTTCGATCGAATTGGCGACCTTCATCGCGTTGCGATAGTTCTCGGTGTACAGCACCGAAGAAAGCCCGAACTGATGATCGTTCGCCATCCCGATGGCTTCATCGAGCGTCGAATATTTCAGCACCGCGAGCACCGGACCGAAGGTCTCTTCCTGCACGATTTCCATGTCCTGACGACAGTTCGACAGCAGCGTCGGCGGATAGAAAAAGCCCTTGCGGTCCGGCACTTCGCCGCCGGTTTCGAGCCGGGCGCCGGCCTCGATCGCGCGGCGCACCATCGCATGGATGCCGTCGCGCGACGCCGCATTGACGAGCGGTCCCATGAAGCCCGCATCTTCGCTGCGATCGCCGATGCGCTTCGCCCGCATCTCGTCGCGCAGCATGCCGACGAACGCGTCGTGAATGCTTTCGTGCACATAGACGCGCTCGATCGCCGTGCAGAGCTGCCCGCAATGCGTGAGCTTCGATGCGACCAGTTCGCGCGCCGCCTTCTGCAAATCGGCGTCCGGCTCGACGATGGCAGGCGTCTTGCCGCCGAGTTCGAGCGACGGTTTCGCGATATTCGCCTTGCAGTAGTCCAGCACCTTGCGGCCCGCGTTGACGCTGCCCGTCAGCGTGATCATGCCGACCTTCGGATGCGTGCAGACGGCTTCGGCGGTGGCGTGATCCATCGCCAGGATGTTGACGACGCCCGCGGGCAACGCCGCGCGCTCGACGGCACGCGCGAGTGCGAAGGCCGACAGCGGCGTGTTGTTGCTCGGCCGCACGACCACGGTGTTACCCGCGATCAGCGCCGGCGCGATCTTGCGCATCAGCGTGTAGATCGGGAAGTTGAACGGGATCAGGCACGCGACCACGCCGATCGGCTCGCGATGCAGCACGAGGTTTTCGTCGGGCGTATCGCTCGGAATGACTTCGCCTTCGATGCGGCGCGCCCATTCCGCGTGATAGCGCGTGATTTGCGCGGCGTAGACGGCTTCGTTGCCCGCATCGGCGACGCTCTTGCCGGATTCCATCGCGAGCGCAGCGCCGATTTCGGCGGACGCGCTGGTGATCTCATCCGCGAGGCGCTGCATGTGCGCGCCGCGTTCGACGGCGGGCAGCGCGCGCCACAGACGTTGCGCGGCGGCGGCCTGCTCGACGGCCAGCAACGCCTGATCGCGCGACGCGTTTTGGACGTGACCCGCGATTGCTTCGGTCGCGGGATTCAGGATCGCGACGACGTCATCGCTCAAAGGGGCGATGAAACGCCCGTTCACAAAATTCCGTTCTGGCTTCATTGGCAGCGCTGTCCCGTGAGTATTTGCGGCTCATTCTTTCGCGCTTCGCAGTGCAGCAACAAGCGAAGAATTCGCGGGCGAAACATTCGAAAAACTCACGTTTGTCCTTCAACTTAATCCTTTGGCAGCCCTCGCTTGCGTGCCGCACAATCGCTCGCTCGCGGTCCCGGCGACGCTTGATGGCCGGGACTTTTGACGAAAATTAAAAGACTTGAGACTTTCATGAGAATCACAGCCATCTCGTTGGCGGCATTCGCCTGCATCGCAACTTCAGCGCATGCTCAAAGCAGCGTCACGCTCTACGGCATCCTCGACGAAGGATTCGATTTCACCAGCAATGTCGGCTCGAACCGGGCCTACGAACTGACCAGCGGCTATGCGTCGGGGAGCCGCTGGGGCATGCGCGGCGTCGAGGATCTGGGCGGCGGAACGCAGGCCGTGTTCCAGTTGGAGAGCGGCGTCAACATCAGCAATGGTGCGGCCGGACAAGGCGGCCGCATGTTCGGACGGCAGGCTTATGTCGGCGTGGCGAACGATCGCCTGGGTTCGGTCAAGCTCGGCCGTCAGTACGATTCCGTGGTCGACTATCTCGCGCCTACCACCGCCAACGGCAATTTCGCGGGCTACCTGTTCGCGCATCCGTTCGACAACGACAACACGGACAACTCATTTCGCGTGAACAACACGGTGAAGTACACGAGCCCGGCGCTCGGCGGCTTCCGGTTCGGCGGCACGTACAGCTTCAGCAACGACACGAACTTCGCCAACAACCGCCAGTACAGCTTCGGCGCGTCGTATGCGAACGACGGCCTGCTGCTCGGTGCCGCCTATCTGCGCGCCGACGGCACGGGCCTCAACGCCAATGGCGCGATCGCGACGAACGATGCGAGCTTCATCGCGCAACGTATGCAGATTTTCGGCGCGGGCGTGAACTACACCTTCGACAAGGCCACGGTCGGCTTCGCGTACACGAATTCCAGCTATCGCGATCCGGTCACGAACGGCTACATCGGCGTGCCGCTCGCGTCGGCGGGCAACACGCTCAAGAATCTCCGCTATCAGAACTTCGAAGTGAACGGCAAGTATCAGTTCACGCCGGCGTTCTTCATCGGCGCGCAGTATGTCTATTCGATCGAAACCTACGACTCGACCGCCGGCACCGTGAAGCCGCGTATCCATTCGGCCGGTCTGATGGCGGATTACTTCCTGTCCAAACGCACCGACGTGTACGTGCAAAGCGCGTATCAGAAGATCGCCGGCGCATCGACCGGTTCGGTTCTGGATCAGGCGTACATTCCGGGCGCGCAGGGTGTGTCGTCGAATGCGGAGCAGTTCATCGCGCGCGTGGCCGTGCGGCACGCGTTCTGAGGCTGCCAGGCACGCTTATCCTTTTTGCGACGGTATCCGCCATTGCACGTTCAATAGATGGTCGCGCATGCGCGCGGCGGCCGTCGCGCCGTCGCGTTTGATCATCGCCTTCACGACAGCCTGATGCTGCTCCGCAAAATGCCGCCGCGTATCCTGATCGGCGGTTTTTTCGCGTGCGGTGGGCTTCATGCGCATGCCGTTCACCACTTCCATCAGCGCGATGATCGCCGGATTGCGCGTGGCCTGCGCGATCAGCAAATGAAAGCGGTGATCCCACTGCTGCCACTCGTCATCGTCCTTCGCCGTGGCGTTGCGCCGCGCGCATTTCTCCAGTTCCGCGAGATCGTCCGGGCTCGCCTTGCTCGTCGCCAGTTCGACGAACGCCGGTTCGAGCACCAGCCGCATTTCCGCGATATCCGCCGGGCTCGACCCCGCGCGCAGACTGCTTAGCGACGCCGAAAACTTAAGCGGACGCGTGCCCAGATACGTGCCGCGCCCGACGCCGCGCCACACGCGTCCCGCCGCTTCCAGCGATGCCAGCGCCCCGCGCAATTCGCGCCGGCTCAGGCCGAGCGCCTCGGCGAGGCTGCGCTCCGACGGCAACGCGTCGCCGTCCTTCAGATTGTGTTGCGCGACGTAGTCGAGCAGTCTGTCGAGCGTGGGCTTTTCCATGATCTTTTTTGAACCAATGTGCATTGGTTCAGATTAGCAGATTGCCGGCTGAATCACACGGATTGCTTTACTTTTTATGATGATTTACGCTACGTGAAGCGCTTTCCATTTCGCATCACGATACGCGCATCGGCATTGAAAAACCGAACCACTCGACAATGGTTCAATCAACGGACGACAGTAATGAGCTTCACGACACGACCCGAACTGATCGGCACTTTCGGCATGGTGGCGTCGACGCACTGGCTGGCCAGCGCGTCCGCGATGGCGGTCCTCGAAAAAGGCGGCAACGCGTTCGACGCGGCAGCGGCAGCCGGCTTCGTGCTGCAGATCGTCGAGCCGCATCTGAACGGGCCGGGCGGCGAATTGCCCGCCGTGTTCTACAGCGCGAAGGAAGACCGCGTGCGCGTGTTGTGCGGCCAGGGCGTGACGCCCGCCGCCATGACCATCGAGCGCATGAAGGAGCTGGGCCTCACCGTGATGCCCGGCACGGGCCTCTTGCCCGCCGTCGTGCCGGGCGCGTTCGGCGGCTGGATGACCTTGCTGCGCGACTACGGGCAGTTACCGCTGGAAGACGTGCTGAGCTATGCCATCGGCTACGCGGAACATGGCTATCCGGTGCTGCCGCGCATGGCGTCGTCGATCCTCGCGATCCAGGATTTCTTCAAGCGCGAATGGCGCACGTCCGCCGAGCAATGGCTGCGCGACGGCGAAGCGCCGCGACCCAATCATCTGTTCGCGAATTCGGCCATCGCGGAAACCTACAAGCGCATTCTGCGCGAAGCGAACACGCGCGGCGACCGCGCGGAGCAGTGCGAGCGCGCGCGACTTGCGTTCTATCGCGGCTTCGTCGCGGATGCGATCGATCAGTACTTCGTCTCGACCGACGTGCTGGATACGTCGGGCCAGCGTAATCGCGGGCTGCTGGATGCATCCGATCTCGCGCGCTGGGAGGCGACCTACGAAGACGCCGTCTCTTACGAATACGAAGGCTTCATGGTTCACAAGACGGGACCGTGGGGCCAGGGCCCGATGTTCCTGCAGCAACTGGCTTTGCTGAAGGGCTTCGATCTCGCGGGCATGGACCCGCTGGGACCGGACTTCGTCCACACGGTCATCGAATGCGCGAAGCTCGCGTTCGCGGACCGCGACGTCTTCTACGGCGACCCGAACTTCTCCGACGTGCCGATGGACACGCTCCTGAGCGACGCCTACAACGACGCACGCCGCCGGCAAATCGATCCGCGCCGCGCATCGTTCGAATTCCGTCCAGGCAATCTGCTCGACAGCGAGGCGCGCGCCGCGAAAATCCTCGCCAACGCGGGCCGCCAGCAACCGGGCGGCTTCGGTCAGGGCGAACCCACGTTCGCACCGCTGCCCGAGTTGCGCGGCGACACCGTGCATCTCGATGTCGTCGATCGCTGGGGCAACATGGTGTCGGCGACGCCGTCGGGCGGCTGGCTCCAGGCATCGCCCGCGGTGCCCGGACTGGGCTTCAACGTGACCACGCGCGGCCAGATGTTCTGGATGGAAGAAGGACTGCCCTCGTCGCTCGGACCGGGACGCCGTCCGCGCACCACGCTCTCGCCGACGCTTGTCACGCGCGACGGCAAGCCGTATGCCGCGCTCGGCACGCCGGGCGGCGATCAGCAGGATCAATGGTCGCTGCAACTGCTGTTGCGGCACGTGCACTTCGGCCTGAATCTGCAAGCCGCCGTGGATTCGCCTTCGTTCCAGACCGCGCACTTTCCCGGCTCGTTTTATCCGCGCGACATTCAGCTCGGCAAGATGTCGGCGGAAGGCACCTTTCCGCAAGCCACGCTCGACGAACTGCGCGCGCGCGGCCACGAGCTCACGGTCGCCGAACCCTGGTCGCTCGGGCGCGTGTGCGCCGTGGGCATCCGCCACGGCCTGATGCGCGGCGCGGCCACGCCACGCCAGATGCAGGCTTACGCCATCGGGCGTTGACGCAGCATCCATCGGAAAACATCGATCATGTCCGCTGTCGCCGCCCGCCTCGAACGGCTGCCGCTATCCGGCTTTCATCGCAAGCTGCTGATCATCGGCGGAATGGGCTATATGTTCGACGGCCTCGATTCGTCGTCGCTCGCGTTCCTGCTTCCGGTCGTCAGCAAGCTGTGGAACCTGACGAGCGCGCAGACCGGACTCGTCGCGAGCAGCACGTATATCGGCTATTTCTTCGGCGCGTTCCTGTCCGGCGTGCTCGCGGACATCATCGGCCGGCGCCGCATCATGATGAGCGCGCTCGCGATCTATTGCGTCGCGTCGCTCGCGAGCGCCACCGCCAACGACTGGCATACCTTCTTCGCGCTGCGCATCGTCGCGGGCTTCGGTTCGGGCGCCGAAACCGTCGTGATCGCGCCGTTTCTCGCCGAATTCGTGCCGCGCCGCTATCGCGGCATGTTCTGCGGCGCATTGGTCGGCTTCATGTCGTTCGGCTATCTGAGCTCGTCCATTCTCGGCTATACCGTCGTGCGCAATTTCCCGGACGGCTGGCGCTATCTCGCGGTCATCACCGCCCTGCCCGTCGTCATGCTGCTGTGGTGGCGCCGCACGCTGCCCGAATCGCCGCGCTGGATGGAAAGCCAGGGCCGCGTCGCCGAGGCCGGCAGCATCGTCGACGATATCGAGGCATGGTATGCGCAACGCGGCATCGCGCTCGCGCCGCTGTCCGCCGTGGGCGCGATTCCGTCCGCCGCAAAGAGCAGCGGCAGCGCCTGGCAAAACGTGAAGACGCTGTGGTCGAAGCGCCTCGCGGGTACGACCGCCGTCAGCTGGCTGATGTGGTTCGCCGTGGCCTTCGCGTACTACTCGTTCTTCTCGTGGATCCCGAGCCTGCTCGTCAAGGAAGGGCTCACGATCACGAAGAGCTTCGGCTTCTCCATCGCCATCTACGGCGCGCAGATTCCGGGCTATTTCTCGGCGGCGTGGCTCAACGAGAAGATCGGCCGCAAGGGCGTGGTGGCGTCGTACATGACGCTCGGCGGCATCGCGGCGATCATGCTGTCGCTGTCGCATACCGGCGTGCAGATCATGGCGGCGGGCATCTGCCTGTCATTCTTCATGAACGGCGCGTTCGCGGGCGTCTATGCGTACACGCCGGAAATTTTCCCGACCGCCGTGCGCACCACAGGCACCGGATCGTCGTCCTCGTTCGGGCGCATCGGCTCGGTGAGCGCGCCGATTCTCGTCGGCATCGTGTATCCGTCGTTCGGCTTCTTCGGCGTCTTTGCAATGACGACCGCCGTGCTGCTCGCGGGCGCGTGCGTCGTGTTCTTCCTCGGCATCGAGACGCGCAATCGCTCGCTCGAAGACATCGAGATCAACGGCGCGATCGAGGACGATGCGCGCGATCGTCTCGCCTCCACCCATCTGCGCGGCTGAGCGCCTACACCGACAACGACATCATGCGCGACACCGAAGCACACACCACGCGCCCGTTGCAACTGAACGACCTGCAACGGCTCGCACACGCGATGCGCGAGCGAGCCCAGCCCGCGACGCTCTTCGACGCTGTCGCGGCGGTCGCCGCCGAGACCATCGGCTTCCGGCTCTTCACCATCATGGCCTACGATGCGCGCAATCACGAAGTGGAGCGCGTCTTCACCAACATGCCCGAGGTCTATCCGACCGGGGGCCGCAAGAAGAAGCGCGGCACCGCTTGGGCGACGCAAATCCTCCACGATTTGCGGCCGTTTCGCGGCGAGACCGCGCACGACATCCGCCGCGCGTTCGACGATCACATGACGATGGCGAACATGGGCCTCGGCTCGATCCTCAACATCCCGATCGCCTATGACGGCGAATGCATCGGCACGATGAATCTCACGCACGTCGAGCACTGGTACAAGCGCGAGCACGAAGACACGGGCGTGCTGCTCGGCTCGTTTCTCGCGCCCGCGCTGGTCGCCCGCATGCCGCTCTTCGCCGACGAGGAACCGCGCTCATGAATCGCGCTTCTCCCGAAACCGGGCGCTGGCTGATGGTGTTCGCGCTCGGCTATCTCGCGCTGCTCGTCGATGGCGCCGACGTGATGATGTACGGCCTCACGCTCACCCGCATCAAAAGCGAATTCGGCCTCACCAATGTCGAGGCGGGCGCGCTGGGCAGCCTCACGCTCGTCGGGATGGCGGTGGGCGGCATCCTCGGCGGCTGGGCAAGCGATACGCTCGGGCGCGTGCGCGTCGTCGTGTGGGCGCTCGCGCTCTTCTCGCTCGGCGCAGGCCTGCTCGGACTCACGCACACCTTCGCGCAATTCGCGCTCGTGCGCTTCATCAGCTCGCTCGGGATCGGCTGCATGGTGCTCGTGAGCACGCTCGTCGCCGAATATGTTCCGACCGAGCGGCGCTCGCTGATTCTCGGCATGTTGCAGACGGGTGTGTCGGCGGGCTATATCGTCGTGATCTCGCTCGCCAACTGGATTCTGCCGCTCTACGGCTGGCGCATGCTCTTTTACGTCGCGACGATTCCCGTCGTGCTGGCGCTGGCGATTCACTGGTCCGTGCCCGAGCCGCCCGGCTGGCGCGCCAGCGTGGCGAAGCGGCAAGGCGCGCCGCGCGTGCGCCGCCCTTGGCGCGAGAACCGCTATTACCTGATCTTCTCGGATCGCGAGGCACGCAGGATATTCATCCTGTGGGCGCTCGCATCCGTGTTTGCGCTTTCGGGCTTCTACGGGCTGAACAACTGGCTGCCGACCTATCTGGAGAAGGAACTGCACGTGCGCTTCGGCTCGATGGCGGGCTATATGATCGGCACGTACGTCGTCGCGTTCGTGGGCAAGATCGTCGCGGGCTGGGTCGGCGATCTTTGGAGCCGACGCGGCGTGTATGTGCTCGGCTGCATCGGCGCGGCCTTGTTTCTGCCGGTCATCGTGTTTCTTCACACGCGCGAGAACATCGTCTGGCTGATGCTGTTCTTCGGCTTCCTCTACGGCGTGCCGCTCGGAACGATGGGCGCGTTCATGTCCGAGAGCTTCGCCACGCGCATTCGCGGCACGGCTGTCGGCGGTTCGTATAACGTGGGACGCTTCTGCTCCGGCGCGGCGCCGGTCGTGATCGGCTATGTCGCCACGCAATTCACGTTCGGCGTGAGCTTTCTGATGGTCGGCGCGGTGTTCTTCCTGAGCGGCGTCTGCGCGTTCTTCATTCCCGACCGCCTGTACGATACGAGCGCGCAGGAACCGAACGATCCCGGCCTTGCGACGCCCTCGCGCGATGCAAAGGCCAATGAAGCCGCAGCAGAAGCATTGACGCCGCGTTGATGTGATCGCCGGGAAGCCGTCGCCTAGATGCGCTTCGCTTCCCGAATGCTTCTGAGAAACGCGCGGGTTCTGTCGCGCACGGGGTCGCCGAAAATCTGCTCCGGTGGTCCTTCTTCATACACCGCGCCGTCGCACAAAAAACAGACCTTCGACGATACCTCCCGCGCGAAGCCCATTTCGTGTGTGGCGAGCAGCATGGTCATGCCTTCGCTCGCGAGATCGCGCACGATGTTGAGCACTTCCGAGACGAGTTCGGGGTCCAGTGCGGAAGTGATTTCGTCGAGCAGCAGCACCATCGGGTCCATCGCCAGCGCGCGGACGATCGCCACGCGCTGCTGCTGCCCGCCCGAGAGCCGGTCGGGATATTCCTTCGCCTTGTGCGCGAGACCCACGCGCCCGAGCAGCGCCATCGCGCGTTCTTCGGCCTCGGCCCTGGATTGCCTGAGCACGCGGATCGGCGCGAGCGTCACGTTCTCCAGCACGCTCATATGCGGGAACAGGTTATAGCCCTGAAACACGATGCCGATGTCCCGGCGCAATGCATCCACGTCCACGCCGGGGCCGGTGATCGGGTCGCCGTGGACCAGAATCTCGCCGTCGTCGATCAGTTCCAGACCGTTGATACAACGCAGCAGCGTCGATTTGCCCGATCCGGACGGCCCGATCAGGCACACGACTTCATGCTCTTCCACCGTCATCGCGAGACGCTGGATAACCGGTACCTTGCCATACGACTTCGATATGTCACGGATGTCGATGAACGACATGGGCTCGTCTCCTCAGGCTTCGCCGGCACGCATACGTGCCCGGTCGCGTCGCATCATCCGCTCGACGAAGCGCGTCTGCGGGATCGATATCACAATGAACAGCAGCGCCACGGTGCTGACCGCGGACAGGTTGTAGTAGTTCGACGCGATCAGCATGGACTGATTGAACGAATCGATCACGCCGACCACCGACACCAGCGCGGTATCTTTCTGCAGGGAGATGAACGAATTGAGCAGCGGCGGAATGATCTGCCGCACGCCTTGCGGCACGATCACGAATCGCAGGGTCTGGAAGTGCGACAGGCCGAGCGAGCGCGCGGCCGCGCTCTGACTCCAGTGGATGCTCAGAATCCCGGCGCGGTAAATTTCCGCGACGTACGCGCCCACCGTCAACGTCAGCGCGACGATGACGAAGATCGTCAGCGAAAGGTCCTTGAGCACGGGGATGCCGGTCAGCGGAATGCCGAAGCCGACCAGATAGATCACGAGCACCGCGGGCACGGCGCGGAAGATGTCGACATACGCCGTCGCGATCAGACGCACCGGCTTGCCCGCCGCGCCCGGCGCGAACATCGCGAGGGCCACGATCAAGCCCCAGACCAGAACGAGTATCTCCGTGATGACGGCGATCTTGACGTTCATCCAGAAGGCGGCGAGCACCAGCGGAAACGTCTTGATCATCAACGGCACGGCGAAGAACGTCTTCGCCACCGCCTGATGATTGATCAGGAAAAACTGCAGCACGATGACCAGAACCAGTTGCGCCAGCGCATAACCCAGCGCGATGAAGCACTGATCCCTCGTGGCCGAGCGGGCGCCGCGCGCCTTCGCCAGATCGCGGCGCGCGGCGGCATCGCGGATGGCATTGGCGAAACGCAGCGCCCTGACGAGCGGCACGACGATCGCCAGGGAGAGCAACGCCAGCACGACAGCGAGCGCATTGACCGCCGCGCTGTCGAGCTGAGCGGCCAGCAGGGAGCTTCGCATCACGGCAATCGTGTACCAGCTTGCCAGGACGACGGCCACCACCGTCACGATCGACGTGCTCAGCAGGGACGTCGGCACGCACGGCATGCCGCCCGTCTTCAGGCGGCGGCCGTTCGTCACCGGAGCCTGCGCCGGTGACGGCGCCACCTCGCTCGTGTGTCGCGTTGCGTTGCTCATGGTTCACGCTCGCTCAGGGGTTCAGCACGGGCACTTTGGTCGGATCGGTGCCGAGCTCCGGCGTCAGGTACTTGGCGCTCAGCCGTTCGAGCGTGCCGTCCTTCTTGAGACCTTCGATCAACTGGTTGAAAGCCGCGAGATTCGGCGAATCCTTGTTGACCACACCGCCCCACTTCTCGCCCGTATCGAAGCGTCCGACCACCTGCAGTGCGCCATTCGAGTTCTTCGCGCGCAACAGCACGTTCGGCGTGTCGTAGATCACGGCGTCCACCTGTCCGGCTGCCAGCGCGGTGTACATCGACGGAGGATCGTTGAACACCTTGGGCTGCTCCGCGGGCTTGATTTTCTCCATGATGTAATCGTAGGCCGTCGTGCCGCGCTCGACGGCATAACGAAGGCTGCTCAGGTTGCTCTTGTCGACCTTGGTGCCCGCCTTCACGAGCACGCCCTGATCGGAACTGAAGTAAGGCTCGGTGAAGTTGACCACCTTCTTGCGCGCGTCCGTGATGGTGATCTCGCTCAGCGCGATATCGAATCCCTGCGATTGTCCCGTGAGGACCTGCTGAAACGATCGGCTCACCAGGACGACGCGATCGAGACCCGCACGATAAGCCATGTTGGCGGCCATGCAGTACTCGAAGCCATCCTTGATGGTCTCCAGCGAGTCGCCGTTCCACCAGCCGGGCACGCCGAGCACGGGGCGCACCGAGAGCGCGCCGGGAGTGACGGTCGTCAGTTTGACGGAGCCCTTGTCGCCCTTGACTTCGCAATTCCCATAGTCCGTCGCGGCGCTCGCCGCGACAGCGAACGCGCTCATCGCGATGGAAACGATCGCTCGTTGAAGCCGGAGTGCACCTGTTGTTGCGCGAGGCATACTGCTTTGCATCACGTTAGTCTCCTCTTGGTGGAATGAAGCACGCCTTCTACCGGCAACACGCTCAGTTCATGCACGGCGTCGCCGGTTGCGCGATGCCGCCATGAGGCATGCCGCCCGACACATCGCCCCAGAGGATCGCATGATCTTCAGGCAGCGCGCGCGAGTTGGGCACCGAAAGCCAGAGACGCATCAGCATCCTGTCCTGGCCGGTGCTCACGTCGTCCTTGAACGCGGTGCGTCCGTGATAGATGACGTGGTTGTTGAGTAGCTGGATATCGCCGGGCGCGAAGCGCATCTCGAAGCAGTGCTCCTGCGCAAGCTGCAGCAGCAGGCGAATCGCTTCGTGCTCGGCATCGGTCAATTTGCGCACGCCGGGAAGCAGTTGCGCGTTCTCGATGTACGTCAGCGAAAAGTGGCTCGTCAGCTTGCCGTCGCGCACGCCGAACACCGGCAGATCGTAGGCGACGTGTTCGCCGCCCGCTTCCTCGCCGAAGCGGCTTCGCGGAATGGGCCTGCAAAGCAGCGCGTGCAGGTCCGGGCGGCGTCTGAGCATTTCGTTGTAGATCGTCGCGCTGCTCGCGAGCTTGCTCACGCCGCCCTCCGACGCCTGGCGCACACAAAGCAATCCGACGACATCGCAGCGGTCCGTATGGAAACGCAACTCACCCGGCGACAGTGTCCGCGCACCCGACGAAAGAAACTCCTTCCCCGATGCGTCCACCGTCGAGCCATACAGCTTCGCACCGACGCCCGCGCCTTCGTCCCTGATCTCGCGCATCAGCTCGCCGCGGCGATTCTGGAACATCGGCGTGCCGAGATGCCGGCCCAATGCGTACCAGATGCGGCGTAGTTGTTCCGCGTCGTAGCGGCCGACATCGAGGCCACGGATCTTGACCATCCCGGAGCCGTCTTCCAGTTCGGCGCGCACGTCGTCGAAGAACGCAGCGGCGCCCGGCAGCGGGAAGTTATCGCGCGTGATGTCACGCCAGCCGGTATTAGCCGTCCTGGCGACAGCCGCGTCGATCTCGTCGAGCACGGCAGAAGGAATCTGTTTGATCCATCGCTGATTCTCCCGCATTTCGACGCCATTCCACACACACGCACCTTGCAGATATTCGGCGGAAGACATTTGCGCTCCAGTGATTTGGGACCTTGGGCTCGATGCATGCCGCGACGCGCCAGCGAATGCGCGCCTTAGGCAAATTGCACGCTTGTATATACAAGATTTGCAATCTAAACCCGCTCGGGTTTTCCATCAAGAAGATGTGACGGCCATGCGGGCAAACACCTACGCCGGTTTTATCGCGGCGGGTAGCGGTTCGGGATGGAGAAGAGGCGTATCTGGAACGATGCTCGACGGCCGCGCGGAGCGTGCGCGGCCGGTTCTATTCTTGCGAATTCTATGAATCGTCGAGTCTTGTCTAGACAAATTACCCGATCACGCGAGATTGCCAACGAAGAAACGGGCGCCACGCACGACGCCCGAATCAGAGACATTTCCTGACGCGACGATGCCCGCGCTCAGCATGGCTCCGTTGCGATACGTCGCTCGTATCGCCGCACGCCGCCGAGCCACGCCGATAGCAACACGATCAGCACGAACACCGCGGCGAGATTGAAGAACAGTTGCGCGACCGGCAGATGCATCGACAGCAGCACGCCGCCGAGCATCGATCCCGCGACCGAACCAAGCTTGCCGATACCGATCGCCGTGCCGACGCCGGTCGAGCGCAGCGTGGTCGGATACACCATGCCCGACACCGCATAGAGCGCGAACTGGCTGCCGATCACGCACACGCCGCTCGCGAACACGGCCGCGAAGAGCCACGCCGTCGGCATCTGCATGCCGAGCAATGCGGCGATGGGACAACCGGCCAGCGCAAGCAGCAGAATCACGCGCACGCCATAGCGATCCACGCAGCGGCTCAGCGCAAGGGCGCCGACGGTGCCGCCGACCGGAAACATCATCGCCGCCTGAGCCGCGCGGGCGGGCGCGAGCGTGCTCATGCTGAACAGGATCGGCAGCCAGTTCTGCAGGAAGTGCAGCGCGAGCGAATTGAGGATGAAGATCGCCCAGAGCAATGGCGTCACCTTGACGAGGCCATCTTGGAACAGCGCGGCCGGCCGCACGCGCACGCGGGTTTCATCATCCACGACATAGCGCACGCCTTCGCCCTCGGCCGTTGCGCCGAGACGCGCCGCGATGCGTCGAATCCTGCGAACGTCGCGCCCGTTCATGATGAGAAAGCGGATCGATTCGGGCAACAGCGCGAAGGACGCCAGCGCCACCACGACCGCCGCGACGCCGCCCAGCGTGAACAGTACGGGCCAGCCGAAGCGCGGCAGCAGCCACGAGGCGACCGCTCCGCCACCGCCCGCGCCGATCGAGAAACCGGAAAACATCAGCGTGATCCACGTCGCGCGGCGCGCTTTCGGCGCGTACTCGGAAACGAGCGCGACCGTGTTCGGCACGACCCCGCCCATGCCGATGCCCGCGAGAAAGCGCAGCAGCGTGAGTTGCCCGAGCGAGTCCGCATAGCCACACATGAAGGTCAGGATGCCGAACCAGAGCGAGCCGTAGATGATCGTGAGGCGGCGTCCGAAGCGGTCGCCGCTGAAGCCGAGCAAGAGCGAGCCGACGAGCACGCCGAACAGTCCCACGCCGAACACGCGTCCGAAGCCGGCCGCATTCGTGTGCCAGGCATGCATCAGCGCAGGCGCGGCGAAGGCCGCCGCGACCTGATCGTAACCGTCGATCAACACGATCAGGAAGCACCACATGATCAGGAAGAGCGCGAAGCCGCCGAGCTTCTGGCGCTCGATCAGCGCCGAAACGTTGATGGTGGTCTCCGGGGCGGCGACGTTGCTCATCGTCGTGATCCTAAGTGGGCTTCATGTCGCGGCGACATGCCGTCTCGGTGCATCTCTGTCTCCTTTATTTTTGCCGACGCACTTATGTTTCGGTATCCGAACTTATTCACAAAGCGCGGCGTCGATACGACATGCCTCGCTTTGGAAATTACGCGTCCTGCACCAGTGAACCCCGGCCCGTTTCAGCGCCGGCCCCAACGCCCGGCGTTTCGCCGAAGCGCTTGCGGTACAGCAGCGCGAGGATCGTCGAGAACACGGCGGCAATGAGGAACAGCACCGACGCCGCGTAGAAAAGCTGCGTGATCGGCAGATGCATCGAGAGCAGAAGACCGCCGATCACCGGCCCCGACACCGAGCCGATCTTGCCCACCGAAATCGCGCTGCCGACACCGGCCGAACGGAACGAGGTCGGATAGATCATGCCCGCCACGGCATACAAGCCGTACTGCGCGCCCACCACGCAGAAGCCGGTGGCGAAGACAGCGAGCATGAGCCAGCCCTGCGAGGAGCCGTGACCGAGCGCCGCGACGACCGGAAGACCGATGACGGGCAGCGAGATGATCGCCGCGACGCCGTGACGATCGACGAATCGGCACAGCACGAGTCCGCCGATCACGCCGCCGACAGAGAACATCATCGTGATGAGACCCGCGCCGCGCGGATCGATGCCCATGCCTTCCATCAGGATCGGCAGCCAGTTCTGAAGGAAATAGAGCGCCATCGAGTTCGCGATGAACACGATCCACAGCAAGGGCGTGATCGCGGCGAGGCCGTCGGAGAAAATCAGCTTGAGCACGAAGCGCTGCTTTTCGCGCACTTCGCCGGCGACGAACTGCGCATCGGCGGGAATCTTCAGATCGGGACGCAGGCGCGTGATGAGCTTGCGCAGCATCTGCGGATCGCGTTGCCGGATGGCGAGCAGCTTCGCGGATTCGGGCAGCGTGAAGATCAGCAGCAGCGCGACGAGCAAGGAGCCGACGCCGCCGACCGCGAACATGACAGGCCAGCCGAACCGGTGAATCAGCGACGACGACACCAGACCGCCCGAGCCCGCGCCGATCGAGAAGCCCGAAAACATCAGCGTGACCCATGTGGCGCGCAAACGCTTCGGCGCATATTCCGCGACCAGCGCGACCGAGTTCGGCACCACGCCGCCCATGCCGATGCCGGCCAGGAAGCGCAGCAGCATCAGTTCCTGCAGCGAGGTCACCCACACCGAGGCGTAGGTCAGCGCGCCGAAGAAAAGACTGCCGATGATGATCGCCCGCTTGCGGCCGAGCCGGTCTCCCAGGTAGCCGAAGATGAACGAGCCGATCAGCGTGCCGAACAGGCCCGCGCCGAAGACGGGGCCGAATCCGCCGCGCGCGACGTGCCAGTCCTTGATGATGGCGGGCGCCGCGAACGACACGGCCGTCTGGTCGTAGCCGTCCATCAGCATGATCAGGAAACACCAGAAGAGCAGACCGGCGGCGAAGCGTCCCGTCTTCTGCTCTTCTATCAATGTCGCGATGTTGAAAGTCCGGTCTGCTTGCATGTATGTCCCATTTACCTCGTGCCAAGGGACGCACCCGAGGGGCGCGCCCGCTTGCACTGCTGCTGAATGTCTCTCATGACGGCGCCGTGGCCCGAGCCACAATATAAGAGTCGGCCCCGCGCGGCTCAATCAAAAAGAAACGATGATGCGATCGAAATAAGTGATGAATCCGCCTCGCGCGCTCATTCGCACCCCGTTTGCACTATGTTTCACCGCACGATGGCCGCCCTCCGTGTCCTCAGAACATATGGTTGACGCCGATGCGCGCGACCGTCTGGCTGCCGCTCGACGAAGGCTGATAGCCGAACTGCGCGGCGCGCGCGCCGGGACCCGAAGCGCGCTGCAGGCCCACGCCGGCATAGACCTGCGTGCGCTTCGACAGATAATCGGTCAGGAACAGGTTGTACTGGTTGATCGTGAGTCCCTGAAACAGGGAGTGATCCGCGGACAGGCCGAGAACGAAAAAGCCCAGATTGCCGACCAGCTCCGTGTTCACGCCGGCCTGATAGTTGTTGAGCGTGGTCGAGCCCTGCGCGTTCTGGAGCTTCACGCCGGTGTACGTCACGTGCGGCGTGAAGATGCCGAACTTCACCGAGGCACCCGCGGCGAGCGTGCTGTAACGGCTCGCATTGAACATCGTGCCCTGTCTCAACGGCTGGCCGAGCAGCGAGTTGAGGCTGAAGGTGCCGAAGATGTCGGCGGTGCGGTTATGCGACATCGTGTACGCGACGCCGAAATTCACGGTGTCGCTCGAATACTGCGCGCCGACGCTGTACTGGCGTCCCGCGCTGAAGTCGCCTGCCTGATTGCCGAACGCGTTCATCGCGCCGGCCTGGAAGCCGTGGAAGTTGATCGTCTCGTACTTGACGGCGTTGTTCAGCGCATGCGTGTTCGCGAGGCCGTCGAGGTTGCCGGGCGTGTAGTACGACGAGATGCCCGGCACCGAGTTGTTCAGCCGCCCGACGTACTGGTAGATGTAGTCGTTGATGTTGCCGAAGCTCAGCGAGCCCCAGGTATCGTTCGAGAGCCCGACGTAGGCATTGCGGTTGAAGAAGCTCGTCGGGTTGATCTGCGCGCCGGTGTTGGTCAGGAAACCGGATTCCAGCCGCGCGAACGCGGAATTGCCGCCGCCCAGATCCTCCTTGATCAAAAGGCCCCAGCGATCCGGCGTGCGCTTGCCGGACGATTCCTGATACAGACGCTTGCCCTGGGAGTTCGATACGAAATCGACGCCAACATCGACGCTCCCATACAGCGTCACAGACGACTGCGCCCACGCGGGGCCAGCCAGGATCGCGGCGCAACCGCCGACCAGCAGACAAGTTCTCAACCGAAGTCTCCAATGTTTTTATCGTTGGCCGGTCGCTCGTCGGCACCGGCTTCTTGCATCGCGCAGTGCTGCTCTGCCCGATGCGGAACCGAGTTTAACTACTTCAATTCGGCTTTTGAATCACGAGTTATTTATCAATCAATCGAACATCCCGAATACTCGATCAAGGTATTTACTCATCGATTCCAAAAATGCCGATAACCTCATCGACAGATTGAATCGCCGTGCTAACATCCGCGACGTTTAATTCATCACCGATAAAACGGAGAGCACAGATGCATTTCAGCGCAGTACAGCCCAGGCGCATGATCGTGGGCATCAGCGGCGCATCGGGCGTCGTCTACGGTGTCCGCCTGTTGCAATTGCTCAGGCAACTCGAGATCGAATCGCATCTGGTGATGAGCCGCTCCGCGCAGGTCACGCTCGCGCACGAGTCGCCCTACAGCGTCGCCGATGTCCGCGCGCTCGCCACGGTCACGTATCCGAACACGGACATCGGCGCGGCGATTTCGAGCGGCTCGTTCCCCGTGATGGGCATGATCGTCGCGCCCTGCTCGATCCGCACCCTCTCGGAAGTCGCCACGGGCGTGACGAGCGGGCTGCTCACGCGCGCCGCCGACGTCACGCTCAAGGAGCGCCGCCGGCTCGTGCTGATGGTTCGGGAAACGCCGCTGCATCTGGGCCACTTGCGCAGCATGACGAGCGTGACCGAGGCCGGAGCAATCGTCTATCCGCCGGTGCCGGCATTCTACGCGAACCCCGAATCGCTCGACGAAATGGTCGATCACACCATCGGGCGCGTGCTCGATCTCTTCGGCATCGAATCCTCCGTGGTGCATCGCTGGGGCATGTGAGATTCACGCGCGCGCTCTCTCGCATTATCAATTTTCACTGATAACTCGTTCGAATTCTTTTGCTTCTTTAGCGGCTGACGTTCATTTAAAGTGGTTTTGTTTCAGAACGAAACCCCATTTAAAAGATTTATCGATCGAATCATAAATCTTCTCGATAAGAGACAGCGTTAATACGAAAGAGGTCGAATGAAGATCGTCATTGCAGGGGCCGGTATCGGCGGCCTGACGGCGGGAGCCGCATTATTGAAAGCAGGCTTTCACGTCACCATTCTCGAACAGGCCAAGGCCCTCGGGGAAATCGGCGCGGGCGTGCAGCTGAGTCCGAACGCGACGCGCGTGCTTTACGGAATCGGCGTCGGCGAGCGTCTCGAAAGCCTCGCGTGCGAACCGCCCGGCAAGCGCGTGCGTCTCTGGAACACGGGGCAGACCTGGCCGCTCTTCGATCTCGGCGCGGCATCGCGCGAAGTGTACGGCTTCCCCTATCTGACCATGCACCGCGCGGATCTCCACGAAGCGCTCGTCGATGCGGTGCGTGCGTTCAGCCCTGATGCGATCAGGCTCGATCACAAGGTCGAGTCGATCGTTCAGCACGATGACCACGTCGAAGTGCAGACCGTCTCGGGCGCGACGTTCGAAGCGGACCTGCTGATCGGCGCGGACGGCGTGCACTCGCGCGTGCGCCGTGCGCTCTTCGGCGCCGACGAGCCGGTCTATTCGGGCGTGATGGCCTGGCGCGGCGTGATCGACGCCACCAAGCTGCCCGAGCATCTGCGCACGCCCTACGGCACCAACTGGGTCGGGCCGGGCGCACACGTGATCCACTATCCGCTGCGCGGCCACAAGCTCATCAACTTCGTCGGCGCGGTGGAGCGCGATGGCTGGCAGGTCGAGTCGTGGTCGGAGCGCGGCACCATCGACGAATGTCTCGCCGATTTCGACGGCTGGCATGAAGACGTGCGCACGATGATCTCGGCCATCGACATCCCGTACAAGTGGGCGCTCATGATCCGCGAGCCCATGACGCGCTGGACATCGGGCAACGCCACGCTGCTCGGCGACGCCTGTCACCCCACGCTGCCGTTCCTCGCGCAAGGCGCGGGCATGGCGCTCGAAGACGGTTATCTGATCGCGCGCTGCCTCGCGCGCCACGCGAACGATCTGCCGCAGGCGCTCGAACGTTACGAGGCGCTGCGCGTAGAACGCACGGCGCGCATCGTGCGCGGCTCGGCGGCGAACACGCAGCGCTTCCACAACCCTGCTCTCGCGCATGCGGAAGGCGCGGCGGAATACGTCGATCGCGAGTGGAGCGAGGAGCGCGTGAAGGAACGCTACAACTGGCTGTTCGAATACGACGTCGACGCCATAGAAGTCTGAGCGCACAAAGCTCGCTTCATCAAGCCGCATCAAGGAGACACAGCATGTCCGACCATCTGCCGCCCGTGCGCGGCCTGCATCACTTCGCCTGGCGCTGCCGCAATGCCGAAGAAACGCGTCATTTCTACGAGGACATTCTCGGCCTGCCGCTGGTTCATCTGATCCGCCTCGACCGCGTGCCGAGCACCGGCGAGCATTGCCCCTATGTGCATCTGTTCTTCGAGATGGCGGACGGCTCGAACATCGCGTTTTTCGATCTCGGCGACGACACGGCCGCCGAGCCCTCGCCCAACACGCCGCCGTGGGTGAACCACATCGCGCTGCGGCTCGGCACGCTCGACGAGCTCGAAACGATGAAGCAGCGTCTCGTCGATCACGGCATCGAGGTGCTGGGCGTCGTCGATCATCACTTCGTGCGCTCAATCTATTTCTTCGATCCGAACGGCCTGCGGCTCGAACTGACGGTGCCCGTCGCGTCGCTCGAAACGCTCGCTGCCTATCGACGACAGGCGCGGCCCGCACTCGACGCGTGGGCAGGCGAAGGCAAGAGCGCCATCGCGGAGACGCCTCACGCATGACCGCGCTCAACTCCACTCACGATCCGGCCCGGCGTAGCTGGATCGACTCGGCGAACCTGCCTGAAGCAGACTTCCCGATCCAGAACCTGCCGTTGGGCGCGTTCGTGCGCGACGGCATCGCACGCGCCGCCGTCGCCATCGGCGAACATGCGGTGGACTTGCACGCGCTCGCGGACAGCGGCCTGCTCGACGCGGGCAGCGATGCGGCGATCGCCTGCGAAGCCACGCGCGGCGGCACGCTGAACCGACTGATGGCGATGCCGCCTCGCCATGCGAGCGCCCTGCGCGCCGCGCTGTCCGACCTGCTGAAGAGCGATGCGCCGCAGCGCGCGCGCATGCAGGCGCAAGCCGACGCCCTGCTACCGCGCATCGATACGCTCGAACTGCGGCTGCCCTGCGAAGTCGGCGACTACACGGACTTCCTCACGTCGCTGCATCACACCGAGCGGCACGGGCGCTACAAGGGTCTCGCCGATCCGCTTCCGCCCGCGTTCAAGTCGCTGCCGATCGCCTATCACGGCCGCGCATCGTCGTTGCGCGTGAGCGGCGGCGACGTGCGCCGCCCGCACGGCCAGTATCGCGATACGAACGGACAGATCGTGTTCGGCCCCGCGCCCGCGCTCGATTTCGAGCTGGAACTGGCGGCGTGGATCGGCGAAGGCAATGCGCTCACGCAACCGATTTCCGTCGACGATGCGCACGCGCACATCTTCGGCTATTCGCTGCTCAACGACTGGTCCGCGAAAAGCATTCAGTGGTTCGAACAGGTGCTCGGCCCGTTTCTCGGCAAGAGCTTTCATTCGAGCGTGTCGCCGTGGATCGTCACGTCCGAGGCGCTCGCGCCGTTCCGCAAGGCGCCCGTTGCGCGCGCCGCGGACGATCCGCCGCTCATGGCGCATCTGCATGGCGCGCGCGACCGGCAAGAAGGCGGGCTGCATCTGGAACTGCACGCCGATCTGTCGACGCGGCAATTGCGCGAAGCCGGACATGACGCCGTGCGCATCACGCACACGCATCTGGACAACCTGTACTGGACCTTCGCGCAGATGGTCGCGCATCACACGAGCAACGGCTGCAATCTGCGCAGCGGCGATCTGCTCGGCAGCGGCACGATTTCCGGCGCGACCGACGCGGCGCGCGCCTGCCTCACCGAGCTGACGAACGCGGGCCGCGATCCGCTGCGCCTGCCGAACGGCGAAACACGAACCGCGCTCGAAGACGGCGACGAAATCGTGTTGAGCGCGCGCGCGTCGAAGGCGGGCGCGGTATCGATCGGCTTCGGCGAATGCCGTGGCCGCATCGCGCCGGCGTTCGCATTCGCGTCGCGCGAAGCGGGAGTGGCGGCATGACGCAGACGCTCAACGGCTACGTGCAGGTCGGCCACGGTCCGCGCAAGGTGCTCGCGATGAGCGGCTGGTTCGGCAGCGCCGCCGACTGGCAGCCGCTCGTCCCCGCACTCGACACCGATGCCTTCACCTACGTGTTCTTCGACTATCGGGGATACGGCCGCTCACGCGAGCGCGACGGCGCCTTCACCTTCGACGAAGCCGCCGGCGACGTGCTCGCGCTCGCCGATCATCTCGGCTGGGGCACCTTCAGTCTGATCGGCCATTCGATGGGCGGCGTCGCGATCCAGCGTGTGCTGCTCGCCGCGAACGGGCGCATCGATCGCATGGCGGGCGTGTGCGCCGTGCCCGCGTGCGGTTCGCGCATGGATGAGACGCGCCTCGCCGGATTTCGCGCGGCGGTGGACGACATCGAGCGGCGCGCGGCGATCATCGCGTTCTCGACCGGCAATCGCCTCGCGCCGCGTTTCACCGCGCATCTCGCGCGCGAATCGCAGCGGCAAGCGCGCGCCGATGCGTTCGCGGGCTATCTGCCGCACTGGGCCGCGAACGATTTCTCGTCCGAGGTGATGGGCAACGCGACGCCGGTGAAGCTTTTCATCGGCGAACACGACCCGACGCTCACCGCCGACGTGATGAATCGCACCTGGCTCGCGTGGTATCCGCACGCGAGCGTCGAAACGATCGCGAACGCGGGACATTACCCGATGTACGAAGTGCCGGTCGCGCTCGCGACAACACTCGAAAACTGGCTGAAACAGGCCTGACGGCCACCGGCCGCGGGAGACTTCATGTACGAAACCCTTTACCTGCGCCCGTCCTCGCTCGACGAAGCGCTCGGCCTGCTGCGCGAACACGAGGAGGCCCGGCCGCTCTCGGGCGGCATGACGCTGATTCCGACGCTCAAGCAGCGCCTCGCCGCGCCGTCGCATCTGATCGACCTCACGCGCATCGAAGCGATGCGCGGCGTGAGCGTCGAAGGCGGTGTGCTGCGCGTCGGCGCGCTGACGAAACACGCGGAAGTGGCCGCATCGAAAGTGATCGCCACGGCGATCCCCGCGCTCGCGCAGCTTGCGAACGTGATCGCCGATCCGCAGGTGCGCAATCGCGGCACGATGGGCGGCTCGGTCGCGAACAACGATCCCGCCGCCGATTATCCGAGCGCGGTGCTCGCGCTGAACGCACGCGTGCTCACTTCACAACGCCGCATCGGCGCGGACGACTTCTTCGTCGATACCTTCGAGACTGCGCTCGAACCCGGCGAACTCGTGACGGGATTCGAGTATCCGCTTCCCTTGCGCGCCGCCTATGCGAAGTTCCGCCAGCCGGCGTCGGGCTATGCCGTGGTCGGCGTGTTCATCGCGCAATTCGACGATGCGATTCGTGTCGCGGTGACGGGCGCGGGCGCGTCGGTGTTCCGTTGGCTCGATGCCGAAGCCGCGCTGGCCGCCGATCTGTCCGAAGCCGCGCTCGCCCCGCTGAAGATGGACGCCGCCGCACTGCCCGACGACGCCAACGGTTCGTCAGCCTATCGCGCCCATCTGATCGAAACCTACACGCGCCGCGCATTGCGGGCGCTGCTGGCGCAGCCGCTGCGCCAGCCTGCCTAAACCGTCTTCAGGAGACAAAGAATGGAATTCACCGGATCGCAGACCATCGCCGCCACGCGCGAACAGGTATGGAAAGGCTTGAACGATGCCGCAGTGTTGCAGGCATGCGTGCCCGGCTGCGAGGAGTTCATCGGCGAAAGCGACGACGAATACAAGGCCGTGGTGGTCGCCAAGGTCGGCCCCGTGAAGGCGCGCTTCAAAGGCACGCTCGTGATTTCGGATCGCGACGGCCCGAACGGCTACCGGATTCTGGGCCAGGGCGAAGGCGGCATCGCGGGTTTCGGCAAGATGAACGCGACGGTCACGCTCGCGGACGCCGACGAGGGCGGCACGCTCCTCACCTACGTCGCCGATGCGCAAGTGGGCGGCAAGCTCGCGCAGATCGGTTCGCGCCTCGTCACGTCGGTCGCGAACAAGCTCGCGGCGGAATTCTTCACGCGCTTCAACGCGACGATGAGCGCGGAAGCCAGCGCCGCCGCCGCGCAGTAAGCACGCAGCAAGACGAACGAGGTGAATCATGGCTGAAATCCAACTACGGGTGAACGGCGTCGACGTGAAGCGCGAGGTGCCGGACCAGACGCTTTTGGTCGAGTTCCTGCGCGAAACCCTGCGCCTGACGGGCACGCACGTCGGCTGCGACACGAGCCAGTGCGGCGCGTGCACGGTGCATCTCGACGGCGCCTCGGTGAAGTCGTGCACGGTGCTCGCCGCGCAGGCGAGCGGCGGCACGGTCACGACGGTCGAAGGACTGCGCGACAACGAGAGCGCGCCGCTGCATCCGGTGCAGAACGCGTTCGTGCAGTGTCACGGTTTGCAGTGCGGCTTCTGCACGCCGGGCATGATCATGGCGTCGAGCTACTATCTGCGCCAGCAGCCGTCGCTCGATGAAGAAAGCATCTGCCATGCGCTCGAAGGCAACATCTGCCGATGCACGGGCTACGTGAACATCATCGAGGCCGTGCGGCATGCGGCGCGCGAGATGTATCCGTCACCCGGCGACGCCGCGACGGAGGAAGCCACGCGATGATCGGCCAACCCATCCCGCGCCTCGAAGACCGGCGCTTCGTCACCGGCAACGGCCAGTACACCGACGATCTTCACGTCGAAGGCCAGGTGCACGCCGCCTTCCTGCGCTCGCCGCACGCGCATGCCGCGCTGCGCTCGGTCGACGTATCGGCTGCGCGCGAAGCGCCCGGCGTGATCGCGGTGCTCGTCGGCCAGGATTATCTCGATGACGGCTTCCAGGGCGTCGATCACGTGCCGAATCCCATCGACGCCGTCGATGCCACGAAGAAAGCCTTCCTTAGCTCGCTGACCGGCGAGATCTTCAACCAGCCGCATGTTCCGCTGCCGATCGACCGCGTGCGATACGTCGGCGAACCGATCGCGATGGTGATCGCCGAAACCGCGCTCGCCGCGCGCAACGCGACGGAGATGATCGACGTCGACTACGACGAGCTCGACGCCGTCGTCAACGCGGCGGATGCGATGCAGGACGGCGCGCCGCAACTGTGGGACGGCGCGGCGAACAATCTGTGCTTTCAGACGCAGATCGGCGATCGCGAGGAAGCGCGCCGCATCATCGCCGATGCGCCGTTCGTGCTCACGCGCGAATTCCATCACAGCCGCGTCGTGAACTGCCAGATGGAGCCGCGCGGCGCGATCGGCGTGTTCGACGGCGAAAGCGGCGTCTATACGCTGATCTCGGGCAGCCAGGGCGCGGTGCGGCAGAAGCTCTGTCTCGCCGCCGCGCTGAAGGTGCCGCCCGCGCAGGTGCGCGTGGTCTGCCCCGATACCGGCGGCGGCTTCGGTCCGCGTTCGTTCATCTACGTCGAGCAGCTTGCCGTGGTGTGGGCCGCGCGCCGCATCGGCCGGCCGGTGAAATGGACGAGCGATCGCAGCGAAGCATTCCTCTCGGACTATCAGGGCCGCGACCAGATCGTGCGCGCCACGTTCGGCTTCTCGCGCGACGGCCGCATTCTCGCCATCGACAACGCGTGGATCGGCAATGTCGGCGCGCATACGGTGTCCTATGTGCCGATGTCGAACGGCACGCGCATCATGACGACCGTCTACGACGTGCCGCTCGCCGCCGTGCACATCAGCGCCGTGCTGACGAACACGGTGCCGACCGCGCCCTATCGCGGCGCGGGCCGCCCCGAAGCGACGCACGTGATCGAACGCATGCTCGATCTCGCGGCGGCGGAACTGGGCATCGAGCGCGCGGAGATTCGCCGCCGCAACCTGGTCGCTCACGAGAAGCTGCCGTATCACAGCCCGATGGGCCTCACCTACGACAGCGGCGAATTCGCGCGCAACATGGCCCGCGCGCTGGAACTCGCCGAATGGGACGGTTTCGAGGCGCGTCGCGCGGCTTCGCGTGCGAAAGGCATGCTGCGCGGCATCGGGCTTGCCAACTACATCGAGTCGCCGGTGGGCGCGCCGCGCGAACGCATCGAGCTGACGGTGCTGCCGGAAGGCCGCATCGATATCGTGTCCGGCACGCAGTCCACCGGTCAGGGCCACGAAACGACCTTCGCACAGGTCATCGCGCAGCATCTGGGCGTGCCGATCGCATCGATCGCGCTGCGCACCGGCGACACGGCGTTCGTGAGCGTCGGCGGCGGCAGCCATTCGGACCGCTCGATGCGCCTCGGCGGCATGCTGCTCGTCGATACCGCCGCGCAGATCGTCGCGCAGGGCAAGCGCGTGGCCGCCGAGTTGTTCGATGTCTCGCCGGAACGCGTGAGCTTCGCGAACGGCGTGTTCGCCGATGCGGCTTCATCGCGCGAGATCGCCCTCTTCGACGTGGCCGCGCACATCGCCCGCGACGGCATGCCCGGCGAGCGCGCCACGCGCAAGCTCTACGCGGAAGCGGAAGTGAACACGCGCGTGCCCGCGCATCCCACGGGCGCGGCCGTCTGCGAACTCGAAGTGGACCCGGACACGGGCGTCGTGAAGCTCGTCAACTACACGTCCGTCGATGATGTCGGCCAGCCGATCAATCCGCTGATCGTCGAAGGTCAGGTGCATGGCGGTCTCGCGCAGGGCATCGGGCAGGCGCTCTCTGAAACCTGTTATCTCGATCGCGACACGGGGCAGGTGCTGACCGGCTCGTACATGGACTACGGCATGCCGCGCGCCGGCGTGATTCCACGGCTCAATCTCGAACTCACCGAAGACCCGACGCACGGCAACCCGCTGCGTGTGAAGGGCGGCGGCGAGAGCGGCATCACGCCTGCCACGGCGACGATCTTCAACGCGCTCGCCGACGCCCTGAAGGAATACGGCACCGAAGAACTCGCGATGCCCGCCACGCCGAAAGTCGTGTGGGAATTCATCCACCGCGACGCATGAATACGCTCACCAAGGAGACCAGCATGACCAGCCCTCACGTTGCGATTCGACGCAACGGCCCGCTCGTGGACGTGGTGCTCGACCATCCCGGGAACGGCAACCTGATCGATGCATCGATGAGCGAAACGATCATCGAAGCCGTCACGACGCTCGACGACGAAGTGAAGCTCGTGCGCATCCTTTCGAGCGGCCCCGACTTCTGCAAGGGCCGCCTCTCGCCGATGCCGCCGAAGGATGCAAAGCCGTCCGCCGAAACGCTGCGCCGCGTGGTCGCCGCGCCGCCGCTCGCACTGTACGACGCGCTCAAGGCGGTGCGCGTGCCGGTGCTGTCGGTAGTGCGCGGCGATGCGCTCGGCGTGGGCTGCGCGCTCGCGGGCGTGTGCGACATCGCGCTCGCATCCGACGACGCCGTGTTCCAGATTCCCGAAATGGAACGCGACATTCCACCGACGCTCGTGATGTCGGCGCTGATCGGCCGCGTGCCGGTGAAGACCGTCGCGCACATGGTGCTGAGCCGCGTGCGGCTGTCCGCGAGCGAAGCGCTCCAGGCGGGTCTCGTGAGCCGCGTCGTCCCGGCCGCAAGCCTCGACGCCGAAGCGGACGCGCTCGTCGAAACCCTGCTCGGCTGCAGCGCCGTCACGCTGCGCGCGGTGAAGCAGTTCCTGCATCTCGCGCCTGAAATGCCGGCGAGCGGCGCGAGCGGCTTCGCCGCCCATCTCGCGGCGACGGCGCTTTCCGCGCGCTTCTAAGACACGCATCAAGGAACCCAGATTGAGACCCAAGACCGCCATTCCCTCGACCGCAGACGGCACGCCCGCGCCCGACCTCGAACGCTTCCGTCTGCGGCGCTTTCTCGAATCGCTCGACGAGACCGAACTCGAACGCCATGACGCGAGCGTCGATCTCGCCGATATCGCCAGCATCATGGAAGGCAATCCGCGCGCCGTGTGGTTCAGCCGCCCGTCCGGCGGCGCGATCTCGCTCGCGGGCAGCGTCGCCGCGAGCCGCTCGCGCCTCGCGAAAGCCTTCGACACGACACCGCAACGCCTGCTCGACACCGTGCGCGAACGCCTGCGCGCGAAGGGCCGGCTCGTCGAAGTGAGCCGCGAGGAAGCGCCCGTGCAGCAGGTCGTGCTGACCGGCGACGACTGCGATTTCACCGCCCTGCCCGTGCATCTCCAGCACGAACTGGATGGCGCGCCGTACATCTCGGCGTCGATCGACTTCGCGGTCGATCCCGAAATGGGCTGGACCAACGTCGGCATTCGCAGGCTGATGCTGCGCGGGCGTCGCACGGCCGGCATCGATCTCGTCGCGCCATCGGATCTGCGCGCGATCGCCATCGGCCATGCGAAGCGCGGCGAGCGCACGCCGATCGCGTTCGCGGTGGGCACGCATCCCATCGATCACGTCGGCGCGACCATGCGCATTCCCGCCGATGAACTCGAACTCGTCGCCGCACTGCGCGGCGCGCCGATGGGCGTGGTCAAGTGCGTGACGAACGATCTGCTCGTGCCCGCCGACGCCGAGTTCATCCTCGAAGGCTATCTCGACGAACGCGGGCACGCCGAGCCCGAAGGCCCGTACGGCGAATTCCTCGGCTACTACGGCGGCGTGAAGACGAATCCGCTGTTCCATCTGACCGCGATCACGCATCGGCGCGACGCGGTGTTTCAGACCTGCACGATCGGCGGCCGCTCGATGGCGCGCACCGACACCGCGCAGCTCGCCGCGCTGCGCACGGAAGTGACGGTCTGGCGCGCGCTCGAAACCGCCGTGCGCGAAGTGAAGTCCGTCTATGCGAACCCGGCCACCGGCGGCATGTTCAACGTGCGCGTCGCCATGCAGCAACGCGTGCCGGGCGAGGCGCGCAACGCGATCGCGGCGGTGTTCGCGTCGCTCGCGAACGTGAAGCATGTGTTCGTGGTCGATCCGGACATCGACGTGTTCTCCGACGAACAGATGGACTGGGCGCTCGCCACGCGTTTCCAGGCCGATCGCGATCTGGTGCTTCAGGACAGCCTGCGCGCGATGCCGCTCGACCCGTCGCTGCTCGGCGCGACGAAGACCGCGAAGGCCGGCTTCGATCTCACGTTGCCGCTGCTCGCGCCGGGCGCCGAGCGCGACCTTGAGCATCGCGTGCCGACGCCGCCTGCGTATCGCGGCGCGCGCTTCGAATCGCTCGACGCGGCGCTCGAAGACGGACCGAAGCGCTTTTCCGAGCTGATGGCCGCGACGGGCACGCGCGACGGCCGCGAAGTCGTGCGCTGGCTCGAAGACACGGCGCAACGCCGTGGGATCGCGCGGGACGAAGAAGGCCGCTACGTCCTCGCGTAACGCCCCGGCGGCTGCCGAACCGGAGTTCCAGGGTACGGCAGCCGCTGCAACGGACGGGATAGAATCGGGCTCCACGCGCGAAAAAGAAACGGCTGTCGTCAATGAACCTGTCCCTCAAACAACTCAAGGTTTTTCTTGGTGTCGCGAACGCGTCGAGCTTCACGAAGACCGCGCAGAGCATGCATCTGAGCCAGGCGGCGCTCTCCGCGATCATTCGGGAACTGGAAACGCAGCTCGATTGCCGGCTGCTGGAACGCACCACGCGCACGGTCTCGCTGACCGAAGCGGGCCGCCTTTTCTATCCCACCGCAATGGCGATCGTCGAGTCGCTGGAGAAGTCGGTCATCGAGCTCAATGAGCTGGGGCGTCAGAAGCAATCGTCGCTGCTGCTCGGCTGCACGCCGATGATCGCCGCGAGCCTCATGCCCTCGGTGCTCGCGCGCTTTTCGAGCGTGTATCCGAATGCGCAGATCGAACTCGTCGATCGCAATCCGACCGAGCTCGTGCAGATGGTCGAGGAAGGCCATCTCGATGCGGCGTTCGGCGTGTTCTTCTCGCAGCTTTCCGGCATCGACCGCACGCCGATTTTTCCGACGCGGCTCGTCGCGGTGTCGCCCGCGCAGGCCGGCACGCCGCTGCGCGGTCCCGGCATCCGCTGGACCGCGCTGGAGAATCAGCCGCTCATCACGCTTCCGAAGGACAATCCGCTGCAACGGCTGATCGAGGCCACGCTGTCGAAGGAGGAAGTGACGGTCAGCCGCCGCATCGTCGTGGGTCATCTTCAGACGGCCATCGCGATGGCGCAGGAAGGGCTCGGCACGGCGGTCATGCCGTCCTTCAGCGAACATATCTGCTACCGCTACAACGTGCGCGTCGATGCGTTGCGACCCGAGGTGCCGCTCTCGTTCTATCGCATCACGCGAACCGGCCGCGACACGCTCGCCACGCTCGATCAGTTCACGACTATGTTCACCGAAGCCGCGAAGGAAGACCCCATCGGCGTGGGTGACAACGACATCGACGAGGACGAGGACTGACACTCGCGCGAGGCGGATCGGCGCATCGGTCCTGCCGCTGCCGTGGCTTTGCACTTGCAACTGCCCGCGTGCATACTCTCTGCACTGAAGCAACACTGCCGTTGGGAGACGGCTTCCCGGAGAGTCGATGCGTTTCGATCTGCAATCGCTGAAATTGTTCGTCGCTGTCTGCGAGCAGGGCAGCATTGCCCGCGCGGCGGAGGCCGAGAATATCGCGCCTTCGGCTCTCAGCAAGCGCATGTCGCATCTCGAAGACACGCTCAAGACCGCCCTCTTCGTGCGCAGCAACAAGGGGCTGGAACTGACCGCGGCGGCAGCCGCCCTCTTGCAGCATGCCCGCGTGCTCCTGCGCGATATCCAGCAGATGGAAAGCGAACTGCTCGATCATGCCGAGGGCGTGCGCGGCCAGATCCGGCTGCATGCCAGCCTCTCGACCATCGTGCAGTACATCGCCAACGACATCCGCGAGTTCCTGGAGCTGCACCCGGGGCTGCGCATCGATCTTCAGGAAAGCCTCAGCCCCGCGGTGGTCCGCGCGGTGGCGGAAAACACGGCCGACATCGGCGTGTTCGGCGGCACGACCGTGACCACCGGACTACAAGTCTTTCCCTATCGCAGCGACCGGCTGGTGGTCATCATGCCGCCCGATCATCCGCTCAGCCACGCCGGTCGGGTGAAGTTCCGCGAAGTGGCGAAGTACCCGCTGGTGGGACCGCAAGCGGGCAGCTATCTGAACTCGCTGGTGTTGCGCGCGGCGGCGGACCTGGACCATCCGCTCAAGCTGTCGATCCGGGTCAACGGCTTCGAGCCGGTGCGCAGCATGGTGGAGGCGCGCCTCGGTATCGGCCTCGTGCCCGAGCATCATGCCGAACGCTATGTCAGCTCGGCGCCATTGGTCGCCGTGACGCTCGACGAACCGTGGGCCGAGCGGCACTGGAAGATCTGCGTGCGCGAGGCGGAATCGCTTCCCGCGCCGGTTCAGCTCTTTCTCAAGCATCTGCTCGCGAGCCAGAATGCGCACCCGGCATCGGGCGATCACGCGTAAGCCAGCTTCAGGCCGGCCTGCGGCCAGGGCAGAGTTCCGAGCCGCCCCGTGCCCGAGAGCGTGACGTAAGCCGTCTTCATGTCGGCGCCGCCGAAGCAGATGTTGGTCACCATGCCGTCCGGCACCATCACCTGCCGCAGCACCTCGCCCGTGGGCGCGACCACCGTGATGCAGCCGGTGACGAGCGTCGCCACGCAGATGTTGCCCTCCGCGTCCACGGCCAGGCTGTCGAAGCGCTGATAACCCGGCAAGCCGCACACCAGACGCCCGCCGTGCGGCGACGGATACGGATGCTTGCGCGCCCGGCCAGGCGCCTCCAGATCGAACGCCCACAGGCGCGCGGTTTCGGTCTCCGCCACATAGACGACGCTGTCGTCCGGCGACAGGCCCACGCCGTTGGCCGTCGTCAGCGGATAGGCGACTTCGACGATCATCGAACCATCGGCGCGCCCGTAATAGAGACCCGCATGATCGCGATCGCGCAGCCTGTTCTTGCCGAAGTCGGTGAAGTAGAAGCCGCCGTCGTGATCGAAGACGATGTCGTTGGGACCGCACAGAGGATGGTCGCCGCAGCGGTCGTACAGCGTCGTCAGCGCGCCTGTGCGCGGATCGAATCGCTCGATGCGTCCGCTGGTATAACCCGGATGCACGCCCGGCCTGGTGCGATTCAGCCCGGCTACCGTGCGGAACAGAAAACCTCCGTTGTTGCAGATGTAGAAGACACCTTCCGGTCCCATCGCGAGACCGTTGGGGCCGCCGCTCACCTGTGCGATCACGCTCACCGTGGCGTCGGCGGCCACGCGGCTGATGGTCTCGCGCTCGATCTCGACCAGCACGATGGAGCCGTCGGCCATCGCCACCGGTCCCTCGGGAAATTTCAGGCCTTCGGCCAGAATGCGGATGCCGCTCTCCATCGTCGCTCCCTCGCCAGGTCAGTGCTTGCCGGCGTTCTCGACAAAGCGATTGTCGTACGTGGCCTTCAGATCGATCGACGCCTTGCCGATGTCGGGATCGAAGGCGGCCAGCACATCGTGTACGGTATGCGCGGCGGCGTCCGTCATCAGGCCGTCGCGCGAAATGCAGCTTCGCATGTTGCCGTAGGCCCGGGCGAAGACATCCTTGTCGGCCAGCGCGTATTGCTGCGGCACGGCTGCCGCGACCTGCTCGGGCGTCGCCTGCGCCATCCAGCGTTCGGCTTCGAGTATCGCGTTGGTCACCGCCTGCACAGTGTTCGGATTTTTGGCGGCGAACGCTTTCGTCGTGTAGATGGCCGCTTCCGGATAGTCGCCGCCCAGCGTGGCGCGGGTGCCGGCCGGATCACGCATCACGGCAAGCGGAAAGAGATCGCCGCTGCTCTGAAGCACGGTCGCGACCGGATCGTTGCTCATCAATGCATCGATTTGCCCGCTGCGTGCCGCTGCAATCGCACCGGCGGACGATCCCACGCCGATGATCGACACATCGCCCGGCTTCACGCCCGACTTGCTCAGCAGGTAATTCACGCCCATGTGAAAGCTCGAACCGGGCGAGCTCACGCCGATGCGCATGCCCTTGAGATCGGCATACGTCTTGACCTTGCCGTGGCTCGCGCGAGTCACGCCGAACACCCAGCCGGGACAGGAGGCCAGCGTCACGAACGAGACCAGTTGCTGGCCTTTGGCGGCCATCGTGATCGTGTTGGAATAGGCGCCCGCCACGATATCGGCGCTGCCGCCCATCAGCGCCTGAAGTGCCTTCGCGCCGCCGCTGAACACGCCGATCTCGACATCGAGCCCGGCCTGTTTGAAATAGCCGCGGCTGTCCGCGATGACGAAAGGCAGATAAGGGAATCCCACGCCCGCGGCAGCCAGATGAAGTTTCGGTTTCTCCGGCACAGGCGCGGCGCCGGCGGCCGACGCATTCACGACGACCGCGCAGGTGGCCAGCACCGGCAACACCAGACGCCAAAGCGCTTTCACGATGGTTTGTCTCCCGGCTTCATGTACAGGCTCGTCTCAGTAGGTCGCGCGTCCGCCGGACAGGTCGAAGACCGCGCCGGTGGTGAACGAATTCTCTTCGCTGGCAAGCCACGCGATCATCGCGGCTGCTTCGTCGAGTTCGAGGAAACGGCCGCGCGGGATCTTGCCCAGCATGTAGCGGATATGCTCGGGCGACTGCTCCATCGCGCCGGGCGTGCGCGCCACGGCGGGCGTGACGCAGTTGACGGCGATGTCGTGGCTCGCCAGCTCCTTGCCGAGCGACTTGGTCATCGCGATGACCGCAGCCTTGGCCGAACTGTAGGCCGCCGCATTCGGGTTGCCCTCCTTGCCCGCGACCGAAGCGAGATTGACGATGCGGCCGTAGTTCTGGCCGATCATGCCCGGCACCACCGCGCGGCAGCAGTGGAACGTGCCGTTGACGTCGATATCGAGCACCTGCTTCCACACGTCGACCGGATAGTCGATCAACGTGGCATTCGGACCGACGATCGCCGCGTTGTTGATCAGGATATCGATGCGCCCGCAGGCTTTCAGCGTCCCCGAGACCGCGGCTTGCACGCTCTCGTAATCGGCGATATCGACACGTTCAAAATGGACATCGTGCCCGCCCAGTTCGGCACGGGCCTGCTCCATGCCCGCGGGATTGATGTCCCAGATCGCGAGCCGCGCGCCGGAGGCGAGCAGCCGCTGCCCGACCGCGAGGCCGATGCCCTGTGCGCCGCCGGTCACGACGGCGATGCGGTCCTTCAGATTGATCGCGTTGGTCTGCAAGATGGTTTCCTCGAAGTTCAGGCGCCCGCGGCTACGGTCTGGCCGGCGACGGGGCGCCAGCGCAGCAGATGGTCCTCGACCATCGACACCGCCGTATCGAGCAGAAGGGCGAACACGGTCAGCACCAGAATGCCCGCGATCACCGAGTTGATATCGAATACGCCTTCGGCCAGCAGAATCAGATATCCGACGCCCTTTTCCGATCCCAGGTACTCGCCGACGACGCTGCCCACGAAGGCGATGCCGATCGCGTTATGCAGGCTGGAAAAGACCCAGCTCGTCGCCGAAGGCAGATACACATGCCGCAATAGCTGGCGCGAATTGGCGCCCAGCATGCGGGTGTTGGACAACACCGTCGGGCTGACCTCGCGCACGCCCTGATAGACGTTGAAGAACACCACGAAGAACACCAGCGTGACGCCCAGCGCCACCTTCGACCATATGCCGAGGCCGAACCAGAGCGCGAAGATCGGCGCGAAGATCAGGCGCGGCATCGAATTCATGGCCTTGATGAACGGATCGAACACCACCGCGAGAAACGGGTTGAGCGCCAGCCACAGACCGAACGCCAGGCCGAACGCCGTCCCGATCGCGAACGCCAGCATGGTTTCGACCAGCGTCGTGTAGAGATGGCGAAACACCGAACCCGTCACGAACCAGTCGACGATGCGCAGCGCCACGCCGACCGGATCCCCGAAGAAAAACGGCGACAGCCATTTCTGACCGGTGCCGAGCCACCACAGGAACAGGACACCGAACAGGATGGCCAGCCGGGCGACCAGCACCGTGAATCGATTGTTGGGGTCAAACACGGTTGCGCGCATAGCTTTTCAGTACCTCGCCTCGAAGCACGTCCCAGATCTGGGTGTGCAGTTGCAGGAAACGCTGCGTCATGCGGATCTCCGACATTTCGCGCGGCCGCTCGAGATCGATCTCGAACTCGGCGATAGGCCGCGTACCGGGCCCCGCCGACAGCACGATGACGCGGTCCGACAACGAGATCGCCTCTTCCAGATCGTGAGTGACGAACATCACCGACTTGCGATCGTAGGACCACAGTTGCAGCAGCTCGTTTTCCATCAGATGCCGGGTCTGGATATCGAGCGCGCTGAATGGCTCGTCCATCAGGATGATGCGAGGGTTCAGCGCCAGCGCCTGCGCGAGACCCGCACGCTTGCGCATGCCTCCGGAGAGCTGGTGCGGGTATTTCTTGCCGTGCCCGTGCAGACCCACGCGCTTTAACCAGTCGTGTGCCACGCTCAGGGCCTCTTCGCGTGGCGTGCCGCGAAAGATCAAACCCATCGCGATGTTTTCTTCGGCCGTCTTCCACGGCATGAGCGCGTCGACCTGGAACAGATAGGCGGCCTGCCTGTTCAGGCCGTTCGTCAATTTCTCGCCGAACACGCTCAGGCTGCCGGAAGAAGGCCGGGTCAGTCCCGCCGCGACATTCAGCAGCGTGGACTTGCCGCAGCCCGTGGGCCCGACGATCGAGACGAACTCTCCATCGCCGATCGTCAGGTTCCCCCCAGCAATGGCGGTGTAGGTCTGCGCGTTCTTGCCATTGCCCGCGAAGGTGCATGTCACATTGTCGAAGCGCAGGGCTTCGCGCCGCGCGGCTTGTCCGCTATCGATCGGGATGCTGCAGGTCGCGGTGCTCATGGCTGGATCTCCGCGGCCTTCCTGACGAACCGGTTGTCATAGGTCGAGGCGAGGTCGATCTTGGCCGATGCCACGGTCGGATCGAACGCCGCCAGCACGTCGCGCACGGTCTGCGCGCCCTTGGCCGTGATCTCTCCGTTCTGCGCGATACAGCGGCGGCTGTTCGTGAAGGCCTCGGCATAGAGCGCCTTGTTGTCGCCCAGAAACTCGGGAGGCACGTTGTCCGCGACCTGCTCCGGCGTGGCCTTCGCGATCCACTTCTCGGCCCGCACGATCGCATTGGCGACGGCCTGCACCGTCTTCGGGTTCTTGTTGACGAAGTCCTGCGTCGCGAACAGGCTCGATTCGGGGTAGTCGGAGCCGAACACCTTGACGTTGCCGTCGGCGGTGCGCATGTTCTCCAGCGGCTTGAGGCTGCCGTCCTTGACGAGAATCGTGGCGCTCGGATCATTGACGATCAGCGCATCGATCTGTCCCGCCCGCACCGCCGCCACCGCTCCCGCCGCCTGCCCCACGCCGATGATCGACACGTCCGAAGACTGAAGTCCCGCCTTGTGCAGGATGTAGTTGACCGCCATGTGCGTGCTGGAACCCGGCGCGCTCACACCGATGCGCATGCCCTTCAGATCCTTCGGCGATTTGACCTCGGCCTGGCGTTTCTGGGAAACGCCGAAGATCCAGCCGGGACAGATGACCTGCGCCGCCACCACCACCAGATGCTGGCCCTTGGTCGCCATCGTGATCGTGTTCGAATAGGCGCCCGCCACCATGTCGGAGCTGCCGCCAAGAAGCGCCTCCAGCGTCTTCGAGCCGCCGGAGAAGGCGGCGATGGTCACATCGAGCCCTTCGTCCTTGAAGTAGCCGCGCGTCTTGGCGACGAGCATGGGCAGATAGGTGATGCCTGTCGAAGCCGCCGCGATGTGCAGGTCGGGCTTCTCGGGCACATCCTTGGCCACGGCCGTGGCGGAACCGAAGGCAAGCCCGAACGCTGCGCACAGCGCAATGCCAAGTTTCAGCTTCATGATCGTCTCCTCCCTTTCGCGGGATTTTCTGGTGCAACGAACTGCCTGGGATGACCGGGCCTCATGCCGAACCCGGTCCGCCTGATGCAATCCGACTAGGCCGCCTGCCTGTGAAGCGCCTCGACCACCGCATCGCCCATGTCGCGGGTGCCGACGCATTGCGTGCCGTCCTGGCGGATATCGGCGGTGCGGTAGCCTGCGGCCAGCACCGCGCGTACAGCCTGTTCGACGCGGCTCGCCGCATCGTCCATCTCGAAGCTCTCGCGCAGCATCATCGCGAGCGACAGGATGGCCGCGAGCGGATTGGCCACGTCCTTGCCGGCGATGTCCGGCGCCGAACCGTGCACCGGCTCGTACAGCCCCTTGCGCTCGTAACCCAGCGAAGCCGAAGGCAGCATGCCGATCGAACCGGTCAGCATCGCGGCGGCGTCCGAGAGAATATCGCCGAACAGGTTGCCCGTGACGATCACGTCGAACTGTTTGGGCCGGCGCATCAGCATCATCGCGGCGGCGTCCACGAAGAGATGGCTCAGCTCGACGTCCGGGTAATCCTGCCCGACACGCGTGACAACCTCGCGCCACAACTGGCTCGCCTCCAGCACGTTCGCCTTGTCCACCGAGCACAGCTTGTGATGACGACGGCGCGCCGCCCGGAACGCGGCATGCGCGACCCGCTCGACCTCGGATTCGGAATAACGCATCGTGTTGAAACCGACCCGCTCGCCCGCCTGATTGATCTCGAAGCCGCGCGGCTGGCCGAAATAGGCGTCGCCGTTCAACTCGCGCACGATCACGATGTCCAGCCCGTCGACCACTTCGGGCCGCAAGGTCGAAGCGCCGATGAGTTCCGGGAACATGTAGGCCGGGCGGAAGTTGGCGTAAAGGGTCAACGCTTCGCGCAATTGCAGCAAGCCGGTACCGGGACGGCGTTTGCGCTCGATCGCGGCTTCATCGGCCACGCCAACCGCGCCGAACAGGATGGCGTCGGCCTTGCGCGCCATCGCGAGCGTGGGCTCGGGCAGCGGCACGCCATGCGCCTGAATGCCCGCCTCGCCGATGGGCGCCTCCTGAGTCTCGGCCTGAGGCGCCACGACCCGCAGCACCTTGAGCGCCTGCGCCACCACTTCGGGACCGATACCATCACCGGGCATGACTGCAATCTTCATCTGTACTTCTCCTTGGTCGATTTCAGGAAGCGCGCGCCTTCAAAAGTCTCCGGCACGATTGCGCTCGAAAGCATCGATGCGGTCCCGATGCGAAAGCGTGTAGTCGATCTCGTCCATCCCGCGCAGCAGACACTCCTTTGCGAAGGGCTCCATGTCGAAGGCATGGGACGAACCGTCGGGCAAGGTCGCGGTCTGCGCGGGCAGATCGATGGCGATGCGGCTGCCGGGACTGGCCGACAGCGCCTCCAAGAGCGGCAGGACCACGGCCTCCGGCAACACGATGGGCAGCAGTCCGTTCTTCAGGCAGTTGATGAAAAAGATATCGCCGAAGCTCGGGGCGATCGCCGCGCGAAAACCGTAGTCGTAGAGCGCCCACACCGCGTGTTCGCGCGACGAGCCGCAACCGAAGTTATGGTTGGCGACGACGATGCGCGACTCGCGAAAAGGCGTCCTGTTGAGCACGAAGTCCGGCTGTTCCGCGCCGTCCGGGCCGAAGCGCAGCGCGCGAAACAGGAACTGGCCGAAATCGTCGGAGCGGGGTTTTTGCAGGTAGCGCGCGGGCAGGATCTGATCGGTATCGCAGTTGATGGCGACGATCGGCGCCGCCACTGCGTCGAGGTGCGTGAGGCTTTCCATGTCAGGCTCCCAGGAGGCGGCGCACATCGGTCAGGCGGCCGGTCACCGCAGCGGCCGCCGCCATCGCCGGGCTCATCAGATGCGTGCGCACGCCGGGCCCCTGACGGCCCACGAAATTGCGGTTCGACGTGGACGCGCAGCGCTGCCCGGGCGCGGCGATATCGCCGTTGGTCGCGAGGCACATCGAACAGCCGGGGAAACGCCACTGAAAGCCCGCGTCCTTGAACACGCGGTCGAGCCCTTCGGCCTCTGCCTGCGTGCGCACCTCGTGCGAGCCCGGCACCACCCACGCCTCGACGCCGGGCGCGATGTGGCGGCCACGCGCGACCGCCGCCGCGCTGCGCATGTCCTCGATGCGCCCGTTGGTGCACGAGCCGATGAACACCCTGTCGATCGCCACGCCTTCCAGCGCTTCGTCCGGGGCCAGTCCCATGTAGTCGAGCGCCCGCGACATCGCGGCGCGCAGATCGGGATCGGGCTGCATCGCGGGATCGGGCACGCGGCGGTCGATGGCGCAGGCATATTCGGGCGTCGTGCCCCAGGTCACCATCGGGGCGATGCCGGCCACGTCGATGTGCACTTCGCGATCGAACGTCGCGCCGGGGTCGGTGAACAAGGTGCGCCAGTGCGCCATTGCCCGGTTCCATTCGTCGCCCGAAGGCGCGTAGGGACGCCCGTCGAGATAGGCGAACGTGGTTTCGTCCGGCGCGATCATGCCCGCGCGACCGCCAGCCTCGATGGTCATGTTGCACAGCGTGAGCCGCCCTTCCATCGACAAGCCCGCGATCGCGGAGCCGGCATATTCGATCACGTGTCCCACCGCCCCGGCCACGCCGATCCGCGCGATCACGGCGAGGATCAGGTCTTTCGCGGTGACGCCCGCACCCGGCTCGCCGTCGAGGGTGACGCGCATGTTTCGCGACTTGCGCTGCCACAGGCATTGCGTGGCGAGCACGTGGGCCACTTCCGTCGCACCGATGCCGAATGCCAGCGCGCCCATTGCTCCGTGCGTCGACGTGTGGCTATCGGCGCAGACGACGGTCATGCCCGGCAGGCTCAGCCCCTGCTCGGGTCCGACGACATGCACGATGCCGCGTCGCGGGTCGTTCATGTCGAACAGGGTGATACGCGACTCGGCCGTGTCGCGTTGCAGCGCTTCGATCATGGCGCGCCGTTCGGGATCGGCGACTGCCGCGATGTCGTTTGCCGTGCTGGAAACGTAGTGGTCCGCCGTGCCGAAGATGCGCTCGGGCGAGCGAGGTTTGAGCCCGCGCTGGCGCATCAGGTCGAACGACTGCGCGGTGACGTCGTGGATGAAATGCCGGTCGATGAATAGCAGATCCTGTCCATCGTCGCGGGACATCACGCGGTGACTGTCCCAGATCTTGTCGTAAAGCGTCCGCGGACCATCGCTTTTCTGGTCGAGTTGCATTGCTTCGTCTCGCTCCATCGATCTGCCGGCTGCGGCAAGCGCGGGTATGCGCTATCGCAATCGGTTGTGGTTTGCGAGCATCATGGACCAGGCGAGCGCGGTTGTTCGTGGTCTTTTGGAAAGGCACCATCGCCGATCGCGATGACCATGCATCGCGCCGCGCATGCGCTGTCGCCTTCACATTATTCTCGAAGCGAGAATTGTGGTTTGCGCTATCGGGCCATTCCCCTATCCCGTCGGATTGGTCATGATCCTTCTATCGCATCGCAGCATGCGGTGCACGACATCAATCCCCATACGCGGAGAAGGAAGCATGACAAAGCAGGCGCTTATCGCGGTCGATATTCAGAACGACTACTTTCCGGGAGGCAAGTGGATTCTCAACGGAGTCGATGCTGCCGCGGACAATGCAGCCGCCGTGCTCGCGCAGGCGCGAAAGAACGGCGACCTCGTCGTTCATATTCGACATGAGACTCTGGCGAAGGACGCGCCGTTCTTCGTGCCGGATACCGAAGGCGCGCAGCTTCATCCGAAGGCGGCGAGTCTTCCGGGCGAGCGAGTGATCCTGAAACACCACATGAATCCGTTTCGCGAGACCGACCTTCAGCACGTGTTGAAGGCGAATGGTATCGAAACCGTTGTCGTCGTCGGGAACATGAGCCACATGTGCATCGACGCGGTCACGCGTCATTCGGTGGACCTCGGCTACGCGACCACCGTGATCCACGATGCCTGCGCGACGCACGATCTCGAATTCGATGGCGTGCATGTCCCGGCAGCGCACGTGCATGCGGCCTTCATGGCGGCGCTGCGTTTCGGGTATGCGAAATTGATGTCGGCGAAAGAGTTCACGCGCTGACCGATCCGGCGTGGCACTTCAGGCTGCGGGCGCACGCAAGGGCGCGGCAGGAACGACCGTCTCGATACGGCCGGTCTTGACGTCGTAGACGAGCCCCGACACGATCAGGCTGTCCGGCAAGTCCTTGTTCGCCCTGAGTGCTGCAACGTCGAGCGCGACTGCTTCGTAGGGCTTAGTAATGGCAAGCTCGTCGAGCGCGTCCGTTTCGACGCCGAGATGCTTCGCCAGCAAGGCCGGCGCATGCCTGTGACAACCGATGATCCCGCAGTCCGTATGCTGGAGCAGAACCAGATTGCGGGCGCCGTCCGGACGTCCGGCCGCTTTCGCGACGACGGCCAGCACCGCCAGCGTTTCGAGCAGCGGCTTGTTGACCCGGCCGCCGACATTGCGAATCACTGCCGCTTCGCCTTGCTTCAAACCCAGCACGTGCACCGGATCGACGCGAGGATCGACGCAGCCGACGATCACGGTTCCGGTCGACGGCATCATCTTGAGTTCGGCCGAGAAAGCCGTATCAGCGAATTCGGCATTGCGCTCGAGCATGACATCGTTGAAGTCCATTCTGCTCACTCCACGTTGTTCGGGCGAAGCCGCCCGATTGATTTCGTTTCGGCCATCGATACGCGCTCGCAGGAGCGCATGGCGCGTCAGGCGGAAACTTCCAGGTCCACGGGCGACGCCTCTGCCGGCGCGTGCAATGAACGTTCGATGACGTGCGTCTTCGGCGCCCGGTCGATCACGAGTCCGAGCACGTCGGGGCGGCTGTAATGGCCGCGCGAATCCATCATGCGTTTGCGCTTGTCGATCTGCCAGAAATCCAGATCCGCGATGATCTCGCCCTCTCCTTCACGCAGCGGCGCGCCGCCCATGAACTCGCCGTCCGGCGACACGATCGCGGTGAAACAGCCGCTCGATATCGGGCCGATCTGCGACGTGTTCGTATCGAGCAGAATCTGCTGTTGCTGTTCGGGCGTCAGCCACGCCGTCGCGTTGACCACGAACGCGCCTGCTTCGAGCGCGTGCTGACGAATGTTGACGGAGATCTGCTCCGAGAACAGATCGCCGGCGAATGAGCCGGGATACATGGCCGAATGGATTTCCTCGCCGTCCGCCATCAGCGCGTAACGCGCGAGCGGATTGTAGTGTTCCCAGCAGGCGAGCTGGCCTACGCGGCCGACGGCGGTATCGACCGCGCGCAAGCCCGAGCCGTCGCCCATCCCCCAGACCATGCGCTCGTGATAAGTCGGCGAGAGTTTGCGACGTCGCTGCACCAGCGTGCCATCGGCATCGAACAGCAACTGCGTGTTGTAGAGCGTGCGCCCGTCGCGCTCGTTGACGCCGATCGACACCACCATCCCCGCCTGTCGCGCTGCTTCGCCGATCGCGCGGGTCGTCTCAGACGGGACCGTCACGGCCTGATCGAGCAGCTTGTAATGCTCGGCGCCCATGGCGAAAGGAGATTCGATGAACGAGAAATACGGGTAGTAGGGAACGACGGTTTCGGGGAAGGTCGCGAACTGGACGCCCTGCCGGCCGAGTTCCAGAATTTTCTGGACGACCTTGGCGACGGTGCCTTCGCGGCTATAGAGGACGGGGGCGATCTGCACGGCTGCGGCCCGGATGATTTTCGACATGACGTCGTTCCTTGGCGGTTGAAGAAGTGCCTATACCTTAGCGCCGCGAGCCATTAGCATGTATGTCGTTGTTGCCACCATTCGTGCCATCCGTCGCGTGGGCGCGAGTCGCGATCGGGCTCGCTGGCAACCGCGTCCGGATCACGAAAGGCAGGAGTGGATATGCATCGGATCGGCTTCATCGTGCCGCAAAGATTTCAGCTGATGAGTCTCGCCGCGCTCACCACGTTCGAGCTTGCGAACATGCCGCCGCGAGGCCCGTGCTATGACATTCGCCTGCTGTCCGAACACGGCGGACCCGTCGTATCGTCCGGCGGAATGACGCTGCAAACCACGGCATTCGAAGAGACGGCATTCGATACGGTCATCGTGGGCTCGATCACCGAGATGCGGATTCCGCCATTCGATCCGGCTGTGATCGCGTTCGTGAAAGAGGCCGCGAAAGCGTCGAGACGCGTGGCCTCCATCTGTAGCGGCGCATTCGTGCTTGCGGAGGCGGGACTTCTGAACGGCCGGCGCGCGACGATGCACTGGGCGCATGCGTCGGAGTTCAGGGCACGTTTCCCCGATGTCGTCACGGAAGAGGACCGCATCTTCATCAACGACGGTCCGATATGGACCTCCGCGGGCATGACAGCCGGTATCGACCTTGCGCTGGCCCTGCTCGATAACGACCTCGGTCCCGATGCCGCGAAGCTGGTCGCGAGGCTCCTCGTCATGAATCAGCGCCGGCTGGGCGGGCAGATGCAACACTCGGCTTTGCTCGACATGACGCCGAAGTCGGATCGAATCGAACTGGTCCTGGCGCACATACGGCGCAACCTGCGCAATCCGCTCACCATCGACGAACTCGCGGATGTGGCCAACCTCAGCCCCCGGCAGTTCAGCCGCGCGTTTCTGGCCGAAACCGGTCAATCGCCGGCGAAGGCGGTCGAACAGCTTCGGCTGGAAGCGGCAAGATTCATGATCGAGCAAGGCCGGCATACGATCAACGTCGTTGCTCAGGAGACGGGCTTTGCGGACAGGGAGCGCATGCGTCGCGCGTTCGTTCGAACTTACGGTGTGCCCGCCGATGTGCTGCGCAGAAACGCGCGACGCGAAATAGTCGCGGACGCCTGAATCCGGACGCGCTCAGCCTCGAAGATTTTCCTCGCAATCGTCCCAGTATCGAAGCGGGTCATGATGGTCCGGATAGCGTTGGTCGAGCCACGCTTCAAGTCTGGGCCAATCCGGATGATTGACACCCGTGCGCGCCGACCAGGTCGAAGAGCGCTCGAGAATCCGGCCGTTCCCGCGATCGCGAATCAGCACGCTGCCGAGTCCGTTCGAGCTGTTTGCCTGCGATTCGATGAGATAGCGCGGCAGGATTCTGAGCTCGGCGTCCTTGGCCCAGCCGAATACGCCGCGGACCACGCCGGACGGATCCCGCAACTCGATGGGGCCGCTTTTCGGGCGAACAGCGGTCCATCCGTCGGGAAAATCGGCGACGACCTCGTCTTTGGTCTCCCTCACCCACTTCACGCGCCACGCTCGCGTGACCGCTTCGCGCAGGCGAGCCACCGACGCGTAGCCCGCAGGCAACTCGATGGCGATCGGGAGCGTAATCAGGCTGTCCTTCCAGAGGGCGGATTCGTCCTCGACGCGTTTGACGACGTCGGACGCCGCCGGTCCGAAAGGATTCTCGGGCCGGCTCGACACTTTCGCATTCGACGGGGGCAGCCCCTCGAAAAGGCGCTCGGCATCCTGACGCGTCAGTTTCGTCTTTCCCTTATTCATGGTCGTTTGGTGGCAAGGTTGGATCTGCTCGAACGTGCACGCGTCTCTTTGCTGTAAAGCGGTCTGTTCGAGCGATGGATGATGGCGCGCGTTTATCAATCATCTCACGATCCCCCTCGGACCGAACACCTGCGCGCGGCTTGTTCCGCCGGTGACGAGCCAAATCGAAATCTTTCGTTGCCTCTTCCTTGAAATCAGCCTATAACCATCCATATGGATGGTATCCGGAAGGCAAGAGGACTATATGGCAAAAGAACCGGTCGATCGCTCCCGAGGCAGCGATACCGAAAAAATCACGATCAATCTCGGCCCGATCGACCTGGGCCAGATCGATTTGCTCGTGGAGGAAGGCTTTTACTCGAACCGGACCGATCTCATCCGGACGGCAATCCGCAACCAGTTGTCCATTCACGCGCCGGTGGTCAAGGACACCGTGACGCGACGCGAACTGGTGCTGGGCCTCCAGTACTTTTCCAAGCAGGACCTCGAAGCGGCGCGCGCCGCCAATCAGCGGCTCAAGATCCAGGTGCTGGGTCTTGCCAGCATCGCCAGCGACGTATCGCCCGAACTCGCGCTGGCAACGATCGACTCGATCCTGGTTCGCGGCGCGCTGCACGCATCACCGGCAGTCAAGGCTGCGCTGGCGGATCGCATCCGATAGCGGCCTCACCCAATACTCGGCAATGGAAAACATGAAACTCAACGAAGGCTTTCTCGACTCGATGAAAGAGGCGTTTGCGCTCTTTCGCAAGAATGATCCCGCCGCGGCGGCTGAAATCGTGAAGCGCGCCATGCACGGCGAGCAGACGAACGTGGCACGCACGCACAACGACGCCGATATCGGTATCGACATCGACAAGGCGCGAACGCGCTTCACCGATGTCTTTCGCGCCCGGCGCCCCTCGCAGCCCGCTCGAACAGACGCCGACGTGCAGGATCGCGGGCACTTCAGCACCCGACACTATGCGAACGGCGCGGGTCAACGCAGCTACAAGCTTTACGTACCGAGCAGCTATCGCGACGAGCCGCTGCCGCTCGTCGTCATGTTGCACGGATGCACGCAGGACGCCGACGATTTCGCAGCAGGCACGCAGATGAACGCACTCGCCGAAACTCACGGCTTCATGGTCGCGTATCCGATTCAACCGCAAGGCGCGAATCCGTCCAGGTGCTGGAACTGGTTCAAGCCGTCGGATCAGCAACGCGATCAGGGCGAGCCTTCGCTGATAGCGGGCATCACGCGCGAGATCATGACGCAACACAACGTGGACCCGAAGCGTGTGTATGTGGCGGGCCTGTCGGCCGGTGGCGCGATGGCGGCAGTCATGGCGCAGCGCTACCCGGATCTGTACGCGGCGGCGGGCGTCCACTCGGGCCTGCCTGTCGGATGCGCACACGATCTGCCGTCCGCGCTCGCGGCCATGCGCGGCGGCAAGGCCAAGCCGAAGGCCGCAACATCGACATCCCGATGCCCGCTGATCGTCTTTCACGGCGATGCCGACGCGACAGTGCATCCCGTCAACGCGACCGAACTGTTGCGCGGATTCACGCCGAGCGAAGCCGAAGCGGGACATCGCTCATCCACCGACACCGGCGCACGCAAGCACGCAGTCCAGCGCATGAAATCGCCTGAAGGCACGCCCGCGGAATTGTGGACCATTCACGGCGCGCCTCATGCGTGGTCGGGCGGTTCCTCGAACGGCAGTTATACGGACCCCACCGGACCGAATGCCAGCGCGGAGATGGTGCGCTTCTTCCTTGCGCATCCTCGCGGTCACTGAGGCACGAGCGCCGGATCGGCATTGATAACTGGCGCACATCAATCGTTCCAAAAATAGCACTTATCGTGTCGCGAGGTTCGGGCGAGTATTCGGCAAACAATAAATCGCCCGAACACCGCAAGCCAAGAATATCTGGAGACACTTCGATGCACCCTTCCCCTACGCCCCTCGCTTCCACTCAATCGAAGGCATCCGCCGTGCTGCGCGTGACAGCAGGCAACTTCCTCGAACAATTCGACTTCTTCCTGTTCGGCTTCTACGCCACGCAGATAGCCTCCGTCTTTTTCCCGGCGGGAAGCGAGTTCGCCTCGCTGATGATGACCTTCGCGGTATTCGGCGCCGGCTTCCTGATGCGGCCGCTGGGCGCGATCATCCTCGGCGCGTATATCGACGAGGTCGGCCGGCGCAAGGGCCTGATCGTCACCCTGTCGATCATGGCGGCCGGCACCATCCTGATCGCGATCGTCCCCGGTTATGCGTCGATCGGACTCTTTGCGCCGGCGCTGGTTCTGATCGGCCGCCTGCTGCAGGGCTTCTCGGCGGGCGCGGAACTGGGCGGCGTATCGGTCTACCTTGCCGAGATGGCGACGCCCGGACGCAAGGGCTTCTTCACGAGCTGGCAATCCGCCAGCCAGCAAGTGGCGATCGTGGTCGCGGCGGCGCTCGGTTTCGCGCTCAACCAATGGCTCGACACGGCGACGATCGCCGCGTGGGGATGGCGCGTGCCGTTCTTCGTCGGCTGCATGATCGTGCCGTTCATTTTCATTCTGCGGCGCAATCTCGAGGAAACGCGAGAATTCAAGCAGCGCCAGCATCGTCCGGGCATGAAGGAAGTCTTCGCCACGCTCGTGCAAAACTGGACTGTCGTGATCGCCGGCGTCCTGATGGTCGCGATGACCACCACGAGCTTCTATCTGATCACGGTGTACGCCCCGACCTTCGGCAAGACGGTCCTGCATCTGAGCACCGCCGACAGCCTGCTCGTCACGCTGTGCGTGGGTATCTCCAACTTCATCTGGCTGCCGATCGGCGGTGCGCTGTCGGACCGGATCGGTCGCCGCCCGCTCCTTCTCGCGATGACGATTCTGGCGATCGCGACCGCCTATCCCGCGCTGTCGCTGCTTGCCCACGCGCCGAGCTTCGTCAACATGCTGCTCGTGCTGTTGTGGCTCTCGTTCATGTACGGCATGTACAACGGCGCGATGGTCGTCGCGCTCACCGAAGTGATGCCGGTCGAAGTGCGGGTCGCCGGATTCTCGCTCGCCTACAGCCTCGCGACGGCGGTCTTCGGCGGATTCACGCCTGTCATCTCGACCGCGCTGATTCACATGACCGGCGACAAGGCCGCGCCCGGCTACTGGATGAGCTTCGCGGCCGTGTGCGGGCTCGCTGCGACGCTGATGCTGTTTCGGCGCCGTCCTGTGGCGTTGCAAGTGGCGTCCTGACATATCGGATGCGTTCGAACATGAAATCCATCCTGCTGAAATGCTGCACCGCCGCGCTGCTCGGCTGCGCCGTCGCGGCGGCAAACGTACAGGCCGCCGATCTGCATGTGATGAGCTCCGGCGGGTTCACCGCAGCGTACAAATTGCTCGGCCCGAAGTTCGCGGCATCGACGGGCAATACGCTCGACACCGCGCTCGGCCCGTCGATGGGCAAGTCGCCGGAAGCCATTCCGAACCGTCTTCAGCGCGGTGAGCCTGCCGATGTCGTGATCATGGTCGGCTACGCGCTCGACGACCTGATCAAGCAAGGCAAGGTGATGCCCGATTCACGCGTCGAACTCGCGGATTCGCGCATCGGCATGGTGGTGCGCGACGGAGCGCCCAAGGCCGATATCGGGTCCGAGGCGGCGCTCAGGGAGACGTTGCTGCATGCCCGGTCGATCGCTTACTCGGACAGCGCGAGCGGCCTCTATATCGAGCGCGAGTTGTTCAGGCGGCTCGGCATCGAGGACCAGGTGAAGGCCAAGGCGAAAATGATTCCGAAGATCCCGGTGGCGTCGGTGGTTGCGACCGGCGACTGCGAAGTGGGCTTTCAGCAGGTGAGCGAACTGCTGCCGGTGAAGGGCGCGGCGTACGTCGGCAAGATTCCGGAGTCGGTGCAATCCGTCACGCGTTTTGCGGCGGGCATACCGGTCGGCGCACAGCATCCGAAGGAGGCGAAAGCGCTGCTCGACTATCTCGCGTCGCCCGCCGTTCAGCCCGAGGTGACATCGACCGGGCTCGATTCCGTCGCCACGCATTGAGGCGACGGCAACGATTCAGCCCGGCAGGTCGGCGGGCTGATCGAGCGGTTCTTCCGGCTCGCGCGCAACGCTCAACGCTTTCTTCAGGCGCGCCCGGTCACAGGCGCGCTCCCACGTCGATACGAAGATCACCGCGCAGGCGTTGCTGATCACGCTCGTCAGAGCGCGCGCCTCGGACATGAAGCGATCGATGCCGACCAGGAGCGCGACACCCGCCAGCGGCAGATCGGGGATGACGGCGAGCGTCGCGACGAGCGCGACCAGCCCGCTGCCGGATACGCCCGCCGCGCCCTTCGACGTGAACAGCATGACCGCGAGCATCGTCGCGATCTGGCCGGCGGAGAGTTGGACGTCGCACGCCTGGGCGATGAACATCGTAGCGAGCGTCAGGTAGATCGCCGTGCCGTCGAGGTTGAACGAATAGCCGGCCGGCAGCACGAGACCGACGATCCCTTTGTCGCAGCCCAGCGCTTCCAGCTTGACGATGAGGCGCGGCAACACCGGTGTCGTCGACGACGTCGCGAGCACGATGACGAGTTCCTCGCGAATGTAGCGCAGCAGCCGCCAGAGCGAGAAGCCATGCAGGCGCGCGAGCGGCCCGAGCACGCATACGATGAACAGCAGGCATGCCGCATAGAACGTCACCATCAGCATGCCGAGCGAGCCGATCGATCGGATTCCGAAGCGGCCTACCGTGAACGCCATCGCGCCGAATGCGCCGCCGGGCGCGAGCCGCATGATCAGCGCGAGAATGCGAAACAGCACGTGCGCGATGCCGTCGATGAATTCCTGTACCCGCTGCCCGGCGCTCTGGCTGGCGTTCAACGCGAAGCCGAACAGCAGCGCGAGCAACAGGACCGGCAGCACTTCGCCTTTCTCGAAAGCGCCGACGAACGTCTTCGGAATCACATGCAGCGCGAATTCGACGAACCCGCGCGGCTGCGTGCGCGGCGAATACTGCGCCAGAACGGCCGCGTCGAGATGGCGTGGATCGATGTGCAGTCCGGCGCCGGGTTGCAGCGCGAACGCCGTCGCGAGGCCCAGAACGAGCGCGGCGATGGTGAGGAAGTAGAACAACGCCAGCGCTTTCAGGATGGTCCGGCCGATTGTCGAGCCGCTCGACAGCGACGTGATGCCGGTGACGATCGTGCAGAAGACGATCGGCGCGATCATCATGCGTACCAGTGCGACGAACGCATCGCCGAGCGGTTTGAGCGCCGCACCGGTCTGTGGCCAGAAGTGGCCGACGGTCATGCCGAGCCCCATGCCGAGCAGTACCTGTACGTACAGCAGATTGAAGGGCCTTGGCAGGTTCACTTCGAGGTCTTCTTCGCCGCACGGCCCATGCCGCTGCGTTTCGCTTCGAGGATCATCTGATAGAACTGTTGCGCAGCCGGCGCGAGCGGGCGTCCCCGCCGCCTGACGATGCCAACCCGCCGCGTCACGACCGGATCGACGAGCGGCACGCTCGTGAGAATCGGATGGTCACGCATGGGCATCGCCATCGACGGCACGGCCGCTACACCCAGTCCCGCTTCGATCAGGCCGAGCATGGTGGTGACATGGCGAGTCTCGCACACGCTCGGCGCGGCCGGCGACACGCTGGTCAACGCCTGATCCAGCAGCAGACGATTGCCGGAAGTCTTGTCGACGGAAACGTATTCGTGTTCATAAAGCTCATTCCAGGACACGCGCGTCTTTCTTGCCAGCGGATGATCGCGACGGCACGCGGCGACGAACCGTTCCTGCAGCAGGACCTTGAACTCGACCTCGGTTTCCTGGCTGCCCATGAAGCTGACGCCGAAATCGGCTTCACCGCTGATCACCGAGCCGAGCACTTCGTTGGCGCTCGAATCGAGCAGCTTGATCCGGATCCGCGGATAGCGGCTGTGATAGGCGGCCACGACGCTCGGCAGAAAATAGTAGGCAACCGACGGCACGCAAGCGATGGTCACGTGACCGAGGCGGCTGCTGGAGACGTCGCGGATGCCGAGCAATGCGACATCGAGATCGTCGAGAAGCTGTTCCGCGCTGTGGGCGAACACTCGGCCCACGGTGGTGAGCATTACGCTGCGAGTGGTCCGATCGAAGAGCCGCACGCCGAGCGCCGCCTCGAGCTTCTCGATGCGCCGGCTTAGCGCCGGTTGAGAAATGCTGACAGCCTCCGCTGCCTTGCGAAAGCTGCCTGTCTCCACGACGGCTCGAAACGCCTGCAAATCGTTCAGGTCGAAATTAACGCCCACAAGCCATCCTCGCAATTGACGTGCGCGTATTTTGCATCATGCCGACGGGCGTGCCTATCGAAGCGGCAGCGCTCAAGCGTTAGCCCGCGATTTGGCGGCACAATGGTCGTCACGTCAGCCGCGGGTCGCTTTCGTTAGAATCTGTTTCTGAACGTCGAATTCGTAATTCAAAGGAGGCAAACGTGCCAGGGTTACTTCCCGATGTGGACCGCGAGGGGCTCCTCGAATATTCGGTCGTCTACACAGACCGATCGATCAATCACATGTCGCAGCTCTTTCAAGGCGTCATGCGCGACATCTCCGATGCCCTGAAAAAAGTCTACAACGCGAAGTCGGCCGTTGTCGTCCCGGGCAGCGGGACTTTTGGCATGGAAGCCGTCGCCCGTCAGTTCGCGACGAACAAGAAGTGCCTGGTCATCCGCAATGGCTGGTTCAGTTTCCGCTGGTCGCAGATTTTCGACATGGGCGGCATTCCGGCGGAATCGATCGTTCTGAAAGCGCGTCCGGTTGCTGAAGGAAGGCAGGCCGCCTATGCACCGCCTCCGGTCGAAGAAGTGGTCGCGGCGATCAGGGAAAACAGGCCGGATCTGGTGTTTGCGCCGCATGTCGAAACCGCATCCGGGATGATGCTGCCCGATGCCTACTTGCGCGCGGTGGCCGACGCGGTTCATGAAGTGGGTGGAATGTTCGTGCTGGATTGCATCGCTTCCGGCACGGTATGGGTCGATATGCAGGCGAGTGGCATCGATATCCTGATCAGCGCACCGCAAAAAGGATGGAGCGCGTCACCCTGCTGCGCACTCGTCATGCTCGGCCCGCTCGCCCGCGAGAGAATCGATTCGACAACCAGCACCAGCTTCGCCTGCGACCTTCGCAAGTGGCTCCAAATCATGGAAGCATACGAGAACAACGGCTTCGCGTATCACGCCACGATGCCCACGGACGGCCTCACGATTCTGCGTGACGTCATGAAGGAGACGGAAGCATACGGCTTCGACAAAGTGAGAGCGGAGCAGCTCGAACTCGGCAAGCGCATTCGCTCACTGCTGGCCGAGAAAGGTTTCAAGAGCGTGGCAGCCGATGGTTTCGAGGCTCCGGGCGTGGTGGTCTGCTACACGGACGATGACGGCATCCGTTCCGGCAAGAAGTTTGCGGATGCCGGCTTGCAGATCGCGGCCGGCGTTCCCCTTCAATGCGACGAGCCCGCGGATTTCAAGACCTTCCGCATCGGACTGTTCGGGCTGGACAAACTGCATGACGTCGAAGGTTCCGTGGACAGGCTTGCCAAGGCACTGGACCGTATTCTTTAACCTGCTGGACAAGAGACGGTTCTCGACCGAGAACCGTCCGGTCAGACGACCTACTTCGCTAGAACGATGTGTGTGGCTCGCTCCGTCGGAACATGCTCGATCGTCCGATATCCCAGCGCGCGCAGATCGAGTCCGCTGAAAAGCGATTCCCCCTGGCCGAGCGCCACCGGCGCGAACGCGAGGTGAATTTCATCCACGTGGCCGGCCTGAATGTATTGCCTCACCGTTTCGGCGCCGCCGCCAATCTTGATGTCCTTTTCGCCTGCCGCTTCGCGCGCCTTTTGCAGCGCAACCTCGATGCCTTCCGAGACGAAATGAAATGTCGTGCCGCCCAGCATCTCGATCGGCGCACGCGGGTAATGAGTCAGCACGAAGGTCGGCGCATGATAAGGCGGATTATCGCCCCACCATCCTTTCCATTCCTCGTCCGGCCATTCGCCGCGAACGGGTCCGAACATGTTGCGGCCGAGAATGAAGGCACCGAAGCCATCCATTGCGCGTCGCGCGAAGCTGTCATCTAGGCCCGTGTCGCCATCGTCTTTTCCCTGCATCTGACGAAACGTCCGCGTCGGGAAAAACCATTGAAAGAGCTCCGCGCCTCGCACACCCAGCGGATTATCCAGGCTCTGATCGGTGCCCGCCGCGAAGCCATCGAGCGAAACACTGAAGCCGGCCACTTTTACCTTGGTCATTCTTATCTCCGTAGCTGCTTTGAATCTTCATGACACGAAATCCGCACCGGCGGATTTTCCTACACGCGCTCACTTTACTACCGACGCTCCCTCGTTTTCTCACAACGAATAGTGAACCCCGGTTGCGGGTAAACGCCCATTTGACCGCCCGATCCGATGACTTACTGTATCGATACACTAAATCGATACAGTCGCGCCGCCTCGTGGTGTCGCACTGAACCCGTCCGCCCGCGCTCGGAGCGGCATCCAGGAGACAACACCATGCATTCGATTTCCCGGCGACGATTCCTTCAAACGGCCTCGGCGGCCTCGCTCGCGGCGGCGGGAGCCGGTTTTCCCGCGATCGTGCGCGCCCAGCCCACTGTCGCATTGCGGCTCTCGTCATCGATGCCGCCCAACGAAAACGCCGCGCACTACGTGTGGTATCAGAACCTCGCCGCGAACCTGAAGGCCAGCGTCGGCGACCAGATTCGCATCGACTATTTCCCGAACAATCAGCTCGGCAAGGAAAGCGACGTCGTCCAGCAGGTGAAGGTCGGCGCGGTCGACATGATGGTCACCGGCTCGTCGATCTGGGCGACCGTGCTGCCTGAACTCGGCATGCTCGATCTCGGCTACGTGTTCGACAACTTCGACCATGTCGGCCGCGCGATGGATGGCACCGTCGGCAAGTCGTTCGACACCATGCTGCAACAGCGCGCGGGCTGCTCGGTGCTCACGTGGGGCTATTCGTTCGGCGCGCGCAACGTGTTCACGAAGAAGCCCACGCAATCGCTCGCCGATATCAAGGGCGTGAAGCTGCGCGTGCTGCCCACGCCCGCCTTCATGGAGACCTTCAAGCTGATGGGCGCGGTGCCGACGCCGATTCCCATCGGCGAGCTGTATATGGCCGCGCAAACAGGTGTCGTCGATGGCTTCGAGCACGACTGCGCGACCGTGCTCGCGAGCAAGTACGACGAAGTCGTGAAGTCGTGCTGGCAGACGCAGCACGTCTTCAGCCCGCTCGTCGTCGCGATGGGCCGCCGCGCGCTCGCGAAGATTCCGGAGAACCTGCGCCCCGCGTTTCAGAAGGCGGCGCAGGACGCGACCGCGAAGCAGCGCGTCGCAGCCATCCAGACGGCTGCCAGCGCCGAGCAGGAGCTGAAAAAGCGCGGCATGACCTTCTATCCGATGTCGAAGGCCGACCGCGACACCGCGCGCGGCGAGATGCAGTCGCAGTTGTATGCGAGCTTCTCGAAGCAGTATCCCGCGACCGCGCCGCTCTTCACCGCCATCGCCGCCACGCGCGGCTAACGAGGCAGGCACACCATGACCACTTTCTCCGCGACGCCCGGGCCGGAGGCGCAGCTCGCCGCGCCGGGCTTCGGCCATGAGACCGTGCTCGCGCGCGGCCTCGTGCGCCTCATGCACTGGATCGAATACTTGTGCGCGGCCGTGCTGGCGGCCGACGTGCTCGTCGTGTTCCTCTCCGTGATCTACCGCTATTTTCTGCACGATCCGTTCGACTGGGCCGAGGAAGTCGCCGGCGCGCTGATGATCGTGCTGGTGTTCTTCGGCGCCGCCACGGTGCTCGGGCGCAGCCAGCATGTCGGCGTCGATCTGTTTCGCGGCATGCTGCCCAGACGCTGGCAGACCCCGCTCGTGCATGTCGGACACTGGGTGATCGCGGGCGTCGCGGGGAATCTGTGCGTGTCGTCGTGTCTGCTGCTGATCGATTCCTACGGACAGATGACGCCGAGCGGCCTGCCCGCGTGGATCAACGTCTATCCGCTCGTGATCGGCAGCGTCTTCATGACGGTGTTCGCGCTCGCCAATGCCGTCAACGGCGCGCGCAAGACCGTGCTCGGCACGCTGATCGGCTGCGTGCTGCTCGCCGCGGCCGTGTTCGCGTGGAACGCGTTCGTGCCCGGTCACGCGCTCAGGCCGGGCTTCCTGCTGATGGCCGGCTTCATAGGCGGACTCGTGCTCGGCGTGCCGATCGGCTTCGTGCTCGCGTTTTCGGCGCTGCTGTACTTCCTTGCTGAGCCGTCCCTGCCGATGCTCGTCTATTCGCAGCAGGTGATGGCCGGCACCGATCACTTCGTGCTGCTCGCGATTCCGTTCTTCGTGCTCGCCGGCCTGCTGATGGAAACCAACGGCATGTCCTCGCGCCTGATCGAACTCCTGCTGCGGATGTTCGGACGCGTGCGCGGCGGTCTCGGCCTCATCACGATCATGGCGACCGCGTTCTTCTCGGGCGTGTCCGGTTCGAAGCTCGCGGATATCGCGGCGGTCGGCGGTGTCGTGATGCCGGCCGTGCGCCAGAGCAAGGAAGACCCGAACGAAGCCGCCGCGTTGCTGGCCTGCAGCGCCGTGATGGCGGAAACCATTCCGCCATGCGTGAACATGATCATCATGGGCTTCGTCGCGAACATCTCGATCGCGGGGCTGTTTCTCGCGGGCGTCGTGCCGGCTGCGGTGCTGGCGGTGGCGCTGGCGATCGTCGCGGTGATCTTCGGGCGCCGCATCAATCTCGCCGATGCGCTCACCAACCCGCGCGCGTGGATGCCGCTTGCCGGCGGCGCGCTGGTCGCGCTCGTCATGATCACGATGATCGGCAAGGGCGTGACCTCGGGTATCGCGACATCGACGGAAGTGTCCGCGTTCGCCGTGGTCTATGCGCTCGTCGTAGGCTGGCTGGCGTTTCGCGAACTCACGCCGAAATCGGTCGCGCGCGTGTTCGTGCGCTCGGCGTCGATGGCGAGCAGCATTCTGTTCATCGTGGCGGCGGCGTCGAGCGTGTCGTTCGCGCTGACCATCGAGCAGATTCCCGCGCTCGTGTCCGATTCGATGATCGCCTTCGCGCATCAATACGGCCCGACGATGTTCCTGCTGCTGTCCGTGCTGATCATGATCGTGTTCGGCGCGGTGCTGGAAGGCGCGCCCGCGCTCATCATCTTCGGGCCGCTGCTCACGCCGATCGCGACGCAGCTCGGCATCAACCCGCTGCATTTCGGCACGGTGATCGTCGTCGCGATGGGCCTCGGCCTGTTCGCGCCGCCGGTCGGCCTCGGCCTGTTCGCGACCTGCGCGATCACGGGCACGGAAATGAAAGCGGTGGCGCGTCCTATGCTCAAATACCTCCTGGTGCTGTGCGTCGCACTGGTGGTGCTGATTCTGGTGCCGTCGTTTTCGTTGTGGTTGCCGACCCGGCTCGGCCTGTAGCCGGCAGAAGCAAAACCTTATGAGCACCATTCAGGATGTCGCCCGCGAGGCCGGTGTGTCCGTCAGCACGGTATCCAACGTGCTCAACGGCCGCACCGACCAGATGCGCCAGGAAACGCTCGCGCGCGTGCAGGCCGCGATGAGCGCGCTGCAATACCGGCCGAGCACGCTCGCGCGTCAGTTGAAGACGGGGCAGACGCCGCTGATCGGACTTCTGGTGCCGTCGATCGCCAATCCGATGTACGGCTATATCGCGCGCGAAGTCGAAACCTGCGCGCAGGAGCGCTACGGCTATCGCGTGATGATCGGCAATACGTATCGCGATCCGGCGAAGGAAGCGTCGTTCTTCGAAGACCTGCTTTCGCAGGGTGTGCGGCGCGTGATCGTGATCTCGTCGCTCGCGAACGAGCGCCATCTGGAAACCGCCGTCGAGCGCGGCATGGTCGTCGTCAGTTACGACCGCCGCGCGACCGAAGGCGAGACCACGCGCGTCGAGCACGTCACGCCGGACAATTTCGAGGCGGCGAGAATCGCGACCCGGCATCTGATCGCGCACGGCCACACGCGGCTCGCTTTCGCCACGCTGACCGGCATGACGATGAGCCGCCGCGACAAGATCGACGGCTTTCTCTCGGCGGCGAAGGAAGCCGGCCTGTCGAAAGACGCGCGCGTGCTCGACAGCGGCCCGGTGAACGAATACGGCGATTCGATGATCGCCGAGAACGGCCGCGCGCTCGCGCGTCTGCTCGCCAGAGACGATGCGCGTCCGACGGGCGTCGTCGCCGTCAACGATCTGATGGCGCTCGGCCTGATGGCGGGCTTGCGCGAATGCGGCTTGCGCGTGCCCGAAGACGTGTCGATCGTCGGCATGGACGGGCATTTCCTCGCGGCGATCTCGAACCCGGCGCTGACCACCGTCCAGCTTCCGGTGCCCGCGATGGCAGCCGCGATGGTCGAACGCGCGATGCGTCCGCACGACGAACCGATGCCCGCATCGGAACAAGCGCTTTTCACGGATATCACGCTGGTCGAGCGCGAGTCGGTCGCGCGGCCCGCGAAGCAATTCAGGACGAGGATATGAACAAGGTTTTCGTGAGTCATCCCCGGCACATGCTGGACCATTACTTCGGCGCGCGCGCATCGGCTGCGCTCGCGCGGTTTGCGGACGTCGCGTACAACGCCGAAGACCGCGAACTGACGAGCGCCGAACTCGCCGACGCCGCGCGCGATGCCGATGTCATCATCGCGTACCGGCAGACGCCCGCGCCGCGCGCATTGTTCGACGCGCTGCCCAAGCTCGCCGCCTTCGTGCGCTGCGCGGTGGATATCCGCACCGTCGATGTCGATGCCGCCAGCGAAATGGGCGTGCTCGTCACGCAGGCGAGCGCGGGCTTCGTGCCCTCCGTATCCGAATGGGTGGTCGGCGCGATGCTCGATCTCGCACGCGGCACGACCGCGTATGCCGAGGCGTATCACCGCCACGAAGCGCCCGTGCCGAAGATGGGCCGCGAGTTGCGCGGCAGCACGTTCGGCGTGATCGGCTACGGGCAGATTGCGCGCTATCTGTGCGATCTCGCGCTGGCATTCGGCATGCGCGTGCTCGTGTCCGATCCGTACGCGACCGTCGACGATGCCCGCGTGCATCACGTGCGCTTCGACGACTTGCTCGCGCAGTCCGACTTCGTCGTGTGTCTCGCGCCCGCCAACGCGCAGACCGCGAATCTCATGAACGCGCAAACCTTCGCCGCGATGAAACCCGGCGCGTACTTCATCAACGCCGCGCGAGGCGAGCTCGTCGACGATGACGCGTTGCTCGCCGCGCTGGAGCGTGGTCATCTGGCGGGCTGCGCGCTCGATGTGGGCCGCGCCGCCGATCAGATGCCCGCGCCGAAGCTCGCCGCGCATCCGCGCGTGATCGCCGCGCCGCATATCGGCGGACTGACGCCGGGCGCGATCGAGCATCAGTCGATGGAAACGGTCGCGCAGACCGAAGCGCTGTTTCAGGGCCGCGTGCCGGCCGGCGCGGTGAATGCGGCGCACGCGTTCCGCCTTTCGGGTTTCCACTTGCAGGCGGCCGCGCGATGAACATCGAAGGCGCGTGCGATTGCCACATCCACGTCTACGAGAAGGCTTATCCGCTGGCCGCGAGCGCGACGTTCACGCCGCCGCCCGCGCCTGCCTCGGCATATCGGGACGTGCAGCGCGCGCTGGGTTTCTCGCGCGCGATCGTCGTGCAGCCGACCGGATACGGTTTCGATAACCGCTGCACGCTCGCGGCCATCGCGCAGCTCGGCGACGGCGCGCGCGGCATCGCGGTCGTGCCGCCCGACGTCGGCGATGACGAACTCCAGCGTCTGCACGATGCGGGCATACGCGGCGTGCGATTCATGATGCTTCCAGGCGGCGTGTTGCCGTGGGACGCGCTCGTGGATATGTCGGCGCGCATCGCGCCGCTCGGCTGGAATGTGAATCTTCAACTCGACGGCCACACGCTGCCGCAACACGAAGCGATGCTCGCGCGCTTGCCGTCGAAGCTCGTGATCGATCATCTCGGCAAGTTTCTCGCGCCGGTCACGCCGGAAAGCCCCGGGTTCGCGTCGTTGTGCCGTCTGCTCGACGGGCCGCGTTGCTGGATCAAGCTGTCCGCGCCGTACGAAAGTTCGCGCGACGGCGCGCCCGGTTTCGATGACGTGTCGTGGCTCGTTCGCACGATTTCGACACGATTTCCCGAGCGCGGCGTGTGGGCATCGAATTGGCCGCACCCCAACGTCAAGCCCGTTCCCGACAACACGCGCATGCTCGACTGGGCGATGCGGCTCGTGGAAACGGACGAGACTCGCCGCAGGATACTCGTCGATAATCCGGCGGCGTTGTACGGGTTCTGATCGAATTCCTTTACTTCACCTTCGCCGCGGCGGCGAGCTTGCGCACGCCCTCCTTCGCGTCCTCGTTCGAGTTCATGAAATTCGTCACGACATCGGTGATTGCGCCGGCCGTCACCGGGGATTGAAGTTCACCGAAGGCCAGTGAAGGAAAGAATCCGCCCGACTTGATCGTCGCCTGTTCGTCCGCCCGCGATTTCTTCGCGCAGCTATCGAACTTGTCCATCGGCACATCGAGCCTGACGGGTATCGAGCCCTTGTTGAGACTGAACTGCTCCTGAAACTCGGGGGACATGATCGTCTTGGCCATCGCGAGCTGTCCCGGCGTCGCGTCCTTCTTGCCGTTCTGCTGAAAGAACACGAATGCATCCGCCGTGTACGTGTAGGCGTTCGATGTGCCCGGCGCGGGCGCGCAGATGAAATCGACATCGGCCTTCTTGTTCGCGTTGGCGAACTCTCCTTTTGCCCAGTCGCCCATGAACTGCATGCCGCCCGTTCCGGAGATCACCATCGCGGTGGCGAGATTCCAGTCGCGGCCGTGATAGGCCTTGTCGAAGTAAGTCCGGATCGTCTGCACGGTCTCGAAGACCTGCACCATCTTCGGCGACGTCAGCGTTTTCTGATCGAGATCGACGAGCGCCTTGCGATAAAACTCCGTGCCTTGCGACAACACCACCGTCTCCCAGATCGTCATGTCCTGCCAGGGCTGACCGCCGTGCGCGACAGGCGTGATGCCCGCCGCGCGAAACTTGTCGGCGAGCGCGAAAAACTCCGGCCATGTCGTGGGCGGCGCACCGCCCACCTTGTCGAGGTCCGCCTTGTTGATCCATAGCCAGTTGATCCGATGCACCGAAAAAGGCGCCGCCACATAGTGCCCGCCCGCCTTCACGTCTTTGTCGATCTGCGCGGGCGTATGGCTTTTCCAGTCCGATGCCGCCTGATCGATCGTGACGAGCACGCCCTGGTCGGCCCAGTCCTGAATCAGCGGCCCCTTGATCTGCGCAGCCGATGGCGCATTGCCCGAAATCACCTGCGTCTTGAGTGCCGTCATGGCCGCCGTGCCCGAGCCGCCCGCGACAGCGAAGTCCTTCCATTCGTAGCCCTGTTTGCTCATATCGTCCTTGAGCACGCGGATGGCTTTCGATTCGCCGCCGGACGTCCACCAGTGCAGGACCGAAATCTGTTCGGCGGCGAGTGCCGCATGCGTACCGGCGATGACGAGCGCGACGGCCGCTGCCGCCGACGTCAGTGAGTGATTCATTGCAGTCTCCGATTTTGTCTTTATGAGTGATGCGACGCGTTCTTTGCCGGCTACAGGTCGAGCCCGAGTTGCGCGCGTCCGAGCGGCGACAGATCGTCGACAGTCGCGCGGCCCGTGAAATCGGTTTCGAAATGATCGGCCGGAAAGTCGGGCGGGCTTTCGCCTTTCAGGAAACTCGGCGACTGCCGTTTGAGATAGGCATCGTTCTTGGCGCATGCGGGCGCGGAGGCGATATACATCACGTTGCTGTAGCCCGCGCCCTTGTGCTCGTCTTCGACTGCGTGGATGACGTCGCTGTGCCAGAACACCGTATCGCCCGCTTCCATCTTCGGGATCGACGACAGCGCTTCGAACAGCGGCGCGTGAAATTCCGGCTTGATCGAGAGCGCGCGTCCCGGCATCGCGCCGCACAGATCGTCGTCGGCGACATCGTCCTGCAGGGCGCGCAGGAGGATGTACACCATCGCGTTGGCGATGGGCACGAGTTGCAGCGTGCCGTCGCCGGGGCCTTGCGGCGTCAATGCGGTCCAGCCCTGGAACGTGCGGAACATCGAGCAGACGGCAGGCGATGCGATCTCTTCCACATCGGGGCGGAAGGCGGCATCGAACGGATCGTAATCGCGCCAGTCGCCCGCGAACACATGGCGATACACCTTGCGGAAATTGCCTTCGATCCAGCGTTCGACCGAGCCGCCATCGCAATGCGCCGACAGGCCGAGCGACGCCGAGCCGGGCGGCCGGCGGCGCAGACGGTCGGCATAAACGGGCACGCGTTCCGGATCGAAGTGAACGCGCCCGTCGCTTTCGTTGCGCCAGAGCTTGTTGAGAAAGACACGCGCGGCCGTGAGCGACGCCGACTGACGCGCCAGCACTTGCGGCTTCGACCAGTACACGCCGTAAATCTGCGGCTTGCTCGATGCCAGTTGCCCGAAGTATTTGTCTTCGGCGCGGTTCTCGAGGCGCTTGTCGAGATGGTTAAGCTCGACGTACTGCGCGATATCGTCGTCCCAGCTTTGCACCTGCTCGCGAGGAAAGACATTGCGGATCACGCACGCGCCGCGCGATTTGACGAGCGCGATTTCATCGGCGCTCACACGTTGTCCGGCGATGTCGGAGAACTGAATCTCGGGAATGACATTCTCTCCGCGACCGCGTTGCGCGGCGATTCGCTTCGCTTCTTCACCGATCGATGCTTCGACTTCGGCGAAGACTTCCCGGTAATTCGGCAGCGCCGCGCGCAGTTCCTTTTTCGCCTGCCGGATCGCGCTCGACAAGTCATCGATTTTCAGCGCCATGATCGTCTCCACGTAAATTTCTGTGCGAAAAGCATATGACGCCGGCGCAGGCGCGAGTGATACTATTCAGGCAATTCATTCGCACTTTCGGCCATGAAACCAGCGTACGAACATGTCGAGTTCGGCGAGGATTGTTCGGTGCGGGTTTACCATCGGCGGCTTCCGCGCATTCCGTTCGAATGGCATCACCACCCGGAATACGAGCTGACGCTGACGATGAACAGCCAGGGCAAGCGCTACATCGGCGACTCGGTCAACGACTATCAGGCCGAGGATCTCGTGCTCGTGCCACCGGATTTGCCGCATACATGGTCATCGAACCGGTCGATCGATTCCGGCTTGCCGCAGGTCGCCATCGTCATCTGGTTCGACGGCGAGTGGGCGCGGCGCATGGCGGATTGCTGCCGCGAATACGAGCCGCTTCGCAAGCTCTTGCGCCGTGCGGCGTGCGGACTCGCTTTCGAGCCGGCTGTGGGGGAATGGATGCGCGGCCGCCTCGGGCCCTTGCTCTCGAACGCGCCGCGCGAACGCCTGAGCGCGGCGCTCGATATTCTGTGCACGCTCGGCGAAGCGCCCGGCCATCCGCTCGCGTCGCCGAGCGCGTTCAATCAGACGAACGCGGGCCCATCCGGTCACGAACCGGAGAGGATCAATCGTGTTCTTTCGATGATCGATGCCCGCTTCGCCGAACCGCTTCGGCTCGCGGAGCTCTGCGCGGCGGCCAGCCTGTCGGAACGCACGCTGACGCGCTATTTCGTGCAGCATATCGGCGAGAGCGTCGGTCGGTATATCGCCCGGGTTCGCATCGGCCATGCGTGCCGGATGCTGGGCGACACGTCCTTGCCCATTTCCGTCATCGCTGCCCGCTCGGGCTTTGCGAATGTCGCCAATTTCAATCGGCAGTTCAAGGCCGCGAAGCACACGACGCCGGTTGAGTATCGGCGTCGGTTTCTGGCTGCGGGCATCGCGGAGAAGGACACGGCGACCAGCCTGACCGAACGGTCTCCGTCGCTGCAACGAAAAACGAAAGCCGCGCGGCGGCGAAACGGCGAAGCGGGCGCCGCCTAGCCGGTGTCAGCCATGTCGGCTGCAAACGAGCGTCTATGCACTCTGTGCGATGTAACTGATCTCGCGCTTCGCAGGCGTAAGCACGCGGACGGGCGTACCGCCTATCCAGGCTCGAATGTTTTCAACCGACTCGCCATAGTAGATGCGATAAGACTCATCGGTGACGTAACCGATGTGCGACGTCGCTATCACATTGTCCAGAGAGCGGAACGGATGCGTTGCCGGCAAGGGCTCCTGATCGAAAACGTCGAGCGCCGCGCCCGCGATTCGTTTCGCTCGCAAGGCATCGATCAGGGCTTGCTCGTTGACGATCGGTCCGCGCGCGGTGTTCACCAGCAAGGCGTGCGGTTGCATCGTGGCCAGCTCGGCTTCGCCGACCAGATCCCGCGTTCGGTCCGATAGCCGTACATGAACCGAGAGGATATCGCTGGAGGCGAACAGCTCCTCCTTCGGCACGTAAAGCGCGCCATGCTTCGCGGCCGACTCCCGGGTCATGTTCTGGCTCCAGGCGATCGTGCGCATCCCGAAAGCCTGCGCCACCCGCGCGGTCGCGCCGCCGGTGTAGCCGAGGCCCAGAAGTCCGATCGTCTTGCCATGCAGGTCGCCACCGACCGATACTTGCCAGCCTCCCTTGCGGAACGAAGCGACTTCGCTCGGGATGTGCCGCGTCGCCGCGAGGATGAGCGCCCAGGCAAGTTCCGCCGCGGCCGTTGGCGACGACGCGGTCCCGCAAACCGTGATGCCGAGTTCATGCGCGGCTTCGATATCGATGGCTGCGTTCCACGGCCCCGTGCTTGCCAGCAGCTTCAGATTCGGCAACCTGGACAGGATGCGTTGCGTGAACCAGGTGCGCTCGCGCATCACGCAAAGAATGTCGTAGGGTTGCAGGCGCTCGACCAGATCGTCCTCGTCACTGATCGTGTTCGTGAAGACGGTGATGTTGGCGTGTTCGCGCAAGCTGTCCCAGTCTCCGAATCGAAGCGCGGTGTTCTGGAAATCATCGAGAATGGCAATGTTGTGCATATGTCTCAGTCTGTTCCTGTCGAATCGAATTCGGCCGATACGTCCGTCATCCTGTGCATCGGTCCTCTCGTTGCAGATCATGCCTGCGCTTCGCCCCGGCCTCTGAAACCGAGCAACATGACGAGAATGCCCGCCACGAGTATTGCCGTCATCACGTAAAGGCCGCTGACGAGCGTGCCCGTCGCGGTCTTGAGCCATCCGATGACGAACGGACTGCAAAAACCACTCAGCAAGCCGATGCAATTGACGAAAGCGATGCTCGTCGCGGCCGCCGGAGAGCCATTCAGATAGTCCGCTGCGAGCGACCAGATGAGCACGTTCGTGGCGAAGATGCCGACGCAGGCAACCGTCAACAGCCCGACGGTCAGCGCGGGAGAATTAGTCGGATGCGACACGAGCAATAACGCGACGGCGCCTATGAAGCCCGCGATGGCCGCATGCCACCGGCGTTCGAGCATCCGATCCGAGCTTCGGCTTATCGCGACCATGCCGATCGCGCCCATGCCGTACGGTATGACGGAAAGCCATCCGAGCAGGGAAAGATTCGAAATGCCCGCGTCTTTCATGACGGTCGGGAGCCAGAACGTCACCGAATAGGTTCCGCAGACAAAGGCGAAATCGATGAACGCCAGCATATAGACTTTCGGATCCGAAAGCGCCTCGGCGAGCTTCGCATGACCATGCTGCCCGGCACTGCGCTTTCGCTCCATCTCCACTTCGAAGCCCTGACGAAGCACGTTCTTCTCCGCTTCGGTGAGCCATCTTGCTTTTTCGATGTTGTCGTCCAGCAGGAACAGCGTGACGAGACCCAGCACGACCGCGGGCAATGCCTCGACGATGTAGAGCCATTGCCATCCGGCGAGGTTGGCGACGTGCGCAAGACTCGTCATCGCCCATCCCGACACCGGTCCGCCGACGAGCCCCGCGACCGGGAAGCCGACCATGAAGCACGCGATGATCACGCCGCGCCTTCTCTCCGGAAACCATGAACTCAGGTAGAAGATCACGCCTGGGAAGAAGCCTGCTTCAAAGACGCCGAGGAGCAGACGGACGACATAGAACTGAGGGACATTCGTCACGAACGCGGAGCACGCTCCGACGATTCCCCAGCAGATCATGATGCGCGCGATGGTCTTCTTCGCGCCCATGCGCCTGAGCAGCATTGCGCTCGGCACTTCCAGCAGGCAGTACGAGAGAAAGAAGATGCCGGCGCCCAGACCATAGACGCTATCGCTGAAGCCGAGCGCATCCTGCATCTGCAGCTTCGCAAAGCCGACATTGATGCGGTCCAGGAACGCGACGACATAACACACGAAGAGCAGCGGCACGATGCGAAGCGTGACTCGCAAATAGAGCGCGCGCTCACGCGCGCTTGCGCTCGAGCCGGACTCGAGAGAATCGGCTGATGTCGGATCGGACTCTAGAACGGACTGGTTCACTCGCTGTCTCCATGTCTTGCGGCTTGGGCTAATGTGATCGGCTCGAGAATCCGGCAATCAGGTCAGTCTAAGAAACATCGATGCGCGAAGATAATGAAAAGTACCGATCAGGTGAGACGCCCGGGTTATATCGGTGATAACCAGTAACCGGCTATGCTCGAAGCACCCGTCGATCGGTTGCGTAGCGGCTCTATCTCTGCGACGATTCACCGTGCCTTCATGCACGCATGCATCGATCAGGAGACCGGCTTGAACGACACCCCACGGAACGACTCGCCCGATACCCCGCTTCGCTTCAACTTCGTCCTGGTCCACGGCGCCTGGCACGGCGGCTGGGTCTGGCGATCCGTCATGGACGAACTCACCGGGCGCGGCCATCGCGTAATGGCGCCGACGATGACCGGACTCGGCGAGCGCCATCACTTGATCGCATCGGCGACGTCGCTCGATGTGAACATCGCCGATATCGTCAACGTCATCGAAGCAGAGGAACTGAACGATGTCGTGCTCGTGGGTCATAGCTATGGCGGTCTCGTTGCATCGGGCGTCGCCGATCGTATTCCCCACGCGCTGCGCACCATCGTATTCCTCGACAGCCTGCTCGTGGAAAGCGGACAGTGCGCGTTCGATGTCCTGCCCGCAAGCGTGGTCGACGAGCGTCGTGAATCGGTGAGGGGAAGCGGCCAGTCACTCGGCATGCCGGTCAGCGGCTTGAAGGGCACCGGCATTCCGGACGATCATCCGCTTGCCGGCTGGGTTCTCCGGCGGCTCACGCCGCATCCGCTGGCGACCTATACCACGCCGCTTCTGCTCGAACATCCGCCCGGCAATGCGCTGCCTTGCACCTACGTGCATTGCGCGAATCCTTCGTACGACACGCTGGCGCACGTGCGCGAACACGTTCGGTCGCGGCAGCCGGACTGGGGCTGGGAGAGCATCGACACAGGCCACGATGCGATGGTACTCGCGCCCGGCCTGCTGGCCGATCTGCTCGAACGGCTCGCGACGGCGTCCTAAGCCTTCGAGCGACTCACGCGGTGATCGCCTCCCGATGCACGAAGGTCTTCGGCAATCCCGCGCGGGCGATCGCGCCCGTGAACGGCTCGCCCGGCAGCCATGCGGCGATCGTCTCGCGAATCGCCAGCAGTTCGTCTATATCGATACCTGTGCGCAGACCTTGCGCTTCGAGCATGAACACCGTGTCCTCGGTGTTGATGTTGCCCGTCGCGTTGGGCGCGAACGGACAGCCGCCCAGCCCGCCGAGCGAGGCATCGAACGCACGCACGCCCGCATCGAGCGCGGCCATGACGTTGGCGAGACCCAGACCGCGCGTGTCGTGAAAGTGACAGGCGACGGGCACCTGCCCCGCAAGCGCCAGCACCTGCCGCATGAGCGCACGCACCTGCGCGGGATTCGCATAGCCGACCGTGTCGGCGATGGTGATCTCCTGCGCGCCGGCTTCGATGAGCGTTTCGACGAGTCCCAACACGATGCTTTCGTCCACCTTGCCCGCGATCGTGCAGCCGAACGCGGTCGCCACGCCCGCGCCGAGCACGATATCGCGGCCCAGTTCGTCGCGCGCCGCCGCGATGCGCACGAAGTCGTCCACCGACTCCGCCGTGCTGCGCCGCACGTTCTTCAGGTTGTGCTCGTTGCTCGCGGACAGCACGTAATGCACCTTGGCGAGGCCCACGTCGAATGCCCGCTGCGCGCCCTTCAGGTTCGGCACCAGCGCGGCGGCATGAAGGCCGTTGATGGCAAGTGCGCCTGCCGCGACCTCGACCGCGTCCGCGAACTGCGGCACGATTTTCGGCGGCACGAAGGACGTCACTTCGATATCGGTCACGCCCGCATCGACGAGGCGCGCGCACCATTCGAGCTTCTGCTCGCTCGTGAGGATGGTGCGCACCATCTGCAAGCCGTCGCGCAAGCCGACTTCGCGAATCTGCACTTCTCTATCGTTCATGTGAGCTCCTGTTCAGATCGTCGCATCGGCGACCGCATCGCTGCTTTCATCGGTATGTCCGGCGGTCGCCGCGGCGGTCGATGTCGCAGGCGCGAGCACCACGGCGGCGATGGCGCCGAGCACCATCAGCAGCGCGATCGCGCCGAGACCGCCCGCCATGCTGTTCGTCATGGTCTTGATCGAGCCGATGATCATCGGACTGACGAAGCCGCCGAGCAGGCCGACACAATTGATCACCGCGACGCCGCCCGCCGCGCCGCTGCCGCGAATGTAATCGGTCGAGATCGCCCAGATGAGCGGATTGGGCGCGAGGATGCCCGCCGTCGCCACCGACAGCGCCGCCAGCGACAGCGCGAGGTTGCCCGTCGTGAACGCCGCGACGACGAGGCCTGCCGCGCCGAACACCATCGCGATGGCGCAATGCCAGCGCCGCTCCATGGTGCGGTCGGAATGACGGTTCAGCATGATGAGCGCGATCCAGCTCACGAAATACGGAATCGCCGAATAGCAGCCGATCTGCAATGCGCTCGACACGCCCGCGCTCTTGATGAGCGTCGGCAGCCAGAAGCCGATTGCGAACACGCCGGCGATCTGCGTGAACCACACGAAGCCCATCACGTAGACGCGGAAGTCCCTAAGCGCGCGGCCGAAGGTGTGCTCCGTGTGGGTCGTCGAAACGCTCGAACTCCGGCGAATGTCGTGAATCACGACGGCCTTCTCGCGCTCGGTGAGCCACTTCGCCTGCTGCGGACCGTCATCGAGAAAGAAGAACGCGATCACGCCGAGCACGCTCGCCGGCAAGCCCTGCACGATGAACATCCACTGCCAGCCATGCAGGCCGAAGTAGCCGTTGAAGTAGGTCATCAGCGCGCCCGACAGCGGCCCGCCGAAAAGACCCGCGATGCCGGTCGCGCAGGTGAAGATGGCGATCACCTTGGCGCGCCGCTCGACCGGATACCAGCGCGTCAGATAGAAAATCACGCCGGGATAAAGCCCCGCCTCCGCGAGCCCGAGAAAGAAGCGCACGGTGTAGAGATGCGAAGGCAGCGTGACGAAGGCCGTGCCCGCCGCGATCAAGCCCCACAGGATCATGATGCGCGAGAACGTGCGCTTCACGCCGATGCGCGCGAGCAGCAGATTGCTGGGCACTTCCATCAGCACATAGCCGAGAAAGAAGATGCCCGCGCCGATGCTGTAGGTGAGATCGCTGAAGCCCACGTCGTGCTTCATGTCGAGCTGCGCGATGCCGATGTTGATGCGATCGAGAAACGCGAACACGTAGCACAGGAACAGGAACGGTATGAGCCTGCGCGTGATCTTGCCGTAGGTCGCTTCGGCGTCCGGCCTGTCGAAGCTGCCGATGTCGGGTGTCATGTCTGTCTCCTCCGGTGAATCCGGGTTTCGGGTCGGCCGTGCCGTTATGGTCTAGCGGCCTTTGAATCGGGGTGAGCGTTTCTCGTTGTAGGCGCTGATGCCTTCGAGACGATCCTCGGTCGGAATCAGCCGGTTGTACGCTTCGATTTCCAGATACAGCCCGGTGCGCAGGTCGCCCTGCATGCCGAGGTCGATCGCCTTCTTCGCCTGCGCGACCGACAGCGGCGCGCTCGTGCAGATGTCGCGCGCCGCGTCGATGGCATCGGCCAGCACACGTCCCGGTTCGCACAGACGGTTGACGACGCCCCACGCGAGCGCTTCCTGCGCCGTGAACTTCGCGCCGCGCAGGATCAGCTCCTTCGCCCGCCGCACACCGATGGTCCGCGGCAATTGTTGCGTGCCGCCGCCGCCCGGCATGATGCCGCGCTTCACTTCCGTGAAGCCGAACATCGCGTTCGCCGTTGCATAGGCGAAGTCGCAGGCGAGCAGCAGTTCCAGCCCGCCCGCGACCGCCGAACCGTTGGCCGCACAGATGATCGGCACCGGGCAATAAGTGATCGCGCGGTTCATGCGCTCGAACAGATAGTGCTGCACGCCGAATTGCTCGTCGGTCATGCCTTCGCGTTGCTTGAGGTCCGCGCCGCCGCAGAACGCGCGCTCGCCCGCGCCCGTCAGGATCACGCAGCGATACAGCGCCGGGTTCGCTTCGAGCGCGCCGAATACGCGGATGATTTCGTCGCCCATCGCCGTGCTGATCGCATTCGAGACTTCCGGACGGTTCAGTTTGACGATGAGGATCTGTTCGTCGATTTCTTCGAGCGTCAGCGCGTCGAGCGCGCCAGCCAGTTGCGATGCAAGTTTCAAGATGTCTCCAGTGGCGTCTTCGCCAGCAGATGATTGTGTTCGCCGAGCTTCGGCGTGACGCCCGTGTGCGCGGGCCGCGCGCCGCCGAACGAGATCGGCACGCCGACGATCGTCGCCGCGCCGTCGTCGGTGGTGCGCAGCAGGTCGAGCGCCTTGGTCTGCTCGTGCTGCACCACCTGATCGATGGTCTGGATCGGTCCGCACGGAATGCCGGCTCGATCGAGCGCATCGAGCCAGTGCGCGGCGCCGCGCTTGGCGAATTCGACATGCAGCAGATCGATCAGCTCGACCCGGTTGCTCACGCGCGCGCCGTTGGTGACGAAGCGCGCGTCGTCGGCGATCGCGGGAATCGCGAGCACGTCGCACAGGCGGCGGAACAGGCGGTCGTTGCCGGCGGCGACCATGATGGTGCCGTCCGCGCATTCGAAGGCCTGATGCGGCACGATCGCGGCCGTCCCCGATCCCCAGCGTCCCGGCAACACGCCCGAGGCGAGATAGTCGGCGATCTGGATGCCTGCCCAACTGATCGCGGTCTCGTACAGCGACACCGACACGACTTCGCCCGCGCCCGTCGCCTGGCGTCTGAAGAGCGCGGCGAGCACGCCGATCGCGGCCCACAGCCCCGTGCCCATGTCGTTCACCGACACCGGGATGCGCGACAGCGGTTCGCCCGGCTGGCCGAGAAAGCTCATCAGACCGGACAACGCCTGCACGAGCGGATCGTAGCCGGGTTTGTCGCGCAGCGGCCCGGCCGTGCCGAACGCGCCGAGGTTGCAATAAACGAGCGACGGCTTCATGCCCAACATCTGTTCGCCGCCGAGACCGTACTTCTCCGTGCCGCCCGCCTTCAGGTTCTGCAGCACGACGTCGGCGCGGCGCGCGATCAGTTCGCGCAACGCCTGCGCTTCATCCGGATTCGACAGCGACATCGCGATGCTCTGCTTGCCGTGGTTCACCGCATGAAACAGCGCGGCCGCGCCATCGACGAAGGGCGGGCCCCAGTCGCGCGCGTAGTCGCCGTGCTCCGCGCTCTCGATCTTGATCACCTCCGCGCCCAGCGAACCGAGGATCATGCCCGCGTACGGCGCGGCGAGGCTGTGGCCGATCTCGATCACGCACACGCCCGCGAGCGGCAGTGTCCGGTTCATGGTTTCGTGCGTGCTCATGGCGCCGCCACTTCCATCGGCGCGTCGGCTGCCTGCTCCGGTGCCGCATGGTGACGCTGCCCATAGAGTTGCGCCGCCGCGTCCGCGCTGATGTAGCCATCGGCGACATCGGCGTCGATACGCGTCTGCTCGCGTTCGCCCGGATCGCCATAGCCGCCGCTGCCCGCGGGCTGCACCGTCACGCGATCGCCGCGATACACGACCGTCTGCCCGCCCTTCGCCGCGACCTTGTGCTCGCTGCCGTCCGCGCGCTCGACTACGCACTGAAAACGCGTGCCGGGCTGGCCGCCGAAGTGGCCTTCGGGCGCCGATCGTCCGCGCTCGCCGGAAACGGTGAAAGTGGCTTCGTCATACTCGACTCGATACACGCGCCGCGAGGTCAGCCCGCCACGCCGGCGACCCGCGCCGCCGCTGTCGGTGACGAGCGACCATTCCTCGACGAGCAGCGGCGAAGTCGCTTCGATCATCTCGACCGACTGGCTGCCCGCGTTGCCCACATAGACGCGCACGCCGCTCACGCCGTCCTTGCCCGCGCGCGCGCCCATGCCGCCCGCGTGGACGTCGTGCATCGTGACGAATTCCTGGCCGGTGCGGGCGACGCGCACCTCATCGGTATCGCGTCCGCTGAAAATCCCCGCGCACGACGCGCAGTTGCTTTGTCCCGTGATGCGCTCCGGCACCGCGGGCGCGAGCGCCTTGAGCAGCAGATCGATCACGCGCGGCGAGGTTTCCGTGTTGCCCGACACGACCGACGCCGGATAGCGGCAGTTCAGCACGCTGCCCTCGGGCGCGATGATCGTCACCGGCCGATAGCAGCCCTGGTTGATCGGGATGCCGGGATCGGTCAGCGCCTTCACGGTGAACCAGGTGCTGTTGCAGGTGACCGACAGCGGACAGTTGATGCCGCCGCGCGCCTGCGTGCCGGTGCCGGTGTAATCGAAAGTGATCTGGTCGCCGGTCTTGGTGATCTTCACCTTGAGCAGCGGGCGCTCCTGTTTCCAGCCCGGCGCTTCGATCGGATCGAGATACTCCTGCGCTTCATAGACGCCATCGGGAATGCGCGCGATCTCCGCGCGGATCAGCTTTTCCGAGTGATCGAGGCTCTGGCTCATCACGTCGCGCAGCGCATCGGCGCCGTACTTCGCCACCAGTTCGCCGATGCGGCGGTCGCCCACGAAGGTGCCCGCGTATTGCGCCTGGATGTCGAGCAGCAGTTCGTGCGCGTTGCGGCTGTTTCTCGTGAGCAGGTTGAGCATGTCCTGCACCGGCTCGTCGTTGCGATAGAGAAACACCGGCGGAATGCGGATGCCTTCGGCAAACACGTCCCAGGTCGTGACGGTATAGCTGCCCGGCGACTGCCCGCCGATATCGGTCCAGTGGCCGCGCGTCATCACGAACGCGACGATCCTGCCGTTTGCGAACACGGGCCGCGTGAACTGCACGTCCGGCTGATGATTGCCGCCGCCCACGTAGGCGTCGTTGCTGACGATGACATCGCCGGGGCGCAGGTTCTCGCGCCCGACCGCTTCGACCGACACGCGCGTCGAGATGACGGCCGAGCCGAGCATCGTCGGAATGTCGTTGCCTTGCGCGACGAGTTGCATGTCGGCGTCGAAGATGGCGGCCGACGAATCGCCGCTCGCGTGCATGAGCGGGCTGCCGGCGGTGCGCATCATCGCGATCTTCATTTCACGCGCGACCGCGAAGAGACTGCTGCGGATGATTTCGTAAGTAACGATGTCCATTATTCAGGCTGCCAGTTCGATGACGAGATTGAGATCGGGATCGACGCGCGCGACATGCGACGCCTTCAGCACCGCGCAACTGCTGTGCTCCTCGATGACCGCCGGCCCTTCGATGATCGCGCCGACCGGAATCTGCGTGCGCGCGAACACCGGCAATGTGCGCACGCCGCCATCGAAATACACCTCGCGGGTGCGTACCGGCTTCGGCAGTTCGCCGCCATCGGCGCTCGCGACACCGCCGCGCCAGCCGGTCGTCGTCACGAGTTGCAGGCGCACGTTGGCGACCACCACCGGCTTGTCCTTGCTGATGAAATTCCATTGCCGCAGATGCGCGTCTTCGAAGGCGCGCACGAGCGCCTCGCGGATGCCCTGCGCCTCGCCCTGCACTTCGACGGTGATGACGTCGGGCTGGCCCGCGTAGCGGCAATCGGCTAGGCGTACGGCTTTCACGCCCTGCGCTTCGACGCCGTGCCGCCGCAGCTCGTCCATGCCTTGCGCGGTCAGTTCGTCGAGCGCGGCGTGCAGGGTTGCGTCGTCGATCCTCGCGAGATCGCTTTCGAGCGGCCGCTGATAGTCGTATTGCTGGTCCGCGACCGTCATGCCGAACGCGCTGAAGAGACCCGGCAGCGGCGGGATCACCACGCGGCGGATGCCCATTTCGTGCGCCAGATCGACCGCGTGCACCGGCCCCGCGCCGCCGTAGCAGATGTAAGAGAACTCGCGCGGATCGTAGCCGCGCTCGACCGTCATGATGCGGATGGCCTGCGCCATCAGCGCGTTGGCGACCGAGCGCACGACTTGCGCGGCTTCGGGCACGGAGACGCCGAGCGGCCTCGCGATGACTTCCTCGACCACGCGCCATGCCGCCTGCGCATCGAGCTTGAATTCGCCGCCCAGAAAGCTGTCGGGATCGATATAGCCGAGCACCAGATTGCAGTCGGTGACGGTCGGGCGCGTGCCGCCGCGTCCATAGCACGCGGGACCGGGGTCCGCGCCCGCGCTCTCCGGCCCGATGCGCACGCCGCCGCCCGCGTCGATCCACACGATCGAGCCGCCGCCCGCGCCGACCGAATCGATGTCGATGCTGGGCGAGCGCACGGTATAGGTATGCAGCAGGCTCTTGTTGCGCAGTTCGGGCCGGAAGTCGCGGATCAGCGAGACATCGAAGGTCGTGCCGCCCATGTCGCCGAGGATCGCGTTCCTGAGTTCGCTCTTCTCGCAGTTGCGGATCGCCGCCGAGACGCCGCCCGCCGGCCCCGATTCGAGCAGCACGATGGGCTTGTCCGCGACCATCGCCGGGCTCGCGAGACCGCCGTTCGACTGCATGAAGAGGAACTTGCCCGCGAAGCCGTGTTGCGCCAGCGCGCTGATGAGCCGGCCGATGTAGCGTCCGCACACCGGCCCGAGCATCGCGTTGATGACGGTCGAGCTTGCGCGCTCGTATTCCATCGATTCGGGATTCACTTCGTGCGATGCGCAAATGAAGTGGTCCGGCAACAGACGGCGCAGCGTGTCGACGGCTTCGCGTTCATGGCTTGGATTGACATGCGCGTGCAGGAAGCACACGGCGACGGCTTCGATATCCGACGCCCGGATCTGATCGGCGAGCGTTTCGAGCTGCGCGTGATCGAGCGGCGTTTCGATGCTGCCGTCGTGGCGCAGACGCTCGTTCACTTCGAGCCGCCAGCGGCGCTCGACGAGCGGACGCGGGTTGTCGAACAGCAGATCGTACAGATCGGCACGATCGTGACGCGACACGCGCCTCAATTCGAGGATGTCGCGAAAGCCGCGCGTGGTGACGAGCGCGGTCTTCGCGCCGGTGCCTTCGACGACCATGTTGGTCGCCATCGTCGTGCCGTGGCCGAGGAACGAGACGTCCGCGCTGTCGGTGCCCGACAGTTCGAGAATCCTGCGGAAGCCTTCGATGGTGCCGATGACGCGATCCTTCGGCGTCGTCGGCACCTTGGTCGACCAGATGCGCCCAGTCTCATCGTCCACCATCACGACATCGGTGAAGGTGCCGCCGACATCGAGTCCGATTCTTTTCAATTTGCTTCTCTCCTGTGGATGCGTGATTTCTGGTTCGCTTGCTCATGCCGCGTGTGTTCCGGCTATGATCGAGCCGCGCCGCCGGGCGCCGCGCCGTGACGAACATCGACCGGGCCAGTTTAAAGAGGCATCGACGCGGCCAGATAATGAAACCTTCCGATCAGGTGAGACGTTGGAGTTATATCGGTGATAACCAGTATCGATGCGATATTGAGGCGGCTGCGCGGCAATCATGTCGCGCTGCTGATCGCGCTGGACGACCAAGGCTCGCTGCGCAAGGCGGCGCAGCAGGTGTCGCTCTCGCAGCCCGCGACGACCAAGTCGCTGCGCGAAATCGAGTCGATGTTCGGCACGGAGCTGTTCGCGCGTTCGCCACGCGGCATCGTGCCGAACGAACTCGGACGCTGCGTGATCCGCCATGCGCGCGCCGTGCGATCCGAGATCGGTGCGCTGCGCGACGAGCTTGCGGCCATCATGCGCGGCGGCGGCGGCATGCTCGCCATCGGCGCCGTGATGGGCTCGATGCCCGAATGGCTGGCGCCCATACTGCGCTCGTTGAGGGAAGTTCAGCCGGACGTGTCCGTCGAGGTCTGGGAGGACAACAGCGCGCGTTTGTTATCGATGCTCGATCAGCGTCTGCTGGATCTCGTGATCGGGCGGCCGAGCATCAGCGTGCATCCTGAAGCTTACGACTTCATTCCGCTCGAGGTGGAGGAAGTGTGTCTGGTCGTGGACGGCGCCGATCCGCTGGCGAGCGTGCAGCGTATGACGCTCGCGGAACTTGCCGACAATCCCTGGATCGTGCCGCAGGCAGCCCTGCCGATGCGCTCCCTGCTCGAACAGCTTTTCGACGACGCCGAGGTGCCCTTTCCGCGTTACGCCATCGAAACGTCTTCGACGTTCGCCACGTTGTCGTTGCTGCGAGCCAGCGCGGGGACCGTCGCACTGATGCCGTTGAAAGTCGCCCAGTACTTTCAGGTGCACGGAATGATGGCGGTGTTGCCGATCCGCATCGAGCGGCGCGGCGCGCCCTATGGAATCGCGACGCGTCGCGGGGCCACGGCGACCGCTCCGGTACAGCGATTCATCGAGCTGTGCAAGCAAAAGCGGGACGAACAGCTTCGCTAGGGCGTGCATCCTCCGACGACGCGTCGTGAAGCGTTCGAAATACCGCGTCCACCATCGTCCTTATCTGTGACGAGCGTAGATGTCGTCCTGACGCTCCGGCTCCGATGAATCCGGCCGGTCGTACAGCACCGCATTGCCCCTCTACGACTTTCGATGTAGGTCGTCCGGCTGATTTCGCCCCCCTCCTCCTGCCACTAATTTGTAAGCGCCGACTCGCAGGAACGGCTGCAAAGCCGAAGCGCCTCGGGCCACTCGCTTGGCAGCGAACCGGTCTCCCCAGGAGGGGCCATGTTCAAGAAACTCGACTTCACGGCGATGCATACGGCGCGCCGCGCCCCGGTTCCACACGATGCGGTGCCGTCATGGACGCACTGACCCATCAGGACGCCGGCGCCTTCGCGCGGGAGGGTTATTCGCTCGCCGACCTCTGGCATCGCCGCGCAAGCCTCTCGGACATCGAGATCGGGCATATCTACCGGCTGGTGCTGTCGACGCTCCGGTCCTACTACCCGCCCGAACTGCGCGGCCTGCACGAGGACAAGGAAGAACTGATCTCGCAGTTCTTTTTCTCGCGCGTGTTGCGGCTCGACTCGGAGCAGCGTCCGTCGCACGCGTCGGCGGAGAGCGCGCCGTCCACCGCGTATGCGCTGTGCGCGTACTTTCGCCGCTTTCTGATCGATTGCCTGCGCAGCGCGAGCCTGCAGCGCAATCTGTCGCTGGAAGTCGAAGGCGTGCAGGACGAAGTCGACTCCCGCGCACACGCACCCGACGATCCAGTCGAAGCCACGCTCGCCGACTTCGGGCTGAACGAGGCGCGTGTGCGGGCATTCGCACGGGTGTTCATCACGATGTGCGACGCGCCGGACCGGCTCATCCTCGCGGGCAGCCTCGGCGCGAGCAGCGAACGCAAGGGCGGCCTCAAGGGCGTCGCCGAGCAATACGACGTGCCTTCGTATCACTATCGCGCGCGCAAGCTCGGCGTGACGATGAAGAAGGACGCGACGCCGACGTGCTTCGCCGCGACGAAAATCGGCCGATGGATGGTGCAGACGCTCGGCATCGAGATCACGCCGGAGAATCGCGACGCAATCCTGATCGTGCTGAACTTGCTCGCGCTGGAAGCGCACGAATGAACGACGCGCAGCGATGCTTCGGGTCACGAAACGCCTATGCGCCCCGTTCCTTGTCGGCCTGCAGGCGGCCCGCGATGAGCTGCACGAGATAGAGCGCGAATTCGGGCTCCTGATAGTAGAGCCGAATCGCGTCGGCGGCCGAAACGGTGCGCATTTCGCAGTCGGTCTTGCATATCACCGTGGACGTGCGCCGGCGCTCCGGCGAGAAGAGCCCGATCTCGCCGAGCACCGTGCCCGCGCCCAGTTCGATGCCGAGCTCCGAGAGCCGCACGACGCCCGTCTCGACGTAGAACATCTGGCCGCTCGGGTCGCCCTTGCGAAAGAGCACTTCGCCGGCGCGAAACCGCTGGCTCTCCATCCTTCCGAGCAGGCGCGCGACCGGCAAGAGGCCGTTGACCGCATGATTGACCTGGGTATCGCGGATCTTTTCCATGCGCGCCGCGACCGCGCTCGCTTCGCCGCGGCTCGATACGTTCAGCGCCTTGAAGATCGTCGTCAGATGCGTCTTGACGGTGGCTTCGGCGCAATCGAGCTCGCGCGCGATCATCTTGTTGGAGCGTCCGCGCGCGAGAAGCGCGAGCACTTCGATCTGGCGCGGCGTCAGATGCAGGTCCGGACCGGGCTCGGCCGCGGTGCGCGGCGCGGCCCTTTCCGATGACGCGGACGGCGCGTCGCGCCCCGCTACGAGAAGCGAACGCGGCAGCGACACGCCGCCCGCCAGCACGAGACTCAGCGCACCGGTAAGCAGCTCCGCCGACGCGGATTTCTCGACGCATCCCGCGACGCCCGCCGCGATCAGTTCATCGACAAGTTCGCGCTTCGCTCTGGCGAGCAGCACGATGACGGGCGTGGTGCGTGCATGGCCGCGCACGACATCGAGCGCTTCGCTCGACTCGCTCATGGAGTCGCCGTCCATCACGACGCAATCGGGCTTGCGGCCCTCCGGCCATTCGGCGCCGAGACGCTCGCATCCCTGCACGTCGGCATCCGGCACGAACGCGCGCAGGAGCGCCGCAACGCCGTCGCGAAACAGTCCCGCCGGTCCGATAAGCAGTATGTACATGCGATGCATGCTATACCGACTCGCGCGGCCATGCCCGATATCTCGATGCGGTGGTGAGGGGCGTGGAGTTCGCGCGCCGTCGTGCGCCGCGAAATGAATCCGGGCGACGCGGCCGCGGTCGTCGATTCGCGCTTACGCGTGTTCGGCACGACCGGCCTGAGAGTGGTGGACGCGTCCATTTTTCCGCGCATTCCGGGATTCTTCATCGTCACGCCCGTGTACATGATCAGCGAGAAAGCCAGCGACGTGATCCTCGAAGACGCGCGACGCGGATGATCGCGGCACACGCCCCACGCGTCGTCTCCCTGACGTGACCGATCGTTCGCCGCGCGCGTGAAGGGTGCGTCGTCGGACCGGCAAGCGGCACATTTGTAGCGTCCGCTTCATCGTCGTCTGTCGCGCCTGCGCAAATCATTTCGATACAGCCCACTTAGGGCTAATTAAAAGCGCGCATATCCACGATAATCTAATAGGCCAGAGGAACGCTGGCGTCATGTAGTCCTGCCGATTCGACCCGTCGCCGATGCACGCGCGAGTCGCAGCGTGCCGATGTTGCGCACGCACGTCGGCACAGAGGAGTCGCTCGATGGATCCGCTTTCGACATGGCTTGGCGAGCTTGGCCTCGAACGTTACGCGACGGTATTCGAGGCCAATGGCGTGGACCTGGAATCGCTGCCGCTCCTGACCGATCGCGATCTCGCCGAACTGGGCATGCTGCTCGGTCACCGCCGGCGTCTGCTCGATGCCTTGTCGCACCCTCAACCCCAGCGCGAAGCCGCGCGGCAGGCGCCGCTGCCCTCCCGTGGTCATCGTGCGCCGGGCGAGCGGCGTCAGCTCACGGTGCTGTTCTGCGATCTCGCCGGCTCGACCGAACTCGCGCAGCGCCTGGACGCCGAAGAACTGCACGAAGTGATGCGGATCTATCAGGAGACCTGCGCACGGGTCGTCACGCGTTACGAGGGGCACGTCGCGCAATATCTCGGCGACGGCGTTCTCGTTTATTTCGGATTCCCGCAGGCGCGCGAAGATGCCGCCGAACGCGCGGTGCGCGCCGCGCTCGAAATCGTCGCCGAAGTCGGGCGGCTTTCCGCCAGCGCGCCGCTGCGCGTGCATATCGGCGTCGCGACGGGTGCGGTCGTCGTCGGCGAGCTGGAAGGCCACGAATCCTCGCCTTTCGATACCGCCGTCGGCGCGACGCCGAACCTCGCCGCGCGCCTGTGCGCCCACGCCGGCCCCGACGAAATCGTGATCGCCCCGAGCACGCGCCGCCTGCTCGGCAGCACGTTCGAACTCGAAGAGCTCGGCGAGCACGAACTCAAGGGCATCAGCGTGCCCGTCAACCTGTCGCGCGTCGCGGGCCTCGCGTACCGCGAAAGCCGCTACAGCGCATTCCGACCGATTCGTGCGACGCCGTTCGTCGGCCGCGAACACGAAGTCAATCTGCTCGTGTCGCGCTGGCGCACCGCCCGCGACGGCGAAGGCCAGGCCGTCTTGCTCATGGGCGAGCCTGGCATCGGCAAGAGCCGCATCGCCCATGTGCTGCGCGAACGGCTGAGCGGCGAGCAGCATCTGACCCTGCTCTACCAGTGCTCGCCGTTTCAGACCAGCTCGTCGTTTCACCCGATCATCGGGCATCTGTCGGAAACCAGCGGCTTCCAGCGCCAGGACTCGCCCGAAACGCGCCTCGACAAGCTGGAAGCGGCGCTGCGGCTCGAACCCGGCGAGCGCGCCGAGGTCGCGCCGCTGTTCGCCGCGCTGCTCTCGCTGCCGACCGACCGCTATCCGCCGCGCATGGATTCCCCGCAGCGGCTGCGCGAAGTGACCATCGAAGCGCTCGTCGAGCAGCCTATCCGGCTGTCGAGCGGTCAGCCGCTCCTGATCATTTTCGAGGATGCGCAGTGGGCCGACGCCGACACGCTCGAAACCATCGCGCGCTTCATCGAACGAATCCGCCACTGGCCGATCCTGATGCTGATCACCTGCCGCCCCGAGTTCACGCCCGCGTGGACCGCGCACGGCAACGTGACGCTCCTGCATCTGAATCGCCTCGCGAGGCGCCAGGGTGCGCAGATCGCGGCGGAGCTGACCGCCGTCAAGCCGCTTCCGCCCGACGTCCTGGAACAGATTCTCGAACGCGCCGACGGCGTGCCGCTCTTTGTCGAGGAACTGACGCAGACCGTGCTCGAAGCCGGGCTGCTGCGCGACGCCGGCGATCACTGGGAAACGAACGGGCCCGCCGCGCCGCTCGCGATTCCGTTCACGCTGCACGACTCGCTGATGGCGCGGCTCGATCACCTCGCGCCGGTCAAGACCATCGCGCAGATCGGCGCGTGCATCGGGCGCGAGTTCGATCACGCGCTTCTGGCCGCGATCGCGCCCGTCGACGATGTGCGGCTCGCCGAAGCGCTCGCGTCGCTCGAAGCGAGCGGGCTGGTCTTCCGGCGCGGAGGCGGCGACGACGCGATCTACCGCTTCAAGCACGCGCTCGTCGGCGATGTCGCCTATGACAGTCTCCTGAAGAGCCAGCGCGTGCGCATCCATGCGCGCATCGCGAAGGCGCTCGCGGACGTGTTCGCCGATCGCGTCAAGGTGAGTCCCGAACTGCTCGCGCTGCACCTGACGCGCGCGGGCCTGACCGACGAAGCGCTTGCACAATGGATCGCGGCCACGCGGGTCGCGATGGCGCGGTATCGTCATCGCGAGGCGCTCGCGCATGTCGATTCGGGGCTCGCGCTCGTCGCACACTCGAATCCGGCCCGGCGCGCCGACTGCGAGGTCGCGCTGCTGGTGATGGGCGCGGCGTGCCATTGGGCGCTCAAGGGTTACGCGTGCGAGGAATGCGCCGCGCTGTGGACGCGCGCCGAAGCGCTCCTCGACGGCGTGACGCAGGAACGGCTGCGCGTGCTGGCGCTCGTCGGCATCAACAATTTCGCCTATGCCGCCGCGGATTCGCCCAAGTGCGTCGCGACCTCGGAACGGCTGATCGAGCTTGCTTCCGGCACGCAGGATACCGACAGCAAGATCGTGGCCTATGCAGCGGTCGGGCCGATCCTCTATCAGCAAGCCCAGTTCGAGCGCTGCGCGACGCTCCTGCAATATGTGATCGATACTTACGACCTCGCGCATTCGACCGGCTACGGGCGTTTCAACGACGCGAAGGTGACCGCGTGCTGCTGGCTCGGCTATTGCGAGCTGTCGGCGGGCCGCTTCGGCCGCGCCCGCTGGCTCGCGCGCATGGCGATCGATCACGCCGACGCGCTCGCTCAGCCGTTCGTGCTGTCGCAGGCGCTGGCCGTCGGGGCGCGGCCGTTCGTCGAGATCGGCGATATCGGCGCGGCGCGCGAGCTGTGCCGCCGCTGCATCGACCTGTGCGATACGCAGCGTCTGCCGTTCTGGAAAGGCTGGGCGATGGTATATGAGGGCGTCGCGTCCGCGCGCGAAGGACAGCACGCGAGCGCGCTTGCACGGCTGGAGGAGGCGGTCGAGCATCTCGCGGGCAACGGCGGGCGCAACGACCTCGCCTATGTGCACGCGTGGCGCGCGCAGGCGCTCACGCATCTCGGACGCCACGACGACGCGCGGCAGTGCATTGCTGCGGCGCGCGCCGATTGCCTGCGCACGGGCCAGCGGACCGGCCTCGTCGATCTCTCTTACGCGGCGGGCGTCGTCGAGAAAGCCGATCCGCGCGCCGAGCCGGGTCGCGCGCTCACGCTGCTGCGCGCAGCGGCTGCCGACGCACGCGCGCAGAACCTGCGGCTGCTCGAACTGCGCGCCAGCATCGAGATTGCCGGCGTGCTGCGCATCGAAGGACGCGGCAACGAAGCGAGCGAGTGTCTCGAAGCGCTCGTCGCCAGCTTCGCCGAAGAGCAGGATTGCGCGCTTGTGACAGAAGCGCGGCAGTTGCTGTCGACATGCGCGACGCCGGAGTAGACGCCGTCGCGCGCTATCGCGGCACCGGCGTGTTCTGCACGATTGCGTTCGCGGCCGGCAACGCCGTCGAGCACGGCAAGCTCTGCCCGACGAGCTTACGCGTGCGGTCGTCCATCACCTGCGAGACGATCACCTGCGCGCAGCCGAGGTTGTTGGGGTAGAAACGGCCTTTGTCGAAGCCTATCGGGGCGACTGCGTCGTTGACGTACAGAAAGAGCCGCCCGCTCGACTTCGCGGTGATCTGCGACACGAGCACCTTGCGGCCGGCGGGCGTCGGATCGCCGCCCACGACACACGCGGCCTGCTGCGCGCCGAGCGGTTCCAGATGTCCGCCGCCGACGTCGCACAGCGGCGGCTTCGAGCCCGCGGCAATCACGCCGCTCGCGCGATGATTGTTCGCATATCGATACGATGCGAACGGCGCTTCGGGTTCGAGCACATATTCGTCGTGCCCTTTCTCGCCGATCCGCGCGATCGGCTTGAACCAGTCTTCGAACCACCAGCGCTTGAGCCCGGCTGCGGCGAAGTGAGCGGCCGTATCTGTCGGAAAACCGCCCACGTCCGCGCGCTCGCTCCGGTCGAGCCAGTCGCCGTCGGTCACGAGCCGGATTTCGTAGCGCGCGTCCTTGTCCAGCGTCACGCCCGAATCCCAGCACAGGTCCTTCGTGTGGAACGCGACGCCGGTCGGCTTGGCGGGATCGGCAGCCGTATCGCCGGCCTTCTGGATTGCGCAAACCTTGCCGACCGCGCTCAGCCCGTCGAACAGCGCGCGGTTCGCCACGGCGATGCCGAGCAGCCCGACAAACGCCAGGCACAGGCCCGGCAGAATCACGCATTCGATCTTCTTGCAGACATACCCGAATGCGCCGTTGTCACGCAGCCTGCGCGCGAGGCTCAGCGCGAATCCGCCTTTCATGGCCTGCGCAATCGCCGCTGGCGTGGCATCGCGCTGGTTCACCGCCCTATGGTTCCGGTCGAGCCGCCGCACGCGCACTTGTCGCCACAACGCGAGGGCGCATAGCGCGACGGCGGCCCCCGTCAGCTCCCAGCTGGTGCGCTGGTTCTTCAGCGTGCCCCACGCGAAGGCCGCGAGCAGTGCGAACAACGCCGCGCCCGCCAGCGTCATGTTGCGGCTGCCCGCCTCCGACAGCCGGCGCCATTCGAGATAGGTGAGGCAAAGCTTCGGATGCCACGCGAGAAATGCGCGGTCATGCACGCGCTTTCTCAGCACGCCGCCGAACTGGAGCGAGCCCAGCCAGACGAGCAGCGTCAGCACGAAGACGCTCGAATGTGCGCCGAATGCGCTCGTCCACGGAGAACTCCACGACGGAAGCATGCCCTTGATGAAGGTCAGCGCCGTGTTGAACATGTCGTCTTCGAGTTGCGCCGGATTCGAAACGCTCAGCGCGCCGTTGTGCCACTTCTCCAGCCATTCGATGCCGATCGTGAACCAGGGAAAGAGGATCAGCAGCGCCGATAGGATGAGCGTCGCGAGATACGCTGCGCGGCGCCAGAACACCGTGTCCCAGGCGAGGCCCATCGCCGCGGTGTCACGCTCCTTGAGCGAGGCGAGAGCCTGACGGAGCGTCGTTTCGTTCTCCTTTAGCCTGGCGGCGGCTTCGCCCGTAGGCCTCGTCGCGGCCTGCGCCGGACGCAGCAACGGCGGCGCGGCGATGCCCGGATTCGCGGGAACCGGTTCGAGCGTGCCGTCCGGCCTGAGCACCTGAAAGCTCTCGCGCAGCGCGACGGGCGCATAGCGGTCGGTGCCGAACGCGACGCGCACCGGCACGCTCCAGTGCACGATCGGCCAGAACGGTTTCCCATCCTTCGTCACGCAGGGCAACGCCAGCCTCGGCAGATAGGGATAACCGCCCGCGAGCCCCTTGCGCGAATCGTAGACGCGCGCGAAGGGCGACTGTGTCGCGACGATATCGGAGAGCGCCGAAGGCAGCACGCGAATCCCCACCGCGATCGCCTCGTTCAGGATCCAGTGCAGCGAGACGAGCGAAAGCTGATCTTCGGGATAGCCTCCGCCGACGTTGCAGTGCACGCCGGGAAACCATACCTGCGTGATGCGCCCCGGCTGGATGCCGCCGTGCGCGTCGCCGGTCTGCGGTTCGCCGGTTTCATCCCACGGCAGCGGATGGAAGGTCGAGCGCTCGTCGTCGAGCGACAGCGCGTGGCACGCGCGCTTCACATGCGGCGACAGCTTGAGATCGCCGAACATCATCGGCCAGATGGTCGCGTCGATCGCGCGCTTGAGCGGCAGGATCGGCACGCCGTACGCGGAGACCGTGTCCCACAGACCGAGGAATCGAATCGGTATCTGTTTCCGCTTCGCGACCTGCGCATAGAGCGGCCGCCGCCGCACCCGGTCCGATGCCCACAGCAAGCCGTCGCGCAATGCGCGCAGTCCCCAGACCAGCGGACTCTTCGACGGAAAGCGCGCGGAGCGGTAGTGACGATAAGCCCTGCGGGCATCGCGATCGAGATCTTCCTCGGAGGTCGGCTCGAGCAGACCTTCGGAGTCGATCAGGCCGACGAGCACGCGGATCGTGAAGGCGCCGCGGCTGAAGCCGAAACCGCTGATGTCGTCGCCCGGCCGATAGTTGCGGCAGACGAACTTGTAGAGATCGATGACGTTGCGCTTGAGGCCCCAGCCGAACGCACCGCCGACGAGCGCGAGATACTTGTTGGCCGATGTGCCGACGCCGTCGTCGTAGAACGCGATCTGATCGCTCGCCGATTGATCGAGCGCCTGGAACATGCGCCACACGTTGGTCTTCTGCGCTTTGGCGGAGCTGTTTCCGGTGCCGTCCGAAAGTACCACGATACTGGTCATCGCCGAGCTCCCGTCGATTGGGCAGGCACACGTGTCACGGTGTCTCGCGCCGATTCACTATGTGACAGACGCAGCATGTCCTCCCGACAGACGTTAGGAATGCTACGCCATCCGTCCGTGCTATTTCGGGCGGATCATGCCGACAAGACGAAGCGCGCGTGCCCGGTTTGAAAAGCCGGGCTGCCTTTCCGCATCAGAACCGATAGCCGACGCGCAGCGAGAAAACGATGGGATCGAGCGTGAGCTTGGCCTCGGAGCGCCGGGTGACGGGCCCGAGAGGCGTCTGGCTCGTGGTCGTGAAGTGTCCGGTCGTATGCAGCGGAATGTAGGACAGCGACATCACGCCAAACCAGTGCTCGTTGACGGCGTAGTTGAAGCCGATGTTGAAGATGGGCGCCCAGGTGGAGTCCGCGTCGGCGGTGGTCGTGCCGCCGAGCGCGCGCATTTCGAACGCCGTGTTGGTGATTTCCGCGTCGCTGAAGGAAGTGCGCGTGACGCCCACGCCGATATACGGCCTGAATTTCGCTTGCGGCTCGAAGAACACGTACTTGAAGATCAGCGCCGGGCTCCATTGCTTGACGGTGCCGAGCTTGCCGAAGCTTTCGAGCGACCCGGTGCCGGTGATATCGAATTTCGGCGGGATGCCGATTTCGAGCTCCGCCGTGATGTGACTGGTCACGAAGTAACCGATCGTGCCGCCGAACGTGTCGGCGCTCGACGCGCCCGCTCCCGTGTTGGGCTGCACGATGTTGACGGGCCGGCCGTTGACCGAGGTCACCGTGAACGGGCCGCTGCTGTCCTGCGGCGCCAGATGGAACCAGCCGGCGGTGACGTAGAGATTCTGCAGGGATTGCGCGTGACTGGTCATGGGAGACGAGGCAAGCGCGGCGCAGAGGACCATCAAACGGGATGCTTTCACTGGATGTGTCTCCCTGCATCGCATTCGCTCAGGAATATTGATCGTACGCGAGGGCATGTTGGATACGATTGGGATGACTATCGATTGCTTAGTGGGGCGCGGCGTGGTAACGCGTGGTGGGGGTGGGTGTTTGGGAAATAAGGGCACGCGATTTTGTAAATGATCGGGTGCCTGGTTTCGGGTACGCGGATCTTCCATCCTTCAATTCTGCAAAATCTTCGACCCTTTCATCGTGATATCCCCATCCGCCTTCACATTGATCTTCCCGCTTCCAATCACCGTAATATCCTTCCCCTTGATCTGAATCGTCCCATCCTTCTTCATGCTGAAACTCGCATCGCCAGTCTTGATGACCACCGACTCTCCCGCCTCGATGACGAGATTCTTCCCGACCTTGAGCGCATCGTCCTCGCCCACCTCCGTGGTGCGCCCCTTCCCCACCTTGCTCGCCTGCGCGCCGTCGATCGACTCGCTCGCGTCCTTGGCGACCGACACCGTCTGCCCGCCGCTCACGCTCAACGACTGATCCCCGCCCACGGTCGTCGCCTGCTTCCCGCCGACATTCACCGTCTGATCCGAACCCACCGTCACGCTCTGACTCGATCCGACACTCACCGTCTGACTCGCGCCGACGGTTTCAGTGTGATAAGCCCCGACCGTCACCGCCTGATAAGCGCCAACCGTCACCGCCTGAAACGCGCCGATCGTCACTTCCTGCGCCGCTCCGACGGTAATCGTCTCGTTGATGCCCACGCTATGCGTGCGTTGCAGCAACACCGTCGCGGTCTCGCTCGCCTTCACGGTCTTGGTCCGGTTCGCACCGATCGTGATGCTCTCGTTGACGCCCACGGTCTCCGTGCGGTTCATCGTCACGTCGATCTTCTCGTTGTTCCCGACCGTCTCCGTGCGATCGTGCTTTACGACGGTCGTCTCGTCGTGATCGATATTCTTCTTGCGGTCGTGCCCGACCCAGTGCGTCTCATCCTTCTCGACTTCGATATCCTGATTGCGCTCGGCATGCAGCAACACCTGCTCCGCGCCCTTCTTGTCCTCGAAGCGCAACTCGTTGCAGTTCGCGGCGCTGCCGCCCTTGCTCGAACGGCTCTTGATGCCGGTCTGCGTCATGTTGCCGGGCAAGTCGTACGGCGGCATCTGCTCGGCGTTGTAGACGCGCCCCGTGATGATCGGCCGGTCCGGATCGCCCTCCAGAAAATCGACGATCACTTCCTGCCCCATGCGCGGTATCGCCACCGCGCCGAAGCCCTTGCCCGCCCACGGCTGCGACACGCGAATCCAGCAGGAACTGTTCTCGTCGCGCTTGCCCTGACGGTCCCAGAAGAACTGGACTTTCACGCGCCCATATTGATCCGTATGAATCTCGTCGCCGCCGGGCCCGACGACCACCGCCGTCTGCGGCCCCTGCACGAAGGGCCTGCGCGTCACGCGCGCGGGGGTGAAGTGCTGCTTGGCGTCGATCGCGGAGAACCAGCACTCGCAGCGGTTCGACTGCGCGCCGTCGAAGGCTTCGTAGTCGGCGAGATCGATCTCGTAGCTCGTGCGCGTGACGAGGTACTGCGCGTTCTGATCGGCGCGCGGATGGCGCGTGAGCTTCAGCAGCGTGCCCGCGCGCACGCTCCTGCCGTTGCTGCGCGCATCGACCTGATGCCAGTTGATGGCGGGATCGTCGGTCACGCTGGCCTCGACGAGCCCTTCGTCCGCGCGCGACTTCGCCCGGCTCTCGCCGTGATCGGCCTCGACATAGCCGCCGGGATAATCGAAATGTTCGAGCCCGGAAAACGCGTCGAAGCCCGGCATCTGCTTGACGGCCTGCTTCTGCAAGGGCCGCGACGGATGCTTGAAGTCGTAATCGGTGAGCACCCAGTTGCGCGTCTCGATCATGTGATTCACGCGCCACTCGCTCACGTATTCCATGCCGGGCGCGGCGCTCATCACCGTGCCGTACGGCAGCGATTCGCAGCCCGCGACGCTTTCGTGCGCGGCGAGCGTGTCGGTGAGAATCAGCGATTCCTTGCCGTCCTTGTCCTGAAACCAGTAGTAGATGCCTTCGTCTTCGAGCAGCCGGCTCACGAAATTGAAGTCCGACTCGCGATACTGCACGCAGTACTCACGCGGCCGGTGCGCGCGGGAATTGGCCTTCCATTTGATCTCGCCCAGTTCGAGCTGCTTGTAGACCGGATCGGCGAAGACCGCCTTCACGATCTCCTCGACCGTCTTGTTCTGAAAGATGCGGCAGGTGCTGCGCCGCGTGAGCAGCCACAGCCACGGACGCACCGCCGCTTCATAGGCGTACAGACGTCCGCGCATGCCGGTCTGCCGGAAGCTCACCACATAGCCGCCGAACACACGCGGCTTCGCGCCGTCCACGCGCAGCGATACCTTCACGTGCTTGCCGAGTATCTTGCTGAAGTCGATATCGGCGCGCTTCGACACGAGCGTGAGTTCACAGCGCGGCATGCGCCCGAGCTCGGCGCTCGCGCGCAGCGAGAGAAAGCGCAAGTCGTCGGCGAGCGGCGTCTCGACGCTTGCGAGCGGCTGCGCCGTTGCGACATCGGTGGTGGACATCGGCGCACCCGCGTCTTGAGAGTCGGTTGCGAAGGTCAGCGCACTTCGGTCGTCAAGGCGTCGTAGCCGAACTTGACGGCGCCGCCCAGCGCGCCCTTGTCATCCTGCGGCTTGTATTCGAACTCGATGTCCGCATAGAGCAGGCTCACGTTCTCATGCAACTCGCCGCCCATGCCGCCGCCCATGCCGACGTGCGTCACGGTCACCTGTTTCATCGTGACGGTGAGGAATTCCTTCTGCCCTTCGCCCGACTTGCTCACGGTGAGCTTCGCGTTCGCGAGGTGCTTGCCGCTCACGCAGCTCTTCGCGAGCGTGGGCGAAGCCTTGTCGTAGAAGTGCGCGAACGTGAACATCCCGGGCTTCGCCTTGCCTTGACCGCTGCCGCCGCCGACCGCCGGACTGCCGGCGTTGGTCACGTCCCAGTCGAAGGACTGCACCTCGATCTGATTCTCCGCGCCCTTGTGCTTCGATTCACCTTCGATTCCGTCAATCTTCAGATAGCAGTCGATCGTTGCCATGTGGTCCTCCGTAGTGGTCCGGTTTGCGTCGCGCGAATTCGCGCTTGCAGGTAGGACGAACATCGGCGGAAAATTTTCAATATCGATCGCGTTCAAAATCGCAGCGCAGCCGCCGTCTTATGTTCGATGACCGTTTCCCGGACCAGGACGATGCCAAGCTCCGACACGCGCGAGCCGCGCCCGCACGACTGCCTCTCGCTCGATGCCCTTCGCCAGTTCGACGAGCTCGCGCTGCCCGAATCCAACGACATGCTGTTGCAGGTCGTGCCCAAGCGCAGCAACACGCCCGTGAAGGGCGAAGCGAGCAAGCGCGGCGACTGGGACACGCCGATGCAGATCCACGGCTGGCGCTGGGCGCAGGGCTACGACGCGGTACAGCACACCGCCGCGCTCAACGCGAGCGACTTGCGCGTGAGCTCGCTCGGCCTGATCCGCACGGTGGATTCGGCCTCGCCCGTCATCGCCAAACTGTGCGCGCAGGCCGAATTGCTCGCGCTCGCGCACATCCGCTGCTTCAAGTCGGCAGGCACCGATCACGGCGTGCAGATCGAGTTCCTGTCGATGAAGCTCGAACAGGCGTATCTGCGCAACTATCAGATTTTCACGAGCCCGCGTTTCGGCCGCCTGTGCGAGATCTTCGAGCTGTCGGCCCAGCAACTCACGATGACCTGCGCGCCGCAGACCGAAACCGGCGCGCGCGGCGCCGACGTGACCTTCGCACTCGACGTGTCCACGCGGCGCATCGGCTGAGCATCATGTCGATGAACGCACCCAGCGCCGCCGATCGCCTCCAGCCCACGCTGCTCGACCGGCTGATCGACGACGATCCCGCATCGCGCACCGATCCCGCCGGCGAGCGCTTCCTCTCGCATCGCGGGCTGCGCGCGGCGGTGCTACGCGACGTCTCGTGGCTCTTCAACACGACCAATCTCGGCAGCGAGATCGACGAGGACCAGTTCGCGCACGCGTTCGCGTCGGTGCTCAACTACGGTCTGCCGTGCCTGTCGGGGCGCTTCGCATCGACGGTCGATCCCGTCGTGCTCGAACAGGCGATCCGCACCGCGATCGAGCGTTTCGAGCCGCGCATCGATCCATCGACGCTGGAGATCGAACCCGTCCTCGACCGCTCCGTGCTCGACATGCACAACCAGATCGCGCTCGTCATTCGCGGTCTCCTGTGGGCGCAGCCGGTGCCGCTCGAATTCGCGCTGCGCACGCAGATCGATCTCGAGGAAGGCGGCATCACGGTGATGGAACTGCCGCGCTGATCGCGCGCAAAGGACGAAAGCACACTCATGGACCCGCGCCTGCTGCGTCACTACAACACCGAGCTCGCGCATCTGCGCGAGATGGGCGCGGAGTTCGCGCAGCAGTTTCCGAAGATCGCGGCGCGGCTCGGCATGAGCGGCATCGACGTCGCCGATCCATACGTCGAACGGCTGCTCGAAGGCACGGCGTTTCTCGCCGCGCGCGTCCAGTTGAAGCTCGAAGAAGAGTTTCCGCGCTTCACGCAGCAGCTCACGCACGTCGTGCTGCCGCAGGCCGCGTGTCCCACGCCCGCGATGCTGATCGCGCGTCTTGCGCCCGATCTCGCCAATCCCAATCTCGCCGATGGCTTCACCGTGCCGCGTCACACCGCGCTGTTTTCGCTGCGCACGCCCGCGCAGACGACGCCGTGCGAGTTCCGCACCGGCGCCGCGCTCACGCTCTGGCCCGTCGAGCTGACCGATGCGCGCTATCACGTGCAGACGCCCGATCTGCCGCTCGCCACGCTGCCCGCGACGCGCGCGCTCGCGCCGCATGTGAAGGGCGCGCTGCGCATCCGGCTCGCGACGCCGGAAGGCCTGTCGTTCGATGCGCTGCGTCTCGATGCGCTGAGCCTCTACTTCGCCGGCGGGGACGACATCGCGTTCCGGCTGCACGAACTCGTGCTCGGCCATACGCTCGCGATCGTAGTATCGACGCCCGAACGTCCGGCCACAACGCTCGCCGTGCTGCCGGGCGATGCCGTCGCGCCCGCGGGCTTCGCCGACGACGAAGCGCTGCTGCCCGTCACGCCCAACGCGTTCCAGGGTTATCGGCTGCTGCATGAGTATTTCGCGCTGCCGCAGCGCCTGCGCTTCGCGCGCATCGAAGGGCTCGCGGACGTGCTGCCCGCCTTCGCCGCGCGCGACATCGAACTCACGTTGCTCTTCGATGCGGGCGATGCCACGCTCGAACGCATCGTCACGAAGGAGAACGTGCTGCTCGACTGCGTGCCCGCCGTCAATCTCTTTCCGAGGCACGCGGATCGCGCGCTCGTCACCGATTCCAGCGCGCGCTTTCATGTGGTGCCCGACCGCACGCATCCGCTCGACTTCGAAGTGCATTCGGTCACGGGCGTCTCCGGCTACGGCGCGCACGACGACAGCGAGCAGACCTTCCATCCGTTCTACGCGGACTATCTCGCCGACCGCCCCGCCGAGGCCGCGTACTTCACGACCGAGCGCGAGCCGCGCCTCGTGCCCGCCGCGCGGCGCAAGAGCGGCGCGCGCACCGATTACGTCGGCAGCGAGACGTATGTGTCGATCGTCGATCCGCGCGCCGCGCCGTATCGCGGCTCGCTGCGGCAACTGTCGTTCGAAACGCTTTGCAGCAACCGCGACCTGCCGATGATGATGGCGGCAAGCGGTCCGGGCAGCGACTTCTCGCTCGACATCGCGGCGCCCGTCGCGGCCGTGAAATGCGTGAGCGGACCGTCGCGCCCCGCGCCCGCGCCGCTCGACGCCGCGCAGACCTGGCGTCTGATCGATCAGTTGTCGCTGCACTATCTGTCGCTCTGCAACGGTCCGCGCGAAGCGGCGGCGGCGTTGCGCGCCCTCCTGGCGCTGCATGTCGCGCCCGCCGATCACACCGGCCGCAATCAGGTCGCGGGCGTGGTCGCGGTCGATGCGAAGCCCGTCGTGCGCCGCCTGCCGATGCCTGGCCCGATCGCCTTCGGGCGCGGCCTCTCGATCGATGTCACCGTCGACGATCTCGCGTTTCAGGGCGGCAGCGCGTGGCTCTTCGGCTGCGTGCTCGACCGCTTTTTCGCGCGCTACGTGTCGATCAATTCGTTCGTGCAGACGGTGCTGCGCACCGGCGCGCGCGGCGAAATCCTGAGCCTGCCCGCGCGATGCGGCACGCGAGCGATCTTCTAGCCGTGGCGCGGCCAGCGCCCGCCGAAGCGCCCGCGCATACGCGCGCGCTGCTGGAGCTGTTCGACGCCGTCGCCGCCGAGCCGCATCGCCACGACTTCTATCGGCTGATGCGGCACATCGAGGCGCTCACGCCGGAGCTGCCGCGTCTCGGCGCGGGCGCGCGGCCCGCCGACGAACCGTTGCGGCTCGCGCAAGATGTTTCGCTCACCTTCGCGCCCGCGCCGCTCGCCGCGCTGGCACGCGACGACGGCGGTCATGCGCCGCGTCTCGCGCAGCGCTTCTTCGGCTTTCTCGGACCGAACGGGCCGCTGCCCTTGCATCTGACCGACTTCGCCCGCGAGCGCGCGCTGCATCATGGCGACACGGCCTTCGCGCGGCTGCTCGACACGCTGCTGCATCGCTTTCTGCTGCTGTTCTATCGCGCGTGGGCGCAGGGCCGCCCGGTCAACGGTCTGGACCGTCCGGCGCAGGATCGTTTCGCGTTCTATGCCGGCGCGCTGATCGGTCATGCCGATCCGGCGACGCATGCGCGCGACGCCGTTTCCGATCACGCGAAGCTGCATTTCGCGGGCCTCCTGAACATGCAGACACGTCCGGCCGACGTGCTCGAAGGCATCGCGTCCGCGCTGTTGCGGGTGCCGGTGCGCATCGAGCCGTATCGCGGGCACTGGATGACGCTGCCGCGCGCCGAGCGCACCGCGTTGCGATCGCGTGCGGCGCGCTTCTCATCGCGTTCGGCGGGTTTCGCGCAACTCGGCCACGGCGCGGTGCTCGGTGCGCGCGTGTGGGACCGTCAGCACGCATTCCGGCTCGTGCTCGGGCCGCTCACGCTCGCGCAGTACGAATCGTTCCTGCCGGGCGGCGCGGCGCTATCGACGCTCGTTGCGCTGGTTCGCCGGCATCTGAACGGCGAGCTTGCATGGGATGCGCAGCTCGTGCTCGCCGCCAAGGAAGTGCCGACCGCGCGGCCGGGGCGCTACGGTCGCCTCGGCTATTCGGCGTGGCTCGGCACGCTCGCGCGCAAGACCGATCGCGCCGATCTCGCGCTCGACGCCGATGCGCATGTCGCCTGAATCGATGCGCTTTGCAAAAACACCGCACGAGCGCCGTCTTATCGGATGAAGCCGCGCCTCCGGTCGGCGCGCGCGCGTTCAAAGGAGTCGGACGATGGCGGAGATCAGTCGTGTGGCGCTGTTCGGCAAGCTGGACAGGCTCGGCTACAAAACCGTGGAGAGCGCGACGGTGTACTGCAAGATGCGCGGCAATCCCTACGTGGAACTCGCGCACTGGCTCATGCAGATGCTGGAGACGCCGCGCTCCGATCTGCAGCGGATCATCGCGCACTACGACGTGGACGCCGCCGCGCTCGCCCGCGAGCTGACCGCCGCGCTCGACCGGCTGCCGCGCGGCGCGACGTCCATCTCCGACATCTCCGAGCACATCACCGACGCGATCGAGCGCGGCTGGGTCTACGGCACGCTGCTGTATGGCGCGAGCAAAGTGCGCACGGGCCATCTGCTCGTCGGCATGCTGAAGACACCGCGTTTGCGCGGCGTGCTCGTCGGCATCTCGCGGCAGTTCGAGCGCATCAGGCCGGAAGATCTTTCGGACAACTTCGCGCGCATCGTCGCCGATTCCGTCGAGGAAAGCGCCGATGAACCGCGCACGCAAGCGAGCGCGCCCGAAGGCGAGACCGCGCCTGCGAGCATGGGCAAGCAGGAAGCCCTGCACAAATACGCCACCGATCTGACGGACAAGGCGCGTCGCGGCGCGCTCGATCCCGTTACCGGCCGCGACGAGGAAATCCGCCAGCTCGTCGATATCCTCATGCGCCGGCGTCAGAACAATCCGCTTCTGACCGGCGAGGCGGGCGTGGGCAAGACCGCCGTCGTCGAAGGCTTCGCGCAGCGTCTCGTGCGCGGCGACGTGCCGCCGCCGTTACGCGAAGTCGCGCTCTGGTCGCTCGATCTCGGTCTGTTGCAGGCGGGCGCGAGCATGAAGGGCGAATTCGAGCAGCGGCTGCGGCAAGTCGTCGAGGACGTGCAGGCGAGCCCGAAGCCGGTGATCCTGTTCATCGACGAAGTGCATACCATCGTCGGCGCGGGCGGCGCGGCGGGCACCGGCGACGCGGCCAATCTGCTCAAGCCGGCGCTGGCGCGCGGCGACCTGCGCACCATCGGCGCGACGACGTGGGCGGAGTACAAGAAACACATCGAGAAGGACCCGGCGCTCACGCGGCGCTTTCAGGTCGTGCAGGTCCACGAACCCGATGAAACCAAAGCGGTGCGCATGCTGCGCGGCGTGGCGGCGGTGCTCGAAGGCCATCATCGCGTGCAGTTGCTCGACGAGGCGATCGAGGCGGCCGTGCGGCTGTCGCATCGCTACATTCCGGCGCGGCAGTTGCCCGACAAGGCGGTGTCGCTGCTCGATACCGCGTGCGCGCGCGTCGCGGTCAGCCAGCACGCGACGCCGCCGCAGGTCGACGATTGCCAGCGGCGCATCGAGTCGCTCGACGTGGAAGCGCAGATCATCGCGCGCGAGTCGAACGTGGGCGTCGATGTCGGCACGCGCGCGGCGGATGTCGAAGCGGCGCTCGCGCGCGAACGCGACACGCTCGCTGGCCTGGAAGCGCGCTGGAAGGACGAGAAGCAGGTCGTCGACGAATTGCTGGCGTTGCGGGCCGCGTTGCGCGAAAGCGGCGCGGCCGTGGATACCCCGGCGGAAGGCGAAGCGCCGCCCTCGCGCGATGAACGCCTCGCGCGTCTCGCCGAACTCAAGGCGCGGCTCGTCGAACTGCAGGGCGACGCGCCGCTGATTCTGCCGAGCGTCGATGCGAGTGTGGTCGCGGGCGTGGTCGCGGACTGGACCGGCATTCCCGTCGGCAGGATGCTGAAGAACGAGCTGGCCGCCGTGCTCAATCTCGCCGATGCGCTCGATCGCCGCGTGATCGGCCAGCGCCACGCGCTGGAGATGATCGCGAAGCGCATCCAGACGTCGCGCGCGCGGCTCGACAATCCCGACAAGCCGGTCGGCGTTTTCCTGCTTGCCGGCACCTCGGGCGTCGGCAAGACGGAAACCGCGCTCGCGCTCGCCGAAACGCTCTACGGCGGCGAGCAGAACGTCATCACCATCAACATGAGCGAGTTCCAGGAAGCGCACACGGTCTCGACGCTCAAGGGCGCGCCGCCCGGCTATGTGGGCTACGGCGAAGGCGGCATCCTCACCGAAGCCGTGCGCCGCCGCCCGTACAGCGTCGTGCTGCTCGACGAAGTGGAGAAGGCGCATCCCGACGTGCACGAGATCTTCTTCCAGGTTTTCGACAAGGGCTGGATGGAGGACGGCGAGGGACGCTACATCGACTTCAAGAACACGATCATCCTGCTGACGTCGAATGTCGGCTCGGAGCTGATCATGTCGATGTGCCGCGACCCCGCGAACGCGCCCGCGCCGGACGCGCTCGCCGCCGCGCTGCGCCGTCCGTTGCTCGACGTGTTTCCCGCCGCGCTGCTGGGGCGGCTCGTCACGGTGCCCTACTATCCGCTCTCCGACGCGATGATGGCCGATATCGTGCGTCTGCAACTGGAGCGCATCCGCAGGCGCGTGTCGGACAATCACGGCATTCCGTTCGACTACGACGACGACGCCGTGCGGCTGATCGTGTCGCGCTGCACGGAGGCCGAATCGGGCGGACGCGTGATCGACGCGCTGCTCACCAACACCGTGCTGCCGCGCATTTCCACCGAGTACCTGACGCGGCTCACCGAAGGCGGCGCGCTCGGGCGCATCCGGCTGTCGGCGAGCGCGAACGACTTCGTCTACGCGTTCGACTGAACCATGCTCACACTCACGGTGACCCGTCACAACGGCCAGCCGCCGCGCACGCCCCTCGCGGCGAGCTTCAGCGCCGAGGGCGGCACCATCGGGCGCGCGGTGACGAACCGGCTCGTGCTCGACGACGCCGAGCGCACCGTCTCGCGCATGCACGCGCAGATCGCGTGGCGCGACGGCGCGTACCGGCTGACCGATCGCGGCAGCAATCCCGCGCTCGTCAACGGCGTGCCGCTCGACCCCGGTCAGGAAGTGCCGCTCGCGCACGGCGACGAAGTGCAGATCGGCGGCTATCAGTTGCGCGCGCAAGTGTGCGACGAGGATCGCACGGAGACGTCGTTCGAGACGCCGTACGTGAACGCCGCCGCGACTCCGGACGATCCGTTCGCGGGCCTCTTCGATGCGCCCGCCGCAGCCGAACCGCTCGCCGCGCCCGAGTCCGGCGCGCCGCATGAGCGCTTCGACTTCGAGTTCGACGATCCGGCTTCGAAGCGTTCCATCGACGAGCTTTTCGGTCTCGCGCCGGGGGCGTCGAGTCCGCTGACGGAACCGCTTATCGATCCCATCACGCAACCGAACACCGCCCACGACGACGACCCGTTCGCGAGTCTGACCGGCGCGGCGCGGCCGGTCGCGCCGCCCGCCACGTTGTCCGACGCCGGCTCGGAGTTGCACAGCGCGTTCACGCCACCGTCCGCGCGCGCCACGCCAGCGCAGGTAGCCGCGCCTTCGCCCGCGCCTGCGGTGCAGGGCGATCAGCGCGCCCTCATCGCAGCCTTATTGCAAGGCCTCGACGCCCCCGGCGTGCGGATCGAAGCGCTCACGCCCGCGCTGATGCAGCTCATCGGCACGTTGTTGCGCGAATCGATCCAGGGCACGCTCGAACTGCTCGCCGCGCGCGCCGCGTTCAAGCGCGAAATGCGCACGGAGGCGACGATCATCGCGGCAGCGGACAACAATCCGCTCAAGTTCTCGCCGAACGTGGACGCCGCGCTCGCGCATCTGCTCAGCGGGCCCACGCGCGGCTTCATGCCGCCCGCCGCTGCGCTCGCCGATGCCTGCGCCGATTTGCGCGCGCATCAGGTCGGCATGGTCGCCGGCATGCGCGCGGCGCTCGACGGCGTGTTCGAGCGCTTCGAGCCGCAACGCATCGAGGCGCGTCTGCCCGGGCGCTCGCGGTTCGACGATCTCATGTCCGGCAAGAAGCGCCGCGCACGCTGCTGGGATCTCTTCACCGAGCTTTACGGCCAGTTGTCGAGCGAGGCGACCGAAGATTTCCACATGCTGTTCGGCCGGGCGTTCGTCGCCGCCTACGAAGCGCAGATCAGCGAATTGAAACGCCGCGGCCGCCCGTGACGCGCGCCGGAGAACCAACATGCAACTTCAAACCGCAAGCGTGAGCGATGTGGGCGGACGCTCGCGCAACGAGGACGCTTACGGGCAATGGCGGCACGCGGCGCTGTTCGCGAGCGTGGTCGCGGACGGCGCGGGCGGTCACGGCGGCGGCGACACGGCCTCGCGCATCGCGGTCGATACCGTGCTCGCCGAACTCGCGCGCGTCGCGCAGGCGGGCGTCGCGCTCACCGGGCCGAACCTGTTGCGCGTGCTGCTGCGCGCGAACGACGCCATCATCGATGCGCAGGAGCACGACGGCGATCTGGCGCAGATGCGCTCGACGGCCGTGCTGCTCGGCATCGACGAAGCGGCGGGCCTCGCGTCGTGGGCGCATTGCGGCGACACGCGGCTCTACTGCTTCCGGCGCGGCGCGACGGTCGTGCAGACGCAGGATCACAGTCTCGTGCAGAGCATGATCGATGCGAACCTGCTCGAAGCACGCGACGTGCGCAGCTATCCGCGCCGCAACGTGCTGTTCTCGGCGCTCGGCACGGCGGACGATCTCGATATCGCGGCGTCCGGAGAGCCGTTCCCGATCGCCGATGGCGACGCGTTCCTGCTCTGCACCGACGGCTTCTGGGAATATCTCGACGAATCCATGATGATCGAGGCGATCGGACAGGCGCAGACGCCTGCCGCATGGCTCGATCTGATGGTGACGCGTCTGCGCGGCAGCGCGCGGCCCAGACACGACAATTTCACCGCGAGCGCGGTGTGGGTCGGCGATGCGTCGGAAACCACGGTGTTGCGGATGCCCGCGTGAGGCGGGCATCGGCGATACGAAACATCTGAGCCGTTCAGGCCGCTTCCTTCTGCGAAGGCAGGCGCGAGACCAGCCGCAGCGACACCGTCAGCCCTTCGAGCTGATAGTGCGGACGCAGAAAGAACTGCGACGTGTAGTAGCCCGGCGCGCCCGGCACTTCCTGCACCTTCACCTCGGCGGCGGCGAGCGGCTTCTGCGCCTTGGTGTGCTCGGAGGAATTGGCCGGATCGCCGTCCACGTACTGCGTGATCCACTTGTTGAGCCAGATCTCCATGTCGGAACGTTCCTTGAAGCTGCCGACCTTGTCGCGCACGATGCACTTCAGGTAATGCGCGAAGCGGTTGCAGGCGAAAAGATACGGCAGGCGCGCGGCGAGCGCGGCGTTCGCGGTGGCGTCGGGGTCTTCGTACTCGAAGGGCTTCTGCAGCGATTGTGCGCCGATGAACGCCGCGAAATCCGAGTTCTTGCGATGGATCAGCGGCATGAAGCCATTCTTCGCGAGTTCGGCCTCGCGGCGGTCCGAGATGGCGATTTCCGTCGGGCACTTCATGTCGACGCCGCCGTCGTCGGTCGGGAAACTGTGCACGGGCAGCCCTTCGACCGCGCCGCCCGACTCCACACCGCGAATGCGCGAGCACCAGCTATAGAGCTTGAATGAACGCGTGATGTTCACGCCCATCGCATAGGCCGAATTGGCCCATGTGTACTTGGAGTGATCGGCGGAACCCGTTTCTTCCTCGAAGTCGAATTCATCGACGGGCTCGGTTTTCGCGCCGTACGGCACGCGCGCGAGAAAACGCGGCATCGCGAGGCCGATATAGCGTGAATCTTCCGACGTGCGCAGCGAACGCCAGCTCGCATATTCCGGTGTACCGAATATTTTCGTGAGATCGCGCGGGTTGGCGAGTTCCTGCCACGAATCCATCTGCAGGAGACTCGGATCGGCTGCGGCGATGAAAGGCGAGTGCGCCGCGGCGGCGATCTTCGACATCTCCCCGAGCAGTTCGACATCGGGCGGCGTCTGATTGAAGTAATAGTCGCCGATGAACGCGCCGAACGGCTCGCCGCCGAGCTGACCGTACTCGTGCTCGTAGATCTGCTTGAACAGCGGGCTCTGGTCCCACGCGACGCCCTTGAAACGCTTGAGCGTCTTGCCGAGGTCCTTCTTCGAGATGTTCATCACGCGAATCTTGAGCATCTCGTCGGTTTCGGTATTGTTGATGAGGTAGTACAGCCCGCGCCACGAGCCTTCCAGCTTCTGGAAGTCCGCATGATGCATCACTTCGTTCACCTGCTCGGTGAGCTTCTTGTCGATCTCGGCGATCATCGCCTGAATCGAGCGGATGGCGTCGCCGGAAATGATCTGCGTCTGCGAGAGCGCCTGCTGCGCGAGCGTCTGCACCGCCGTCTGCACCGCGGTCTTCGCCTCGTCGCTCTTGGGGCGGAACTCGCGGTTCAGCAGCGAGGCGAGGTCGTTGCCTTCGAGCGTCGCGCCCTGCAGTTCGGGTGCGGCTTCCGCCGTTTGAGGAATGTCGGACATGGTCGTTACCTTTCAGGGCTCGTTCGTGATGGCTTGCGCGATGTGCTCACTCGGCGGCGGGCGCGGCGGCTGGGGTCGAAGCGTCGTTGGCGGCGGCCTTGTCGGGCGTCGCGGTCGCGAGCGTCTTGAGCAGCGCGGGATCGTCGAGCACGCGCGCGATCAGTTCCTCCGCGCCGTTCTTGCCATCCATGAAGATGACGAGATTGGCGAGTTGCGTGCGCGCCTCCAGCAGCTTCGAGAGCGAGTCGACCTTGCGCGCGACGGCGGCGGGAGAAAAATCGTCGAGCGTATCGAAGGTGATATCGACGCTCAGATTGCCCTCGCCCGTCAGCTTGTTGGGCACCTGGAACGCGACGCGCGGCTGCATCGCCTTCATGCGGCTGTCGAAGTTGTCGATGTCGATTTCCTGGAACTTGCGCTGCTCGACGGGCGGCAGCGCTTCGGCGGGCTTGCCGGAGAGGTCGGCCATGACGCCCATCACGAACGGAAGCTGGATCTTCTTCTCGCTGCCGTAAGTCTCGACGTCGTATTCGATCTGCACGCGCGGCGCGCGATTGCGGGCGATGAACTTCTGACTGCTGGTTGCCATGAGGCCTCCTGTGCATGTGCATGAGCCACGCCTGGAAGACGATTCACGCGTGGCTTGTTTTAAAGCGGGTTGCGGCCCGCGCGGTCAACGCGGCCTGGTTCCCGCGATCAGATGAATCTGCGTGAGGCTCTCCGGCGCCAGGTCCTGCATCACGGAGAGGAAGTCCTTGCCGAGCCACCCGCGCGCGCGCCGGATCAAAAGCGGCGCGGGATGCGCAGGCTCGGTGCGTTCGAGAAACGCGCAGACCGCGTCGAGCAGTGCGATGGCGTCCTCGCGCGTCGCGATCTCGCCGGGACGCGCCGCCACGCGGGGCGCGCTTGCCGACGTAGTAGCCATCGCGCCGAGAGGAGCCGCATCGGCCGGCTCCGACGCATCCGGCTGCGCCGCCGCGCGCAACTGCGTGGCGATCCAGCGCGCCGTGTCCATCATCTTTTCGATGAGCGGCGTACGCTCCGCGCCGAGCCGCCCGGTCATGACGATGCCGAGCGTCTGCACCACGCGCGGCAGATCGATGCCCGCGGCGAAGACGTCGCGATCCTGCGCGAGCGCATCGGCGAGCATGCCTTCGACCCGCGCGGGCGTCGCGGCGCTCGCCCCTTCGGCCGCCATGAGCCTGCCCTGCGCGATCAGGATGTCGCGCACCGTCAGCCGCTCGCCGCGCGCGCGGCACACTTCGGTCTCGCGCAGGTCGTGCAGCAGGGTTTCGGCTTCCGCGAAGGGCGTGTAGGCGTCCGCGAGAGGCGCGAGCGCGTTGACGCGCAGCACGGGATCGTTGTCGTCGTCGGCATCGAGCGGCGGATAGAGGTTGTCCCAGTAGCGCTCGAACAAGCCCGTCAGAAGCCGCAGCCCCGCATGAAAACCCGCGAGGCCGTGCACGCGCGCGGCCGCCCGCGCGTAGACCACGGCGATGCGCAGATCCTTCGACTTCGCGAGCAGCGCCCGCGACTCTTCGAGCACATCGGGCCACGCGGTCGGTTCGGCGAGCGCCTCGAACTGGCGCTCGGGATTGCCGCGCGCGAGCGCCTCGAACGCGAGGAACGCCGGATCGTATTCGAGATCGACGCCGGCGGGCGGCATCGTTTCGGCTGGCGCGAGCAGCGGTTCTACATCGATCATCACGGCTCCGTTCTCAGAATTCGCCGCAGCCGTGCTGGCCGTTCACGACCAGACAGTTGTTCAGGTTCGGCCGCGAGCGCACGCGCTTCCATTCGGAGGCGAGCGAATCGGCGGGTCCTTCGGACTGCTGCAAGGCAAGGATCGGCTCGCTCGTGCCGACGCAGACATTGACGCCGCCGAGGTTGCTCTCGTAGACGAAGCTCTGCTCCTGCGCGGTGAAGAGCGGTTGCAGGCCGGTGCGGTTGAAGACCGCGCCTTCGAGAGGCGGGGGCGGCGGTGGAGGCGGCGGCGGGGGCGGGGGCGGCGCCATCACCGTGAGCGTGCCGGGAACGACGGTCACGTCGTAGCCCACGGCCGACGAGAACGTGCCGTTGATCGCGTATGTTCCGGGGGCCGAATTGCGGTTCGCCGGCGAACTCATCGAACCGGCGAGCACGTTGCCCTGCTGATCGCCGCTCAGAAAGCGCTGCCCTGACGAGTAGCTGAACGGCTGGTTATCCTGCCCGGCGTAACGATCCTGATTGCCGATATCGACGGTGATCGCCGGCCGCTGCGTGTACACGAAATGATTGCCGTTGCCCGACACGACATCCATCGACTGCCGGCCGTTCCAGCCGCACACGCCGCCGTAGACGCAGCCATAGAAGTTCGGCAGCGGGCCGCGCGGATCGATGCCATTGCGGTTCTCCCCTTGCCACGTCATGGCCCACACGCGCCACGCGTTGCCCGCGCCCAGCGTGCTCCCGTACGGATTGGCGAAGAATGCGTTCTCCATCACGAGGTCGATGCTCCCGCCCGCCTGCAGATTCAGCGGCGCGTTCGGCGCGCCGAGCGTGACCTGGCCGTTGTCGGAAATCGCGACGAGATTGCCCGTGAGCGTGCCCGGCTGGCCGCCGATCGGCACGACGCGGCCGTTCGCATCGACGCCGTTCGCGCTGCCGGCGCCGATCGTGAAGCTGCCCGCGTTCCTGAAGTTCACGGTGCCCGCGCCCGCGATGACAAGCGTATCGACGTCGTTCGGATCGAGCAGATTGAAGACGCCGCCGCCCGCGAGCACCAGCGTGCCGGCCTGAACGCCGCCCGGATCGCTGACCGTGCCGGTCGTGTCGAGCGCGAGCGTGGCGTTGGCCGGCAGCGCGATGCCGGAAGGCAGGTCGATGCCCTGACTGCCGGCGCCCGTGTTTTCGAGCGTGAGGCTCGTCGCGACCGCCGGACGCGTGGCGCAGCCCGCGCCGCCCGCGCACGGTCCCGCGACCGTGATGCGCTCCGTCTGCGTCGGCGAGCCGAGCACGAGAGTTTGCAGGCTGGTCGAGAAGGTCTGATACGTGGCGTTGTCGATGGAGAGGCCCGGCGTCGCGCTCGTGCCGAAGAGCGTGATCGGCACGCCATTCAGCGCGGTCACGTTGAAGCTCGACGGATCGACCGATCCAGCCGAGATCGCGAGCGTGCCGCCCTTCGGATCGATCGAGCCCGCGCCGACGCGGCCCAAGAGACTCGTGGCCGTGCCGTTGTTGGACGCCCGCAGCGAGATGACGCCGCCCTCACCCGTCGTGATCGAGAACGGCCCGGCCGTCAGCGGCGGGAAGCCCGGCAGCGGCACGGCGCCGTATGCGATGCCCGCATCGGCGCTGGGCGTCGAGCCGGCGATCGAAACCGTGCCGGACGGCGCGCTCGCGTTGATCGAGCCGTTCAACAGCAGCACCCCATAAGTAGGCGAAGACGCGCTCGCGCCGGTGATGTCGTAGACGCTCGCGCTGCTGCCGCGTATGTCGATGAGACCGCCCGCGCTCGTGATCGACGCGCCGTCCGTCACGGTCACGCCGGCATAGCCGGGGCCGCTGCCGGTGCCGTAAATGCGGATCGCGCCGGTGCCCGTGGTGATGCGCGCGGGACCGCCCGGCCCGGACTTGAACTGCGCGGCATCGCCCAGCACCACGCCGCCGCCCGGATTCACTCCGGGATTCAGGCTCTGCCCGACGAGGGTGACGTCGCCGCTGCCGGTCGCGATCGTCGCGTCGTTGACTTCGATGCCCGCGCGCGTGCCCAGGAACGATCCGGCGGCGCCGGCTGGCGCGGGCATGGTGCCGTGGATCGTCACGCCGCCGCCTGTTGCCGTCGGCGTGTCGTTCGCCGCGCCCGTGCGCGTATCGATGTCGGCCAGACGCAGCACGACGCCCGCGCCGGTGGTGCTGGCCGGGCCGTCCGACGTGGTCACGGTGGCGCCATGCCCGGTCAGCGTCACGTTGCCGCCGTTGGTCTGGATGGCGACGCGCGAAGCCGTGCCGTCGCCGCTCGCGAAACCGCCGACGAACACTTCGTTCAGCGCGTCGGCGACGAGGTTGAGCGCGCCGAGCGTCGAGGTGATGTTCGAGCCGATGGTGACGGAATCGGCGCTGTGCAGATCGAGCGTGATGTCGTGGCCCGATGCGTTCTGGAGCGGCGTTCCGATCTCGATATCGCCGCTCGTCGATGTGAGCGTCAGGTTGCCCGCGAGCGTCGAGCGGGTTGTGCCGTCGATCGTCCTGAAGGCGTTGGTGGCCGCATCGAATTCAGTTCCGCTGCCACTGTCGAGCGTCAGGCTCGTGCCGCTGAGAGACGTATTGCCGGTGCCGACGAGCGTGACCGGCCCGAAGACGTTGTTCGCGTTGGTCAGGGTGAACGTGCCCGGCCCGGTGAGCAGGAGCCCGACCGCGCCAATCGGCGCCGCTTGCGTCACGGGTCCGGCGGAATCGAGCGTGAGCTTCCCGCCCAGCGAAATGCCCGAGAGCAAGGAAATGCCCTGGCTGCCCGCGCCGCCGTTGGCGACCGTCAGATTGCCGAAGGTCGGCAGGCCCGCGCACGGCGCGGCGGCGCACGTGGCGCCGACCGCGATATGCCCGGTGTGCGACGCCGAGCCGATATAGATGTTGTCGACGCTCGTCGTGAAGCGGGTGCCCAGCGTGCTGTCGATGGTGAAGCCGCGCCCGGTCGCGCCCGCCACGCCGATGCTGATCGGCGCGGCATCGTCGGCGGCGATGTCGAACGCGGTCGCCGACACGCTGCCCGGCGCGAGCACGAGCGTGCCTTGGGGCGCGGCCAGCGTCGAGCGTGCATCGAGCGAGGTCGAGCCGGTATCGAACGCAATGGACGACGTGTTCGCGGGAGTGTTCGACGCGCGCAGCGTGAGCGTCTTCGTGGCCGTCGAGCCCACGCTGGAATCGATGATCTGCAGCCCCGCCAGTTCCACCGTCGCGCCGCCGGAGATGGAGCCGGCGAGCGTGATGTCCGAGCCGTCGAGGCTCGCGTTGACGAGCTTCACGCCCGAATGAAAGCGCGCATCGGCGCCCGACGCGGTGATTTCCGTGCCGTTGGTCACGCCGCGAATGTCGATCGGGCCACCGGTGCCGTTGCCGTTGGACGCGACGAAGAAGACGCCCCGGCCGCTGTCCACGCCGCCCGCCGAGGTCGAGACGCCTTCGTAGCCGTTGCCGCTGCCGTAGACGCGGATGCCGGGCAGGCCCGAACGCAGCGTGATGTTGCCCTCGCCCGCTCCCTCGATGGTCACGCCGCCGCCAAGCGGGCCATCGAGTGCGGCGTGGCCGCGAATGGTGATGCCGCCCGTCGTGGTGATCGGCATCCCGGAGAGCGAGACCCCGTCCGCGCGTGCGACCGATCCGGAGGCGAGCGCGGTGCCGTCGATCGTGACGTTGCCGGAACCCGGCTCGATGCTGCCCGATTGCGCCGAGACGCCGCCCGCGCCGCCGTGTCCCGTCAGCGAGAACGCGCCGCTGCGGGACGTAAGCGTCGCCTGATCGAGCGCGACGCCGATGCCGTCCGCGGAGGTGCCGTCGATGGTCACATTGCCCGTCACCGAGCCGACGTCCGTGCTCGAGAGCGTGACGCCGCCTGCGAGGCCGGTGCCCGTTACCGAGATTGCGCCGGCGGACGTGGAGAGGGTCGCGTCGCTGATGGAGACGGCGTTGCCCGCCGCCGAGTTGCCGATGACCGAGAGATTGCCGGTGGCGGATCTGAGCGCGCCGTCGGAAAGCGCCACGCCTTGCGAGGAGCCCGTGCCCGAAACCGTGATCGCGCCGCCGGTCGCATCGACGGTTGCGCCGTTGATCGCGACTCCGACGCCCGTGGACGAGTTGCCGGTGAGCGTGACGTTGCCCGTCGTCGTCGAGAGGCTGCCGCCGCTCATGGCCACGCCGGTGCTCGCGCCGCTGGTCCCGCCCGTGCCCGTCACCGTGATCGCGCCGGCGCCCGAACTCACGTTCGCGCCGGTGAGAACCACGCCGGTTCCTGCCGATGATCCCGTGCCGTTCAGGCTGATTTCGCCCGTCGTCGAAGTGATGCTGGAGGCGCGCGTGCTGTTGCCGGCGCTGCCGCCGACCTTCACGCCGCCCGTCACGCCGTCGCCGGTCAGCGCGATCGCGCCGGTCGTCGTTTGCAGCGTGGACCCGCCTTCGACATTCACGCCGTAGCCAAGGCCGCGCGCGTCGCCGACCGCGTCCACCGGGGCAGAACCATTGATCGAGATCCGGCCGCTCGGCGCATCCGTGCCGATCTGGACGGCTCCGTCCCCCGACAGCGTATCCGTGCGCGTGCGCGTGTCCATGTTGACGTTGTCGACCACGACGCGCGGCGCGACGCCGCCCGCCTGCCCGCCTATGGTGACGTCGCCGCCATTGGTGAAGAACTGCAGCGGCGCATTGCCTTCCGATCCGCGCAGCAGGACTTGCGCGGTGCCGTCGGTGTGACCCGCGGTGTTCGCCGTCAGCACGACCGACAGCGGGCTGGCCGGCGCGGTGCTTGCCTGCGACGAGATGATCCCCGCCCCGCCGCTTCCCTCCGCCGTGCTGTCGATGATGATCGAGCGCGCGGCGAGCAAAGTCAGCGTCGCCGCGTTGCCCTGAAACTTGTCGATCATGCCTTGCAGCGTGATATCGCCGCTCTGCGTGCCGCCCGTCCCGGTATTGATGGTGACCGACGTCCCCGCGTTCAAACGGTTGTTGATCGTGCCGACCGAGATCGTCGAGAGGTCCGACGACGCGGAAAAATTCGGCCCGCCGCCGCTGTCGATGCTGGTCGACGTGATCGTCACGTCGTACGGATCGAGCAGCCACGTCCCGCCTATGCCATGCAGTGACGATGCATCGATATTCGCGCCCGCCACATCCAGAAACCGCCCCGACGTCTCGATCAGACCGCCGTTGCCCGCCACGTTCCCGCCGCGCGCCGTGAGCGTGCCGTACACGCGCGCCGCGTTCGTGCCGTAGACCACGACGTTGCCGCCGTCGCCGCTGTCGAGCGCATCCGCGTGGATTTGCGCGCCCGGCCCCATCCACACGGCATCGGCGTTGTGGATATCGGTGGCCTTTCCCGCGGAGCCGCCGCCCACGCGCACGCGCCCGCCGCCCGCGCCGCCGCTCGCGTCGATGGTCGCGCCCTGCTGCAGCAATTTGCCCTCGTCATCGAACACGGGGCTCTTCAGTTCGACGTGATGCCCGGTGATATCGATCCTGCCGCCGGCAAGGCCCGCGCCGCCGGTCGCATCGACGCTGCCCCTCACTTCCGTCAGGCCCGCGTTGCCGCCATCGAGCACGATGCGCCCGTTGCGCTCCGCCACACTCCGCGCCCGCACCGTGCCGGTCTGGTTCAGCACGGTGGAGGCGAGCGCATCGGCGGTCTGCACCGACATCATCACCTGGCCGCCGTCGGCCTGAAGCACGCCCGAGTTGCTCGCGAGCGCCTGCGCCGCCGGGCCGTCGATCTTGAGCATGGTGAGGCCGTCGCCCGCGAAATCGAGCGTGATGTCGCTGCCCGCGCCCATCGCGACGGTGCCGAGCTTCGCGCTCACCGTGCCGCTGTTGTCCACTTGCGCGCCGAGCAGCGCGACCGTGCCGCGCTCGCTCGCCGTGATCGTGCCTTCGTTGCGCACGAGCCCGCCCGCGTTCTGCGCGCTCGTGAAGCGATACTTGCCCGCGAGAAAATCGCTGTCCGAAATGCCGAGCGTCGAGGCGACGATCGAACCCACGTTCACCGACGCGCCGCGCGTGAACAGCACGCCCGCCGGATTGACGAGAAACACCCGCCCGTTCGCGTTGAGATGCCCGGCAATGTTGCTCGCCTCGCCGCCCGTCACGCGATTGAGCAGCACCGCCTGCGGCGAGGGCTGCGCTATGTTCACCGTCTCGTTCCCGCCGATCGAAAACGAATTCCAGTTGACGATGCCCTTCTGCATGCCCTGCGTGATCGTCATCGTGTGCGGATCGGGCTGGCTGATGCTCACGTTGCCGGTCACCACCTGCCCGCCGCCTGGCAGCGCGAGTACGCCGGGCGCGGCCACCAGCGCGATCAGCGGCAACAGCGCGGCCGGCTTGACGTCGATGCCCGCATGGCGCGCCGCGCGCCTGGCAAGCCGCCGGATCGCTCGCTCCCACTCCCGGCGATGCCGGCGGGTCCGAAGGCTGATGTCGTCGCTCATGTCGAACTCCTGTCTGACCGCTCCGATGCGGCGTTGATCAGCTAAAACGATTTGGAAACCTGAACATATACGCGCGGCACCTTGTCATCGCCGGTGCTGTCGGCGCGGGTGGTGCGCCACGCCACGCTGGCGTCCACGGTGATGCCGTAAGGCGCGTTCCAGAAGAGGCCCAGGCCCGCCCCGCTGCGCGTGACGGTGTTGGCGCCCTGTCCCGGGACCGAGCGCGCGTTGTAGCGGCCCACGCCGATATCGAAGAAGGCGGAGAGCGTCAGCGTCGGAATCACGGCGTAGCGCAACGAGGCCGTCGCGACCAGTCCTTCGTCGACGATCGCCTCCGACGGCGAGTACGCGCGCACCGCCTTCGGCCCGCCGAGCGCGAAGCGCGACGAGCTGTCGAGGTTCTGGTTGGCCCACTGCCCCGACACGCCGACGAAGAAGCTCGTCTTCGGCGTGATCGCATTGAGGCGGTTGGCCTGCATGATCATGCGCACGCTGTTGCCCGCGGTATCGCGGCCTCCCGGACCCTGATCGATCAGCTGCCCGGCCGTCGAATCGATATTCAGGTGTGCGAAGGCCAGTTGCAGGTCGGCGCTGTTGAAGCCGCCGCCAAGAAAGCTGTCGCGGCTCTCGTACGACAGCCCGACGCTCGCCACATACAGCTTCTGCGGATTGTCGAAGTTGACGGTATCGATCTTGTCCGTGAGCGAGCGATACTCCAGCGCGCCGCGCAACAGCAGGTTCTGGCTGCGCGAGCGGATCAGCGGATGCGTGACCGACGCCGTGACCACATCGGCGTTGCCGTGCGCCTGCAGCGCCGAGAAGTCCTGCCCGAGGTAGTAATAGAGATGCGAGTACGCGATCCCGAGACGCGTGCCGTTGGCGTCGACCGGCGCGTCATAGCCGACGCGCCCGTAGAGCGTGTCCGCGCGCTCGGCGGCGAGCAGGTTCACGTCGAGGTTGTCGCCTATGCCGAACGGCGACGCCAGCCGGCCGACCGCGCCCAGACGCCAGCGTCCGGCGGGCGCGGAGCCGTAGTTGTCGCCGGCGAGCGCGAAGTCGTAGCGGCGCGCGGCCTCGACGGTCACGTTCAGATCGACGGTGCCGGGCGCGCTGCCCGACTCCAGCGCCGAGCTCACCTTGATGCCGGGCACGTCCGAGAGCAGCAGCATCGTGCGTTCGAGCTCGCCTTGCCTGAGCGGCTTGCCCGGCTCGATCGCGGCGAGCCGCGCGCGCACGAGCGACTCCTTGATCGGCGCGCCCGGCGCCAAGGTCAGCCGCACGCGCCCGATCTTGCCTTCGAGCACCGTGAAGGTGACATCGCCTTCGGTCACGTCCTGCGGCGGAATCACGACCTGCGCGAGCGGATAGCCGCGATCGCGATACACCTGCGCGACGCGCGCGGCCATCGCGTTGAGATCGTTGATGGACACTTCCTGACCGATCCTGTCGGCGACGGGCGCGAGCAGTGTCTCGGCGGGCAAGGTCTCGTTGCCCGCGAGGCGGATGCTCTTGAGCACGAACTTCTTGCCCTCGGGCACGGGCTCGGGCGGCGCGATCGGCGCGGGGAGCGCGTTGGCCCCGCCGCCGGGCGGCGGCGCGGTGACGGGCGGGCGCGGCTGCTCGTTGAGCAGCGTGCCCGCGCTCGGCACCTGCGCCGTGCCGGGCAGCGGCACCTGCTGCGCCCACGCCGTGATCGCGCTCGCGCAGGCGAGGCTCGCGCCCGCCATGCGCACGAGACGGCGCGGACGCAGACGCGAAGGCAAACGCCGGGCGGGAAGTTCGGTTTTCATGGCATGGTTCACGGCGACATCCTCATCGGGACCGGCGCGGCACGGCGTCGGACGAAACTCAGCGGGCGACCGAAAGCCGCCAGTTGCCCATCAGATCGAACGGCGCCCAGTAGAACGGATGGGCGAAACGGCTGTTGGCGAGCACCGCGAGCTGGGCGTCGCGCATCGCGTCGATCGCCTGCTCGCCCTTCGTGAGCGAGCCATAGAAGGTGCGCATCGTGAGTTCGGTCGATTCGTCGGCGACCGGCCACATCGACACCAGCAGCGCCGATGCGCCCGCATAGAAGAACGCGCGCGTGAAGCCCATGATTTCGTCGCCGCGCCCGACGCGCCCGAGCGCCGTCTCGCACGCGGACAGCGTGACGAGCGCCACCGTGTCGAGCTTGAGGTTGTAGATGTCGGCGGCGAGCAGCGGGTCGGGGCCATCGGCGGGCTGGCTCGAAGGCGCGAGCAGCACGCGCGAGTGCAGCGGATCGATGGTGTCCGCCTGCGCGTGCGTCGCCACATGCACGATGCGGCCGGCCGGCGCGTTGTCGTCGAACGCCTTGCGCGTCACGTCGCTGCGCAGGAAGGTCTCGTTGCGCGCGAACAGCGGGCCGATGGCGCGCACTTCCGCCTCCGCCGACGGCAGTTCGTACTCCGGCCCGATACGCGGATTGCCGAACGCGACGAGATTGCTCGCGATGTGCTGCTGGCGGCGCACGAGCTGCACCGCGACGCTCGCCGAAGGCGCGAGCGAGATCGCGTGACGCTGGATCAGAAAGCCCTGCGCATTTTTGAGCGCCTGGAACGGCATGTAGTGCAGCGCCCCGTTCGGCACGATGATGAGCCGCTCGTCGGCACGCAGGTCAAGCGGCTCGATCAGCAGCGCATCGAGCTTCGTGCCGTAGGCGATCGCTTGCGGCTTGCCGCGAATGATCGCGTTGCGGAAGTCGCTCACGGCGAGCGTCATGTCGTGGCGCTTGATCGGCAGCGTGAAGCCCGTGATGCCATCGGCGCGCACGACCCACGCGATCATCCGGTCGGGCAGCCCGTGATATTCGACGATCGCCTCGCCGGGCGCGAGCGTGGCGCGCACGTCGGCGAGCGAAAGCGTGCGGCCGTTGAGCTGCGTTTCATCGACGTTCTTGTCGAGCCGGTTGCGCACCACGTCGAGCAGCGCGCGGCTGCGGCTGCGTTCCGACAGCGTCCACGCGAGCGGATAGTCGCCGTCCTCCACGACCAGCGCGATGGTTTCCTCGAAGACCGTCTGCGTGTCGGAGAAGAGGCCGGTCTTGAACTCGTCGCTGCGAAAGCGCGCGCGGATCGATTCGGAATCGTCGAGCGCGGCGAGCCACGCATCGCGGGCTTCCTTGCGCTTGCCGAGCGCGAGATACGCGCGACCCATGCCTTCGTGCGCCCACAGATTGTCGTAGCTGGCATCCGAACCGCCGCCCTTCGCTGCGCTCGCGGAGAACGCGGCGAGCGCCTGCTCGGGCTTGTTCTCGGCGAGCAGCAGATTGCCTTCGATACGTTTCCTGAGCGGCGCGAGCAGCGTGCCATCGACATCGCCGGTCTGCTCGAAGGTCGCGCGCGCGCCCGCCGCATCGCCGCCCGCGATCTGCGCATTGGTGATCGACAGCAGCACCAGCGGCCGATAGCGCGGCGACGCCGCATCCAGCGCCGCGCGATATTCGGCAAGCGCCGCCGCCGCATCGCCGCGCCGCGCCGCGATGTCGCCGAGCACCTTGTGCGCGGGCGCGAGCACTTGCTGCGGATTCTTCTCGCCCGCGGCGAGCGCTTCTTTCGCGTAGCGCGCGGCGTCGTCGAGATCGCCCGCGTAGCTGTAGGCGATCGCGAGATCGCGGCGCGACAGCGCGGCGAGATTGGCGTTGTCCGTCTCCTTCGCGACGACGAGCGCGCGCGACGCCGCCTCGATGCTCTCGCGGAAGTCGCCGCGCTCCGCCGCCGCCACCGACATGCTGCAGTACGCATAGCCGTCGAGCTTGACCTGATCGCGCGCGAGCAGCAGTTGGCCTTCCTTCGAAAGCGTCGCGATAGTTTCGGCGTCGCGCACGCGGGCTTCGGCGTCGCGCGCCGCGCTCGTGAGCGGCGCGCCTTGCGCGGCATCCGATGAGGACGCGGCGTGCGTTTCCTTCGTGTCCGGCGCGTTGCGCGCACCTCGCGCGGGTTGTCCGGCAGGCGCGTCGTTCTGCGCGAGCTGCATGCTCGGTTCGTGCAGATCGTTCGACGCGAGCTGAAAGCTGGCGGCATCCGGCGCGCATGCCGATCCGGATACGCCCGGCGCGGCCTGCGCATGAACGGCGGGCGCACTCAGCGCCAGCATCGTAAGCAGCGCGAACAAAATGTCGACCCGTTTGGCCGCGCCGCTCATGGGCGCGTGTGCATCGGCCTCGATACAGGCCGACGCGATCCGCTCGATCGGTTTCACAGATGCGCTCCTCGATGGACCCCGGCTTTTGTTTCGACGCGAGCGGCAAACGTTCGCGGCGGTGTCACGAGTAGACGATCCATTGCGGCCGGTTTGAAAAATGCAGCGGCGCCGTTCGTCTGCTGCTGTGTTGGCAGGCATACGGACGAACCATGAGCAACGTCGAGCCGATTTCACGCTTCGGGCGCTTCATGCGCTTCATTGCCGCGCGCGCCGTCGCGCCCGTCGTCCTGATGTGCACATTGGCCGTCACGGCGTGCAAGTCGCCGCCGCCGCCTCCTCCCCCGCCGCCGACGATCGTGCATATCGACGTGAACGCCATCGAAAAGGTCAATCCGGATCGCAGCGGCCGTCCCTCGCCCGTGCTCGTGCGCGTGTACGAGTTGAAGGCGACCGCCGCCTTCGACAGCGCCGACTTCTTCACGCTCTACGGCAAGGATCAGGCGACCCTGGGCGCGGATCTCAATGCGAAGAACGAGTTCCTGCTCAAGCCCGGCGATAAGCAGAGCGTCGAGCAGCCAGTGCAGCCGGGCACGAAGTTCATCGCGGTCGTGGCGGCGTATCGCGATATCGAGCGCTCGCGCTGGCGGGCGACCGCGCCCGTGCCGCCGAACCAGACGACGATCATGAGCGTGAGCATCGACGCCGCCGATGTGTCGATCGCAGCGAAGCCCGCTCCCCCGCCGCCGCCGTCGAAGAAGAAGGCGAAGTGAATCCGCCCCGCGCCGCTTTGCAAATTCGCGCCGCTGGATCGTTCTATGAGCGGAGCGCTCGCGCCATGCAGCGGCAATGCGCGAGCGGAACGCCGAACCCACGCGAAGCGGATACGCCACCATGACCTGGCACCAACGCATGATCTGGTCCGAGGGGCTGTTTCTCGAACCTCAGCATTTCCAGCAGCACGACCGCTTCATCGAGCATCTCGTGCGCTCGCATGCGCGTGCGACCGAGGCGTGGTCGTGGGGCTGGGCGTCGGTCATGCTCGATGAAGTCGCGCTCGGGCTCGGCAAGATCGCGCTCGCGCAGGCGTTCGGCGTGTTGCCCGACGGCACCGCGTTCTCCTTTCCCGACGACTTCCCCGCGCCGCCGCCGCTCGACATTCCCGCCGGCGCGCGCGACGAAACCGTGCTGCTCGCGCTGCCGCTGGAACGCTCCGGCGCGAAGGAGTTCGATCCCGACGGCACGGCCCCGGCGCTCAACGGTCACGCCGACGCATTGCGCTATCGCACGACCGACACCGCCGTCGCCGATGTCACGACCAGCACCGACCGCGTCGCCGAGATGCGCGTCGGCGCGCCGAACCTGCGGCTCATGCTCGCCCGCGACGCCACCGACGCCTTCGCGACCATCGGCATTGCGCGCGTGCTGGAACGGCGCGCGGACAATCGCGTGATGCTCGACGCGCGCTATGTCCCGCCGATGCTCCACGCGCTCGCCGATGCGCGTTTGCTCGGCCATGCACAGGAAATCGCGGGGCTGCTGCATCAGCATGCGGACCGGCTCGCGCGGCACATCGCCAATCCGGGTCGCGGCGGCGTCTCCGAGATCGCGGACTTCCTGCTGCTGCAGACGCTGAACCGCTTCGAGCCGCAGTTCGCGCATCTGCTCCAGGTGCCGCTCCTGCATCCCGAACGCCTGTATCAGACGACGCTCGCGCTCGCGGGCGATCTCGCCGCCTTCGACGAGCGCCGCCGCGTGCTCGCCTATCCGCCGTACCGCCACGACGATCTCGCCAGTTCCTTCGAACCGCTCATGCGCGACGTGCGGCAACTGCTCGCGCAGGTGCCGGAGCCGAACGCCATCGCGATCGAATTGCAGAGCAGGAAGCCCGGCGTGCGTGTCGCCGTCATCAACGATCTCGAACTGCTGCGCACCGCCGGCTTCGTGCTCGCCGCGAGCGCGCAGATGCCGGGCGAGGCGCTGCGCACGCGCTTCCCGACGCAGGTCAAGGTCGCGCCCGCCGAAAAGCTGCGCGATCTGGTGAATCTCGCGCTGCCGGGCATCGAATTGCGCGCGATGCCGGTCGCGCCGCGTCAGATTCCGTTTCACGCGGGCTATTCGTACTTCGAACTGGATCGCGGCGGCGAACTGTGGAAGGAGCTGGAGCAGACCGGCAATCTGGCGATGTACATCGCGGGCGAGTTTCCGGCGCTGGAACTGGAGTGCTGGGCGATCCGCCACTGATCATTAGGTTTCCCGACGACATGACGAACGACGACGATCCCTTCGCCGGATTCGAATCCGACCAGACGATGATCAAGCCCAATCCCGGCGCGCGCCGCCGCACCGGGAACACGCAGGGGCCGTTCACGCCCGGCGCGGCATCGCCCGATGCAAACGCGCATGCCTTCGACGCGGCCTTCGCGCAGGGCGGCGCGGTCAATCCGCTGGTCGCCGCGTGCGCGCCGCTGTTGCAGCTCGCGCCGCGCATCCGCACGATGAGCGCGTGCGCCGATCCCGCCGCGCTGCGCGATTCGCTCGCGGCCGGCGTGCGCCGCTTCGAAGGGCAGGCGCGCGTGAACGGCGTCGCGGCGGAACAGGTGACGGCGGCGCGCTACATCGTCTGCACGATGCTCGACGAAGCCGCGTCGTGCACGCCGTGGGGCGCGGGCGTGTGGGCGCGTCAGAGCCTGCTCGTCACCTTCCATAACGAGGCGTGGGGCGGCGAGAAAGTGTTCCAGTTGCTCGCGCGGCTCGCGCAGAAGCCCGCGCAACATCTGCATCTGCTGGAACTGGCGAGCATGGTGCTCGCGCTCGGCTTCGAGGGACGCTATCGCGTGGCGGCGCAAGGCAGGCAGGCGCTCGATGCGATCCGCGCGCGGCTCTATCAACTGATCCGCAAGGAGCGCGGCGAGCCGGAACGCGCGCTCTCGCCGCACTGGGAAGGCGTACCCGCGGCCCGGCGCCGCACGACCGACGTGCTGCCGGTGTGGGTCGCCGGCGCGTTCGCGCTGCTGGTGCTCACGCTCGCGTATCTGGCGATGAGCTTTCGCCTGGGGCAACTGTCCGATCCGGCGTTCAACACGCTCGCGTCGATCCGCGCGGGCGCGCAACGGCCGCTCGTCGTCACGCAGGCGGCGCGGCCGCGTCTCGCCGAATTTCTCGCGCAGGAAATCCGCGATGGCCAGCTCGCCGTCGATGATCGCGTGGACCGTTCGGTGGTCACGCTGCACGGCGACAACGTCTTCAGGCCCGGCAACGCGGAAGTGTCGGACGCGGTGCGGCCGCTCATCGAACGGATCGCGGCGGCGCTCAAGGCGGTGCCGGGCAACGTGCTCGTCACCGGCCACACCGACGACCGGCCGATCCGCTCGGCGCGCTATCCGTCGAACTGGGAACTGTCGCAGGAGCGCGCCGCGAACGTGCGCGACCTGCTCGCGGCCACGGTACCGGCGGCGCGTCTGAAGGCGGAAGGCAAGGGCGAAGCCGATCCCGTCGCGCCGAACGATTCGCTCGCCGGCCGCGCGCGCAACCGGCGCGTGGAAGTCACGCTGTTCGCGAAGCCCGGGTCCTGACCATGAAGAAGCTTCTGAAGATCGTCTTCCATCCGCTGCTGCTGCTCGTCATCGGACTTCTGCTCGTTTCGGGCGCGATATGGATCGCCGGGCCGCTCGTGTCGATCGCCGGCAAGTATCCGCTCGAAACGCGCGATGCGCGCTTCATCGCGATGGGCTGCGTCGTGCTGCTGCTCGTGCTGCGCCATGCCTGGGTCGCGTGGCGCGCGCGACGCACGCAGGCCGCGCTCTGCGCCGGACTCGCCGCGCCGCCCGAGATCGCGCGAACCAATGCCGCGCCCACGCCCGGCGAAGCGGAAGTCGCGACGCTCGCCAGGCGCTTCGATGAAGCGCTCGGCGCGCTGCGCGATGCGCGCATCACCGCGTCGGGAAGAAAGCCGGGCTGGCGCGACTGGATCACGCTCTCGGGCAGACAGTATCTGTATCAGTTGCCTTGGTACATGTTCATCGGCGCGCCGGGCGCGGGCAAGACCACGGCGCTGGTGCATTCCGGCCTGCGCTTCCCGCTGGCCGAGCGCTTCGGCACCGACAAGATTCGCGGCGTCGGCGGCACGCGCAACTGCGACTGGTGGTTCACCGACGACGCCGTACTGATCGACACCGCCGGCCGCTACACCACGCATGAAAGCGACCGCGACACCGATCAGGCCGCATGGCAAGGCTTTCTCGCGCTGCTGCGCAAGACGCGTCCGCGCCAGCCGATCAACGGCGTGCTGATGACGCTCGCCGTGCCCGATCTTCTCGCCGCGACGCCCGCGAGCGCCGGCGACATGGCGGCGACGCTGCGCGCGCGCATGCGCGAGCTGATGCAGGCATTCCGCACGCGCTTTCCGGTCTACGTGCTCGTCACCAAGACGGACCTGCTGGCGGGCTTCACGGAGTTTTTCGCGGATCTTTCGAAGGATGAGCGCGCGCAGGTCTTCGGCTTCACCTTTCCGTACGATCCGAAGCGCCCGCTCAGCGAAGCCGACTTCGCCGCGCGCGTCGATGCCGAGCTGGATGCGCTCGAAGCACGCCTCGTCGCGCGTCTGCCCGAGCGCCTGAACACGGAGACCGGCATCGCGCAGCGCGCCGCGATCATGGGCTTTCCGCAGCAGTTCGCCGCGCTGAAACCGGTGCTCGCCGAGGCATTGCGCGCGACCTTCGTGCAGTCGAAACACGACGACATCCCGCTCGTGCGCGGCGTCTATTTCACGAGCGGCACGCAGGAAGGCACGCCCATCGACCGCGTGATGGGGTCTCTCACGCGCGCGTTCGGCATCGAGCGCGGCGTGCAGCCGGCGCGTGCATCGAGCGGGCGCAGCTTCTTTCTCGAACGGCTGCTCACGCGGGTCGTGTTCACGGAACAGGGCCTCGCCGGATCGAATCTGCAATGGGCGCGGCGGCGGCATCTGTGGCGGCTTTCGGCCTACGCGGCGATCGCGGCTGTGAGCGCGTGCGCGCTCACGCTCTGGGGCACGAGCTATCTGCGCAACCGTTCCTACGTGGCGAGCGTCGATCAGACCGCGCAGCTCGCAAAGCAGGCGGCGGCGGGCACGACGGCCGCGAACGCGAATGTGGTCGCGCTGCTGCCGCTGCTCTCGGCGGTACGCAGTCTTGCATCGACTCCGCAGGTCGATGCCGCGCATCCGCCGCTCGCGATGAAGCTCGGCCTGTGGCAAGGCGCGAAGCTCGACGCCGCCGCGAACGACGCCTACGAGCGCCTTCTCGACGATCTTTTCCTGCCGAAGCTCGCGGCGCGCATCGAGGAACAGGCGCGCGGCGCGAACCCGTCGAACCCGGGCTACGCGTATGAATCGCTGAAGGCGTATCTGATGATGAACCAGCCCGATCATCAGAACGCCGATGCGCTCAAGACCTGGATCGTCACCGACTGGGACCGCACCCTGCCGCGCGAAGTCGGCAACGAGGAGCGCGCCACCCTCGCCGCGCATCTCGATACGCTGTTCGCGCGCGGCGTGGTGCATCCGAACCTGCCGTTCGACGAGCGCCTCGTCGCGCATGTGCGTGCGATGCTCGCCACCAGCACGCTCGCGCAGCGCGTGTACGGGCGCGTGAAGCAGCAAGGCGTCGGCGCGGACTTTCCCGAATTCACCGTGGCGCGCGCGGCGGGGCCGAACGCGTCGCTCGTGTTCGTGCGTTCGAGCGGCAAGCCGCTGACGAGCGGCGTGCCCGGCCTGTATTCGTTCGATGGCTATCACAAGGCGTTTCTGAAGGCCGTCGATCAGGTCTCGGTGCAGCTCGCCGCCGAAGAGCCGTGGGTGCTCGGCATCCGCGACCAGAGCGGCCTGCCTCGCGGCGATCCCGCGGCGATGCAGCGTCTGACCGAAGACGTGCGGCTGCTCTATCTTCAGGACTACGTGCGCGTCTGGACCGAGTTCCTGAACGACGTGCGCATCGTGCGCTCGGACAATCTGACTCAGTCGGTGCAGATCGCGCGCATCCTGTCCGCGCCGGATTCGCCGCTCGCGATGCTGATCAAGGCCGCCTCGCGCGAGACCACGCTCGGCGCGAAGCCCGACAGCGAAACCACGGTCGTCGATAAAGCCACCGACAAGATCAGCGCGGCGCGCCAGCAATTGCTGAACATCATCGGCGGGCCGGACCCGACGCGCATCGCGCCGGTCGCGCCGGGCACGCGGCTGGAGAGCATCGTCGATGACCGCTTCACCGGGCTGCGCGCGCTCGTGACGAGCCCGGGCGGAGGTCAGCCGCCGCCCGTCACGCAGATGCTCGCGTTGATCAACGACGTCTACACATACCTGAGCGCGACCGACGAAGCCCTGCAGCAGAAAACCGCGCCGCCGCCCTCGGACGCGCCCGCGAAGCTGCGCACGCAGGCGGCGCGCATGCCCGAGCCGATCCGCACGGCGCTGCTCGATCTCGGCAGTCAGGGCGCCGCGCAGACGCAGCAGGTGCGGCGCGCCAACATGACGGGCGATCTGAAGGAGTCGATTTCCGCGTACTGCGTGAGCGCGGTGGGCGGGCGCTATCCGTTCAATCCCGGCTCGACGCGCGACGTGCTGCCCGAGGATTTCGGCGCACTGTTCGCGCCGGGCGGCAAGTTCGACGACTTCTTCCAGAAGAACCTCGCGCAGGACGTCGATGTTTCCGCGAAGCCGTGGGCCTTCAAGAAATCGGATTCGTCGGCGACGCAAGTGAGCCCCGCAGGACTCGCGCAGTTCGAGCGCGCCGCGACCATCCGCGGCGTGTTCTTCGCGGCGGGCGGCAAGACGCCCGCACTCACGCTCAAGTTCAAGCCGCTCGACATGGACCCGACGATTCTCTCCTTCACGCTCGATGTCGACGGGCAAGTGCTCAACTACGCGCACGGCCCGCAGATCGCGACGACGATCCAGTGGCCCGGCGCGCGCGGCTCGGGACGCGTGAGCCTGCAACTGACGCCGCCGCCGTCGAGCGGCGCGAGCAACGTGATGTTCGAAGGCCCGTGGGCGCTGTTCCGCATGTTCGACCGCCTCGACGTAGAGCCGACCGATCAGCCCGAGCGCTTCATCGTGACCTTCGATGTGGAAGGCCGCAAGGCGCGCTTCGAAGTGACGGCGAACAGTGTCGAAAATCCGTTCCGCCTCGCGGATCTGCGCAAGTTTTCCTGTCCGGAACGCCTATGAGCGACGATCTCGGCGCGACGCTCGTCGATGGCGGCGCGGGCATCGCCGGCTGGTACGGCAAGCTGCCCTCGCTCGGCGATTTCGCCGCGCGGCGTCTGTCCGACGCGTTCGTCGCGCCGTGGGACGCGTGGCTCGCGCAGCGCGTCGCGGAAACGCAGCACGCGCTCGGCGCGGACTGGCTCGAGCTCTATCTCACCTGCCCGGTATGGCGCTTCTTCGCGATGCCCGGCGCGATCGCGCCGACGCTCGCCTCGTGCTGGACGGGCGTCGTGATGGCGTCGGTGGACCGCGTCGGACGGCATTTCCCGCTGACCATCGCGGCGGCGCTGCCGTGCGCGCCGTCCACGGGCGCGGAGGTCGCCGCGCTGTGGCAATGGCTTTCGGCGATCGAAGGGGTCGCGCTCGTCGCGCTCGATTTCGATCACAGCATCGAGCGCCTCGACGAGCAACTCGCCGCGCTGCCCGTGCCGGTGCTGAGCGCGCCGGCCGCCGCCACGCGCTCGGCCGTGCTCGACGAGCCGTGGATCGTGCAGTCGCCCGAGGCGCTGCCCGAAACGCTCGCGCGCAGCTTCGCGCCGGCGTGGCAGAGCGAGGTCTACGGCATGAGCATGTGGACCTCGGCGCAGGCCGCGAGCGCCGCCGATCCGCCCGACGACGCGCCGCGCCCGTTCACCGTATGGCCGGTCTACGGGCTGCCGGACACGGCGCTCTTCACCACCCTGTTGCGGGATTGCGGATCATGAATGCGACTGGCCGCGCGCCCGAAGACGACCGCGACGACGGCAGGACCGAGAACAACGCCGGGGACGACCGGACGGTGATCGTGAGCGGCTTTCGGCAACAGGACGCGCAGGGCGCGACACAAGCCTTCGAGCAGGCCGCCACGCACAACGTCCTGCCGCCGGGCACGCGGCTCGGCGAATTCGAGATTCTCGGGCTGATCGGCGAAGGCGGCTTCGGCATCGTCTATCTGGCTTTCGATACCTCGCTCGACCGACATGTCGCGCTCAAGGAGTACATGCCGTCGGCGCTCGCCGCGCGGGTCGGGGCAACGCAGGTGCAGGTCCGCTCCGCGCGCTACGAGAGCATGTTCCGCGCGGGTCTGAAAAGCTTCATCAACGACGAGGCCCGGCTGCTCGCGCGCTTCGATCATCAGTCGCTCGTGAAGGTGTACCGCTTCTGGGAAGCCAACGGCACCGCGTACATGGCGATGCCGTACTACAAGGGCGTGACGCTCAGGGACGCGCTCAAGGCCAGAAAAACGCCGCCCGACGAAGCCTGGCTGCGCGCGCTGCTCACACCGCTCGTCGATGCGCTCGCCGTGCTGCATGCGGCGAACTGTTTTCATCGCGATATCGCGCCGGACAACATCATTTTGCTGGAGGAGAGTCATCGGCCCGTGCTGCTCGATTTCGGCGCGGCGCGGCGCGTGATCGGCGACATGACGCAGGCGCTCACCGTGATCCTGAAGCCGGGCTATGCGCCGATCGAGCAGTACGCCGAAGTGCCGTCGCTCAGGCAGGGACCGTGGACCGATCACTACGCGCTCGCCGCGCTGGTCTACTTCGCGATCACCGGGAAGACGCCGCCGCCGTCCGTCGGGCGCATGGTGAAGGACAGCTATCAGCCGCTCGCGAAGCTCGCAGCCGGGCGCTATTCGGAGCGCTTCCTGAAGGCGATCGATCACGCGCTCAGCGTCCAGCCCGCGAACCGGCCGCAGACGGACCGGCAGTTCGCCGCCGAACTCGGCATTTCCCTCGATGAAGACGCGGCAGGCGGCGGCGCGAACGGCATGACGCCCGGCGCGCGGCGACGCGCCGGCTGGTTCCTCGGTGCGGCGTGCGGACTCGCGACGGCGGCGGCGCTCGGCTTCTTCGTGCCGAAGCTGCTGTCGCACGCGCCTTCCGCCGCTGTCGATCGCGCGGCGAATGTTGCGAGCGCGCCGGTTCCGGCTTCCGCCGCGCCTGTCGTGGCATCGGCTGCATCCGACGCAAAGCCGCCGCCCGCGCCGCCGCCCGCGTTGCCACCCTTCACGCCCGCCGATGAATTCGCGCGCATCGTCTCGCTCGCGGACCCGTCCATCGTCGTGAAGGCGGAAGTGCCGCAGCCGCGCGCCGTGATCGGGCATGACCGGCTGCGCTTCTCGATCACGAGCAATCGCGATGGCTATCTCTACGTGTTCGTCGTCGATCCGGCGAACCAGTATCTGCAACTGTTCCCGAACGAGCTCGACCGCGACAACCGCATCGGCGCGAAGAAACGCCTCGTGCTGCCGCGCCCGAGCTGGCCGATGGAAGCGGGCGAGCCCGTCGGCGCGAATCATTTCATCGCGATCGTGTCGAGCGCGCCGCGCGATTTCGCGGCGCTCGACATGACGCACGATTCCGTGTTCGCGAACCTCTCGCCCGTGGCTCAGAACGCGGCGGCGGCGCAGCGCACGCTCACGGCGTCGCCGTTCGCGGGCGTGCCGTCGTGCGGCAGCGGGACGCCCTCGTGCCCGGTCGCGTTCGGCGCGGCCGCCTTCAAAATCGATGTCGTCCATTCGTCTAAATAGCGCAACGCGCCTCACGCCCGATGACGCGCGGCACGGCAAGTCGAAAGCCACTGCGGCTGGACGAGGACATCATGGCACCACGAACGCGCGGCCGAGCCGCGAAGTCGGGACGCACGCCCGGCGTTTCTCCTTTAGCCGCGCGCGCCGCGCTTTCCCTGCTTTGCACGATGCTCGCGGGCGCGCTCGCCGCGTGCGCGAATTCGCCGACATCGACGCCCGCGCAAGTCGCGCAGGCGCGCGACACGGCTTCGACCAGCGCCGCTTCCGACGAGCCGGTCGAACAGGCGCCGATCGTCAGCGCGGCGGCATCGGGACGCGAACCGGGGATCGTCAATCCGTTGCCCGCGAGTCCCACGGCCGCGCTGTCCGGAACCGCGACGCCCTTCGCCACGAAGAACGCGCTCTACACACCCGTGCCCTTTTCCAGCGTGCCCGGCTGGTCGGGCGACGACGTCGCGCAATCGTGGGACGCCTTCCGGCGCGGCTGCTCGGTGCTGTCGGGCAAGGCCGCGTGGGCGGCGCCCTGTGCGGCGGCGCGCGGCATCGCCGCCAGCGACAACGCCGCGGTGCGCCGCTTCTTCGAGGACAACTTCACGGTCTACCAGATCCGCAACGTCGACAGGAGTTCGCGCGGCGTGCTGACCGGCTACTACGAGCCGGTCCTGCGCGGCAGCCGCAAATACGGCTCGCCCTATGTCTTTCCCGTCTACGGCGTGCCGCGCGACATGCTGTTCCTCGATGCGCGCCGCCTGCCGCCGAATGCGCGCAGCGAAGCGGTCATGGCGCGCGTCGAAGGACGCACGGTGGTGCCGCTCGCGGCGATCGCGACCGGCAATGCGAAAGGCGTCTACGCGCTCGACCTCGGCAACAGCGTGCCCGACATCCGCGACAAGAAGCTGCGGCTGCGTCGCGAGGGCAACCGCATCGTGCCGTACTATTCGCGCGCGCAGATCGAGCGCGGGCGCATCGACGCGCCGGTGCTCGCCTGGGTCGCGGACCCCGCGATGCTCTATGCGATGCAGTTGCAGGGCGCCGGCAAGATCGTGCTGCCCGACGGCGCGGGCGTCATCCGGCTCGCGTACGCCGAGCAGAACGGGCTCGCGTTCAATCCTCCGGTCGCGAGTGCGTCGAGCCAGGGCCGCAAGGTGCTCGTGCGCGGCGTCGAGATCGATCTGGACGAACGCGACGTGAGCACGCAGGAAACGCCCGGCCATATCGACGCGTCCAATTCCGACGAGGCGCCGAAGTCCGTGCTGCTGCGCGGCGCCGCCGACGCCGATCCGCCCGACGACACGGCGGCACGCCCCGAAGGTCCGCCCGAATCGCCGCTGTTGCGCGGCTTCAGTCTCGCGAAGGGCGCGACGCCCGCCGTGCGGCCGGCGCGCGTGAGCACTTCGCCGTCGGCGGTGCACACGGCGGTTCAATCCGCCGCGCCCGCCGCCGATACCACCGGCACATCCGACGCGCCCGCGCCATCGCTCGCCTATGCCTTCGCATCCTCGGACCCGAGCTACGTTTTCTTCCGGGCCATCCCCGATTCCGCCGCCGGGCCGATCGGCGCGCTCGGCGTGCCGCTCTCGGCGGAACGCTCCGCGGCCGTCGATCCACGCACGACGCCGCTCGGCGCGCCGGTGTTCATCAACGCGACGGAAGCGGCGAACGGTTCGCAGGTCTCGCGCCTCCTGATGGCGCAGGACGCGGGCGGCGCGATTCGCGGCGCGGTGCGCGCCGACTACTTCTTCGGCACCGGCGAGAAGGCGCAACAGAAGGCGAGCCGCATGAAGCAGCCGGCGCAGATGTGGGTGCTGCTGCCCAAGGGCCTGCGCATCTCGGCGAAGGAATCGGCGGTGCGCGTGCGCGGCGGCCCGGCGATGCCGAGCGCCGATTGCGTCGTGAGCGACCCGGACCTGTGCGTCGACGATACGCCATCGAGCGCGCCATGAAGCACACGCTGGAGCGAGCATGAAATTCCTCGTCGCCGACGATCATGAACTGATCCGCCATGCGGTGAAGTCGCTGTTGCGCGGTCTGGATCGGGAAGCGCAGTTCGACGAAGCGGATAGCTGGGACACGCTCGCCGCCGCCGCGCATCCCGACGCGAATCACGATCTCGCGATCGTCGATCTGCACATGTCGGGCATGGCGAGCGCGTCGTCGCTGACGGCGCTGCTGAAGGCCAATCCCGCGCTGCCGCTCGTCGTGCTGTCGGCGGAAGAATCCGTCGATGAGATGCGCGCCGTGCTTGCCGCCGGCGCGCTCGGCTTCGTGCCCAAGCGCGAGCCCGCCAACGTGATGCTCAAGGCCATCGAGCTGGTGCTTTCGGGCGGCGCCTACGTGCCGATCGAAGCGCTCTGCCTCGTCGATGCGGACGCCGTCGCGCCGCACCCCGCCGACGCGACGCAACCGCTCAGGAACGCGCCCGGCGCGCCGCTCGCGTCGCATCACCGGCATCTGATGGAGAATCTCTCGCCGCGTCAACGCGAGATCATGCGGCTCGTGCATCGCGGCTGCACGAACAAGATGATCGCGCGCGAACTGCAACTCGCCGAAGGCACGGTCAAGGTCCATCTTTCGGTGATCTTCCGGGCGCTCGGCGTGCATAGCCGGTCGGCTGCGATCGCCGTCATCAACGACTGGCTGCGCACGGGACGCGAGCTATGACCGCGCCCAACGTGCTCATCTGCCTGCCGACCCATCACGACGACGTGCACATCAACTTCGCCTTCTCGCTCATGGAAACCGCCCGCGCGCTCACCGACGCGGGCTGCGGTTTCCAGACGATGCATGTGGGCTCGTCGCACGTCATCCGCGCGCGCAACTTCTTCGCGAGCTATTTCGTCGCGCATCCGGAGTTCTCGCATCTGCTCTTTCTGGACACCGACATGCGCTTCGCGCCGCAAGCGGTCATGAAGCTGCTCGCCGCCGGCAAGTGCGTGGCGGGCGTCGCGTATCCGTACCGGCGCGTGAACCTCGACAAGTGCATCGGCGAGGCGGATCAGGGGCTGACGCTGCGCGCATGGCTCGAAAAGCATGCGGACTACACGGTGCGTCTCATGACTTCCGGCGATGGCCACGCGCGCGTGACCGATGGTTTCGTGGAAGCGGAGCACGTCGGGACCGGCATCTTTCTCGCGCGCCGCGATGCGTTCGACGTCACGCTGCCGTTCACGCAATGCTATGCGCCGCCCGAGCAATATCGCGACGCGCTGCCGGACGGCCGCTTCTACGGCTTCTTCGACACCATCGAGGAACAGGGACATTACCTGTCCGAAGACCTTTCGTTCTGCCGGCGCGTGCGGCTCGCGGGCGCGCAAGTGTGGGCGCTCGTCGATGAGACCGTCGTGCATTACGGCGCATCGGAAGTGGCCGGGCAGTATCTGCGGGCGCTGCGCATGCGCGGCAACGTCGCGTGACGCGCGGCAAGCGCAAGCCCGCGAATCACGCCGCCTCGTGCCCCTGCCCGTGCGGTTGAAGCAGCGCGTCGAGCGTGCGGCGCAGGCGCGTCGGCGTGACCGGCTTGTGCAGCACCGGCACGCCTTCGGCCGCCAGCGCCGCGAGTTCGGGCGATGTCATGTCGCCCGTGATCATCACGCGTGCGAGACCGTTGTGGCCGCGACGGCGCAACGCCTCGCGCACCGCCTGCATCGCTTCGATGCCCGTCTGATGACGGTCGATCCGATAGTCGCAGAACAGCACCTCCGGCACGAAGCCTTCGGAGATCGCGCGCACCGCGGCGAGCTCGTCGCGGCAGCCGCGCACGACGCAGCCCCAGCGCGCGAGCAAGGCGCCGAGCGCATCGAGATTCGCGGGATCGTCATCGACGCACAGCACGCGGCGGCCGTCGATGAACGCGCTCATCGCGGGCGACGCGACGAGGCTCGCGGTGACGAGGCTCGCATCGCCTGTTTCCACCGGCACGCGCATGGTCGTGCCGCGGCCGGGCGCGGAGCGCAGCATCGGCTCGCAGCCGAGCAGGTGCGTGAGGCTGCGCACCGTCGAAAGCCCGAGACCGTGGCCCTGGCGGCCGTCGCGATGCGCGAGCGGCGCCTGATAGAACTCCTCGAACACGAGCGCATGCTCCTGCGGCGCAATGCCGATGCCCGAATCGCGCACTTCGACGAAGCAGCGCTCGCGGCTCGCGGCCCGGCGCACACCGACCCACACGGCGCCGCGCTCGGTATAGCGCACCGCGTTCGCGACGAGATTGACCAGCACGCGTTCGAGCAGCACGGGATCGGTGAACGCGACGCAGGTCGTCGGCGCGATGCGCAACGCCAGCCCCTTCGCGGCCGCGGCGGGCCGAAACTGCCGCTCGATGCGTGCGAGCACGTCGGACAGATGGAAGTGCTGCGGCATCACCTGCGTCACGCCGCTTTCGATGCGCGCCAGATCGAGCACCTGATTGAAGAGATGATTCAACGCTTCGACATTGCCGACGATGTGCTGTGCGGTGTCCTCGCGCTCGGCTTCGCTCGCGCGGCGATCGGTGAGCGACTGCGCGAGCAGGCCGATCGCATGCAGCGGCTGACGCAGATCGTGACTCGCCGCCGCGAAGAAACGCGTCCTCGCGATGCTCGCCTCCTCGATCACGCTCTTTTGCCGCGCGATGGTTTCGGCGAGCCGCTGCTGATCGACGCGCGCCTCGACGATGCCGCGAAAGAGTCCGCGATATTGCGATGCGAGCCGATCCACGGCGGCGATGAAAATGACGAGCGCGATGCCCAGTTCGAGCCGGCCATGTTCCGGTTGCAGAAGATGCAGCGCGGCAGCGGGCAGAAGCAGCGGCATCACCGCGCTGCGAAGGTTGAGCAGGTTCAGGCCATTCGCGCCATAGGCGAGCGCCGCGAGCGCGACGAGCAGCACGATATGCGCGGCGGCGAGTCCCGCGGACGCATGCTGGAACGCGAACCAGACGGACAGGCCCGGCGCGCTGTGAAGCGCGACGTTCCTCAACGCGTGCAGTTCGATCCACCGGCGCGCGCCGAACCGCAAGGGCCGACGCCGCCGCCACGTCCACAAGCCGATGGAAAGCCAGATCGCCGCGCCATAGAGCAGCACGCAAACGAGAGGCATGGGCCCTTCGCCTGCGCGCCCACCATAAACGACGACGAGAAGCACGATCGCACAGGCGTGCGTCGCGAAGGAGGCGGGGTCGGAGGCATAGAGCGCGCTTGCGACATCGTGGTCGATATCGGCGTCGAGCTCGCGCTTTCGTTGATCGCCATGCATTCTGTCATCCCCTTGGCCGGTTTACCCAGGCGTTTAGACGACGGCTATTACCAACGGCATATTGGTCGGTTGGTAGGAAAAAACCATACTCGATTCGTGGCCACCTGAATGGGGGGATGACGAGATGGAAACCCTGACCTTGGACGTCGCGCAGGCAAGCGGCGCGACTCCGATGCTCACCGATCTGTGGCGGCGGCGCACGAACCTGTCGCACGACGAGATGCTGTCGATCTATAACCTCGTGCAAGGCGCGCTGCGCACGTATCATCCGCCCGAGCTGCACGCGTTGCGCGAGGACAAGGAAGAGCTGATCGCTCAGTTCATCTATGCCAAGGTGTTGCGCCTCGAACCCGGCCACGGCGCTTCGCATGCAGGCGAGCACAGCGCGCCATCGAGCGGTTATGCGGTGTGCGCGTATTTCAGGCGCTTTCTGATCGATCACCTGCGCAGCGCGAGCCATCAGCGCGACGTGTCGATGGAAGTGGATGGCGTCGAAGAGCAGATGGACGAACACGCGCACGCGGTGGACGATCCGATCCGCTCGGTTCTGATTCAACATGGACTCGATGAAGCGCGCGTGCGGCATCTTGCGCGCGAGTTCATCGGCGGACTCGACAGGTACGAGCAACTGGTGCTCGCCGGCACCTTCGGCTGGTGCTCGGGCGACAAGGGCGGCCTCTTCGGCCTCGCGTCACGGCATCACATTCCTTCGTACCACTATCGGGCGCTGAAGCTCGGCGTGACGCTCAAAAAGTCCGCGCAAAGCGAGGATTTCGCGGCGACCAAGATCGGTCGATGGATCGGCGGCACGCTCGGCATCTCGATCAGCGCGGATAATCAGTCCGCCATTCTGCTCGTGCTGAATCTGCTCGCGCTGGAGTCCAGTCAGTGCGCGCCGTGATGGTTTCCTGAGCGCGTCGCGCGCGCGATTTCATACGAGCGCGGCGTGCAGATAGTCCGCCGCGCAACGCGCCCGCATCTGCGCGAAACCGTCGCGCGCGAGCCGCTCGCGCTCCGTGTACGAGGCGAGCAGTTCGGCGGCGCGTGCGGGCAATGCATCGTAATCGGCGAAGGCGATGGCGCGCGCGAGCGGCGCTTCATCCTGCGGGTTCGCGCAACGCTCGCTCAGCACCGCGCATCCGTTGGCGAGCAAGTATGAAAGCCGCACGATCTCCAGTACGCCGTCGGCGCGGCTGTGCACGTTGAGCAGCAGCTTCGCGCGCGCGATGAGACGGTCGCGCGCGCGTCCGTAGAGGCCGAACACGGCGATCGCATCGATGCCTGCCGCGCGCATCCTGTCGATGATGTTCACGCGTCTCGGACATAGCGAACCGAAGAACAGCACGTCGATATCGCGCGACTCGGCGAAGCGGATGCGCGTGAGTTCCGGCACGTAACCGATCGGCACCACGCGCCCGACATGCACGCCGAGCGCCGCGAAAGCGCATGCGTTCGCGGCGCTGTAATCCCACACGACATGACGGCGCAGCAGCGCGAGCAGACCGGGCGTGATCCATGCCGATCCCGCGTGGACCTGTTCGAGGTTGTAGAGAATCGCGTCCGGCGCGAGCGTCAGTCCGCAATGCGGCAGAAGGTTCGAGCCGAGCACGATATGCCGCCGTCCGTCGAGCTTTGCCTCGCATGTCATCACGCTGTCGTGACCGAGCGAGCAGAGCGCATGATGAAGCGTTTCGGCCACTTCGTGAAATGCGGCGGAATGCGCATAGCCCGGCGGCGAGACCACGGTGACGGCGAATTTCATCGGCCTTCGATCATCGCCGATGTGAGGCAGAGCGTGCTGAACGGTCCGGTGATGTAGCCACGCTCGCGCGGTCCGATCGACAGGATCAGTTGAATGGAGCCGCCCGCGTAGAACTTCGCGGTGGGTTGAGCGAGGCTCTTCGCCGCCTCTTCGGAGACTCGTGACTGCGGCTTAGTGAAGCCCCAGTAGGCGTTGAGCTCGGCGCCTTGCGGCAGGCGCAGCACCCAGCAGTTTCGCAGATCGCCCCAGTCGTTGGAGATGGCCCAGCGACGCCGGACATCGCGGATCAGGCGATCGATCGTGCGCTGCGCCAGGGCTTCGAGCACTTCCGAGCCGTACATCCAGTACTTGCCATATGCGCCCTGCTCGTGGCGGTTCGAGTCCGAGAAGCGCACCACGGTGAGCGGCCCTTCCAGAACGGTGTGTCGAACGGTTGTGAGAAACGAAGCTTCCTCCTGCACGCCCAGATCGAAGAAACCCATGATGTCTTCCCGTCGGATGATTGTTCGATTGTTCCTTGCGTATAGACGAGCGGAGACGATGCGGTTTGAATGAGCCGGAACGGTTGCGATGAAATGAAAATGCGCCGAAGACTCGAGAATCCGCGGCGCACATGTTCTCCTGCGATCGAAGCGGTTATTGTCCGCCGAAATAGATCTGCTTTAACTCTTCGGATGAAGCGGGCTGAACGACAGTGCGGGAACCCGATGTCGATGCGCCGGATGTCACGCCTCCATAGCCGGTTGCGCCGCTCTGGGCCGATACGCGCGCCTGAGCCGTCTGAATGTCCACCGGATAGTTTGGATCGTCTTTTGCCGGGTTATAACCCGCTTGCTCGAGTTTTTCCAGTTCGGCGCGCACCTGGGCACGCGTCGGTGACGCATCGGTTTGACAGAACGCGGAAAGCGGCACGGCGAGCGCCGACGCAGCAGCAACCGCAATAACGAACGTTTTCATGGCGACCTCCTCATGAATGCCAGCGAGCAGGATTCGAAAAAGGAGACCCGTAGCTGGCCATCAGAGTTTAGGCGGCGAAGCCTTCAACTTCGATACGACCGGACACGGCCCGTCCGACATGACGGGATACGGCTGACACCTGTTCGCAGCTATCAAACGAACGACGGGCTGGAAAATTGGAATGCCGCTGCAGCCTGGTCACTCGATGCCCGTGCAACCGTGCAGCAGCTCCTGAAGCGTCTTCCCCTTCTCGAACATTTTCCCGAATAACTTCTTCTGCAAGCGGCAACCTATCAGGTATCCCAACTTTCTATAGCTCTCGAATTGAGCTTCGTCGAACCATTGGTCGAGCGTGGTCTGCTGCGGAAAAGTATCGTTGGTCAGCGCGTAATTCACGAGGTCCGATGCGGTCGAGATGACGTCCTTGGTCAAGGTGGGTTTGACCAGAATCAGCGTGCCGCAGAACGGTTTTATCGTGCGATCCGTCTTGCTCGCCGGATATTTGATGATGCCGTCCACCACGTACGCTTTGCTCTGCGGCGGCGGCCTCTTGCTGCCCTTTTCCAGATGCCGCAGCGGATCCACGTCGATGACGATATCGACGCCGAAGTCGGCCGAGCACTTGCGGATCGTGTCGGCGAGATCGTCGAAATGCAGCGGCGCGTCCTCGCCGCAATCGCAGACCACGATCAGCTCGGTGCGCCGGCGCACGAGTTCGTAGAGGCCGAGATTGTCGAAGTGACCGCCATCGGAGAGATAGAGATAGTCGGATTTCGCGTCCGCGTGACCGAACAGCTCGTTGAGATACAGTTTGCCGCTGAACGCCGGACTCGGCGGAACCGGCCCTTCCGGTGTCTCGCGGACCGGGTTCGGACACCATCTGCCCAGCCGCACGTTGAAGAGCGTCAGCAGGAACGCCACGCCCGGATCGGTATGGAAACCCCAGTTCGGGCTCGCCGCCGCGCCCGAGATCGCCACCGCGCCGCCGAGCATCGGACCGACGTCGCGAAGGGTGCCGGACTTGCGCGACGGAGCGCGCACGGATCCGGATCTGGACCCGGTGCGCATATAGTCCGCGGTCCGCACGAACTTGCCCGCCCCTTCCTGCCTGGAAACGTAGGCCTGCGGCAGGCCAAAGCCGCAATAGAGCGGCGAGAAGAAAAACGAGCCGGCCTTGCGCTGCTGCCACGCGAGGCTCTGGCCTTCGGTCAGATTCACCGACGTATTCAGAAGGTGATAAGGCCGCTGCACATAGGCGCCCTCGTCCCCCTGCGGCGGCGCGCACTGCGCGGTCGCGCCGCCGTCCTTTTCCGGCTCGGGCTTGCACGCAGCCAGCCGGTCGAGCGGGATATCGTCGGCGGGATCGAAACCCGTGAACGGATCGGGCTCGCGCTTCCGATTCCCGTCGCCGCAGCGCGACGCGCCGAGATAGCAACGGGTCAGCCGGTTACGATAGAAGTTGTGCAGCGAGAACAGATTGACGTCCACGCGCCACGCCAGCAACGCCCACGCGGCTGCCGTGCCGAGCAGGACCACCAAGCCCATGTGCGCCCACGGCTTGACGACCGGAACACTGGTCTGTGCCGTCATCTGCGCGAGCGTCGTGTCGAGCACGCACAGGTACGGGTGCGAATCGCCCTTGTGCGGCGTGCTGCATGCGGACAAAACGTCGGACGGATCGAGCGCCGCCTGCCAGATCGCGTGAATCGCGTACGAGAGCAGGATCAGCAGCCCGATGATGAACACATGCGGCACCACGACCAGGAGACGCTCGGTCCACGACGGCCCCGGGCCGCCCGTCTTGTTCGACGCCCCCTTCAGCACGCCCCAGAGCGACGCCAGCAGCCACGCCGCGCCGCCCGCGCGCGCCCAGTTCGAGCCGAAGACGACGAGCGCCGGCCCATACACCGACACGACGAAAATCCCGCCTACGAAAACGATGATGGACATCAGCCAGCCGCCGTAGCGCGCCCACCACTCCTGCACTTCGTATTCGAAGATGCGGCCCACGAGTCCGAGATGCACGACGATGATCAACGAGAGCACGCCCAGAATCAGGAACGGCGCGACCGATATCGCGATCCATATCACGGACTGGACATCCGGCGCGCCGGAAGCCGCCCTGCCGAACGTCGCGTGCGCAACGCCGAGCAGGCTTCGGACGAGCCACAGCCCGAATCCGCCTGTCGCGCCGGCGAACAGGCCGAAGAACACGATCCAGCAGCGATTGCGCCAGCGCGCGCGGTTACTGGACACCGACGGCGGCGCGGGACCGGTCTGCGGCTTGTTCGCGGGCGCATCGAACTCGACGTTCCTGCGCTCGGCCGGAAGCATGGTCGAGCCGACGCCGAAGATGATCACGAAGACGACTATCCAGGTCAGAACGCCGTCACGGGGGAGTGGATGGTCGAGCGTTGCCAGAATCGTCATCGCCGCCGTGAGGATGAACGAGGCGAGAATGCCGGGGCCGAGAATCCGCACGAGCACGAAGCTCGTGCAGGCGGTCTTTGCGTTCCCGTTCGAGTTCATGTTGCGCTCGATATTCCGGATGCTCACCCACAGCAGCACGGCCACGATCCCGATCATCCCGGCGACCGGCCATTGGGCATCCTGCCCGACGAGCGACTGCGTCCAGCGCATCAGCAGAAACAGGACTCTCGGCACCAGAAGCAGGAAGCTGAGCATCAGGATCAGCATGCTCTGGATCAGCGTGAGATTGCGCAGATAGGCGGCGATCGCGGCAAGGGTATCTGTGCTCAGCAGGCCGAGTCTCGGCGTCAGATAGTTGCTGTACTCGCGCAGAAAGACGATCGACGGATCTTCACGGTCCTTCTGGACGCCGTTCTCTGTCGGACTGAGTTTCGCCTCCAGCTCCCTCGGCGTGCCGTCGGGACACCTTCGGTAGATCTGCGCCGAAAGCCATGCGCCGATATAGCCGCCACCGGAAACGGTCGAAAGATAATCGAAATGACGCAGCAGCTCTTTCTCGCACAGCGACTGAATCATGCCCAGGCAAAACGTCGCGCTGCGAATGCCGCCGCCCGAGAGCGCGAGCCCGGTGAGCGACGTTCCTTTTCCGGTCATCACGTCGCGCGCTGAAGGAAAGACCACCTTTCTCGTGCGATTGATCTGCCTGAGCTCGTCGGCCATCACCTTTTTGAAAGGATCTTCCGCTGAGCTGTTCGTGTCCGCCTGACCATCGGGATTCGCCATCGCCAGCCTCGCTCGATTCGGATCATTCGAGGCGACGCATACGCCGCCGCCCGCTCGGGACACATCCTTTCAAGGCGCGGGGCAATGTCACACTGACGATCGGTGATCCTGATCGATGCACGCTCCGTTCGAGCGCGTACCCCGAATTCTTCGCATGCATCGAAGCATAGAATAAGCAGCAACCCTTATCAATTGCGTTACAGAAAATAGTATGACTGTTTTCGAGTTTGTCGCGAAAGGCTTGCTCTACCGTTCAATATCGCCTATGCATGACAGAGCGGGTCATCGATGCTCGAAGAAGCGGTTGCCGGGCCTCGGCAGACCGAGATGCTCCCGCAACGTCGTACCCTCGTAAACCCGCCGAAAGATGCCACGCCGCTGCAACTCGGGGACCACTTTCGCAACGAAGTCATCGAGACCGGCGGGCAGATACGGAAACATCACGTTGAAACCGTCGCTGCCTTCTTCGACGAGCCACTGCTCCATCTTGTCCGCGATATCCGTCGCGGTCCCGACCATCTGCAAGCCCGAATAGCCGCCGACACGCTGCGCCAGTTGACGCACGGTGAGCCCTTCGGCGCGCGCCATGTCGATCACGCGTTCGCGCGCGCTTTTGCTCGCGTTGGTCTCCGGAATCTCGGGCAGGAGGCCATCCGGATCGAACGACGAGACATCGTGACCGAGCGCGATCGAGAGCGACGCGAAGCCGCTGTCGTCATGCACGAAGGTATCGAGCAGCGCGCGCTTCTCCTGCGCTTCGTCGCGCGAGTCGCCCACCACGACGAACGCGCCCGGCAGGATCTTCAGATGCTCGCGCGCGCGGCCGACGCGTTCCATGCGGCCTTTGACATCGGCATAGAAACGCTTGCCCGCTGCGAGATTCGGCTGCGCGGTGAAGACCGCATCGGCGGTTTCGGCGGCGAGCTGCCTGCCCGCTTCCGACGATCCCGCCTGCACCACCACCGGCCAGCCCTGCACCGGCCGCGCGATGTTCAACGGGCCACGCACCGACAGATACGCGCCCTTGTGATCGAGAACGTGCAGCTTATCGGGATCGAAGAACAGGCCGCTTTCGGTGTCGCGCACGAAGGCGTCGTCGGCCCAGCTATCCCAGAGGCCCGTGACGACATCGTAGAACTCGTGCGCACGGCGATAGCGCTCGTCGTGCTCCATGTGTTCGTCGCGGCCGAAGTTGCGCGCGGCGTCGGGATTCGATGTGGTGACGAGATTCCAGCCCGCGCGCCCATCGCTCAGATGATCGAGCGACGCGAAGCGCCGCGCGATGTGATACGGCTCGTCGAACGTGGTCGAAGCCGTCGCGATCAGCCCGATACGTTCGGTCACGGAGGCGAGCGCGGAAAGCAGCGTGAACGGCTCGAACGATGTCGCGGTATGGCTACGCTTCAACGCATCCACCGGCATGTTGAGCACGGCGAGATGATCGGCCATGAAGAACGCATCGAAGCAGGCGCTTTCGAGCGTCTGCACGAATCGCTTGATATGCCTGAAGTTGAAATTGGCGTCGGGCCACGCGCCCGGAAATCGCCATGCGCCCGTGTGCAGGCTGACCGGCCGCATGAACGCGCCGAGGTGGAGTTGTCGGGTAGGTGGCATCGCGTCGGTTGATGAACGAGTGGCGGATCGCGCCAAGTTACTGCAACTCGCCAAAACGCGCTGAGATGGAAATGACCGCTCGCCGTTCGACAGAACCGTATATGCGAAGCACGCGCCGCGTCATTTGCTACGCATAATTGATTCGTAGCGGCGGCATGCAAAGTGCCTATAGTCGGAGGCTTCTTCACATCACTCCGTCCGCGCCATGAAACATTCGACCCTTCGCCGCACGCTGATCGCCGGCGCCGCTTCCTTCATGCTCGCAGCCGTCGCGCTCGCACCCGTTCACGCCAGGGCCGAAACGCGCGAGGTCGTCATCGGCTATCAGGACATGGTGGTGCCGTGGCGCTACGCGCAGGCAAGCGGCGCCGTCGAGAAGGCCACGGGATACAAGGTCACCTATCGCAAGCTCGGCAGCGGCGCGGACGTCATCCGCGCGCTCGCATCGGGCTCCATACAGCTGGGCGAAGCGGGCTCCAGTCCGATCGCGGCGGGACTCTCGCAAGGCGTCGATCTGTCGCTCTTCTGGATTCTCGACAACATCAACGACGCCGAAGCGCTCGTCGCGCGCAATGGCTCCGGCGTGAGCAAGCTCGCCGATCTGAAGGGCAAGACGCTCGGCGTGCCTTATGTATCGACGTCGCACTTCCATGCGCTCGTCGCCTTGCAGCAGGCGGGCGTCGATCCGTCGACGGTCAAGATCGTCAATCTGCGTCCGCCCGAAGTCGCGGCGGCGTGGGAGCGCGGCAACATCGACGCGACCTACATCTGGGACCCGGTGCTCGCCAAGGCCAAGCAGAGCGGCCGCGTGCTCATCACGTCGGGCGAAGTGGCGAAGGAATCGGGCAAGGCGACGTTCGACGGCTTCGTCGCGTCGCGCAAGTTCGCGCAGGACAATCCCGCGTTCCTGAACGGCCTCGTGAAGGTGCTCGCCGATACCGATGCGCAATACCGCGACCACAAGGCCGACTGGACCGCCGCATCGAAACAGGTGCAGGCCGTCGCGCAGGAATCCGGCGCGAACGCCGCCGACGTGCCCGCGAGTCTCGCGCTCTACGCCTTCCCGAGCGCGGGCGAACAGGCGTCGCCGACCTGGCTCGGCGGCGGACCGCAGTCCGGCGCGGCGAAGTCGCTCGCCGCCACCGCGCAGTTCCTGAGGCAGCAGGGCACGATCCAGAACGTGCTCGCGGATTACTCCACGGGCGTCGATCCGCGCTTCGTGCAGCAAGCCGCGAAGTGACGTCGCTTTCTATCCGCCGCTGAATCGCCTCCGAATACATCGAATACCTGTCATGTCCAAACGTAAATCCATCTTCGACCGTCGTGCCTTCTTGTCCCTGTCCGCGCGTGCCGCGGCGAGCGCCGCCGCGTTCGCCGCGATGCCCGCATCCTTCGCCCAGCAGAGCGCGCAAGGACAGCCGCGCGTGCTTCGCATCGGCAACCAGAAAGGCTATCTGAACCTGCTCAAGGGTCGCGCGACGCTCGAAAAGCGGCTCGCTCCGCTCAACGTATCCGTGACCTGGACGGAGTTTTCCGCCGGCCCCGTGCAACTGGAAGCGCTCAATGTCGGCTCGATCGATTTCGGCGATGTCGGCGAAGCGCCGCCCATCTTCGCGCAGGCTGCCGGTGCGCCGCTCGCCTATGTCGCCGCGACGCCGGCGCGTCCGCGATCCGAAGCCGTGATCGTCCCGGCGCATTCGCCGGTCAGAACGGTGGCGGATCTGAAGGGCAAGCGCGTGGCGCTGAACAAAGGCAGCAACGTCCATTACTTTCTCGTGAAGCTGCTGCGTCAGCACGGTCTTCAGTATGGCGACGTCGAACTGGCCTTCCTCGCCCCCGCCGACGCGCGCGCCGCGTTCGAGCGCGGCTCCATCGATGCGTGGGTCATCTGGGACCCGTTCTTCGCCGCGGCACAGAAGACGCTGAATGCGCGCATCGTGGCGGACGCGAGCGGCGTCGTAGGCAACCGTGCGTACTACTTCTCGTCGCAGAGTTATGTCGCGAAGAATGCAGATGTGATCCGTATCGTCATCGAGGAAATCAGGGCGGTCGATCAATGGGGCAAGCAGCATCCCGATGAACTCGCGACCGAGCTCGCGCGGCTATGGGGCTTGCCGAAACCCGTCGTCGATCTTGCGGTGAGCCGGCAGGTGTTCGGCACCGAGTCGATTACGCGGAACATCATCGGCGAGCAGCAGCAGATCGCCGATACCTTCGTCGAACTCGGCCTCATACCGAAGCACGTCGATGTGCTCAGGGCCGCGCCGCCCGATCTCGCCTGAGCGACGCGAACGCGTTCATGAAACGACTGCCGTGCGCCGGCGTTCGAAGTCCCTTGGGCGACCGTGCGCTTCGAACCCGAAGATATGCCGCGTGATCGCGGCATTGACTTCGTCAGCGTGCGTGAGCGGTCCCATGTGGCCGGCACGCGGGACGATTGCAAGCCGCGCCGACGAGAGCAGGATCGGCAAGCGCTCGGCCAGCGCCCGCGTGGGCAGCGGTGCGTGTTCGCCGCGCATCACGAGTACGGGCATACGAAGGCTCGCGTATGCCGTGGCGGACGTGGGCTCATCGAGCAGCGCGCGGAAATCCAGCGGCGCTTTGGGCGCCCAGCGGGTGAGCGCGGCCTTGACCGAGGGCCGAAGCGCTTCCCACGCACCTTCGCCGCCCCAGTAATCGACAAACGATGCCGCCGCGCCCCGATAGTCGCCGCAACTCACGCTGTCGGCGGTGCGCTTCGATATCGCGTCGATTTCAGCCAGCGCGTGGGCGCCGTGCTTGCCCATCGTCCTCAGGAGATGGAACGCCGAAGGCTCGTAAAGCGACAGTGTCGCGATACGCTCCGGCCGTTCCATCGCCACCCGCAGCGCCACGCCGCCTCCATACGAGTGCCCGACGAGATGCACCTTCCCTCGCGCGGCATCGATGATATCGACGGTTCTTCCGGCCTCGTCGGCGAGCGTGAACGCGCGTTCGCCGCTCCACGGTCCCGTGCTGTCGCAACCGTAGTGCTCGGGCGCGACGAACGACACGCGTGAGCCGAGCGCCTCGCCCAGCTTGCGCCACTGCGACGCGCCCGAGCCGGAACAATGCAATGCGATCACCGTCGATGGAGCCGGCACGGGCTCGATAGGGAGAGGGTTATTCATATCGTCGATCCGTTTCCATCGCACGCATGCGACGTTCGAGTTCTTCCATATCAACAGCCGATGAGAGATAAGCGTCGCGCCGGCTGTTTTCCGCGCGATCGAGCGCCTTTTCGAGGCACAAGAGAAGATAGACGAACATGTTCCCCTTCCTTCGAGCGGACATGCCGCTCCTTCGCTTTACAACCGCTCAAAACGAAGGAGCAAGCGGGTCCGCCTCAAACCGGCACTCCGAGCCGCGACAGCGCGAATCGAAAAGCAAAGAAGCACACCGACGACAACAGCGGCAAAGTCATGACCACCGACCCGTACCGAAGCCCTGTAAAACACAGCAGCGATTGCAGGCGCGACCCGATCTCCAGGGCAGCGTCGACCATATGTTTGAATCGGATCATTTTCGTTCCACCACGACTTCGAGATACTCGCTGGGCAACACGAGCGTTTGATCGCCCGACCGGTTGCGACTCTCGATGAGCGCCATCAGATCACCGTGAAACGCGGCTTGCCGATCGCCTTCGAGCGCCGCGAACGCCTTGTTCATCGGACCGTAGTACGCGCGAAATACTTCGACGAAATGCGCGGGCGAGCGGTATCGGAAGACGAAGTCGCGCTTCTTCGCTTCGATACGTTTGGCTCCGCTGCCGAGCAGTTCCGCGAGACGCGCCTCCGTGCCCCATAGCGCGGGCGACTTCACGCCAGCAGGCGGCGCGATGTATTTGCCGATCGTCTTGAAGACCTGTCCGATGAAACTCTCCGGCGTCCAGTTCGCGAGACCGATCCTTCCGCCCGGCCTGCACACGCGCATGAGTTCGCTTGCCGCCAGTTCCTGATTCGGCGTGAACATCACGCCGAAGGTCGAGAGCACGGCGTCGAACGAGGCGTCCGCAAAAGGCAGCGCTTCGGCATCGGCTTCCTGGAACTGCACGGCAAGTCCTTCGGCGCTGGCGCGTGCGCGGCCCGCGTCGAGGAGCGAAGAAACGTAATCGGTGGAGACGACATCGCAATAGCGGCGCGCGGCCGCGAGCGTCGCATTGCCATTGCCCGCCGCAACGTCGAGAACACGGCTGCCGGAGCGCAGATCGAGCGCCTCGCAAAGATTTTCTCCGACGATCTGCAGCGTGGTGCCGACGACGGCATAGTTGCCCGTCGACCAGGCGGCTTGCTGACGGACCTTGACGGCGGCGAGATCGGCGGCGGGCGAGATGGCGGTATCGACTGCGGACATAACATGGCTCCTGATAGACGAGATGGCGGCGTTGCGAGACCGTTGGTTCGCACTGCCTGTTTCGATTGCGCCGCGAAAAGACCCACTTCGAGCACGCCGACGCGACGCACCGGCATGCCGATCAAACGACTCGAACTATTCGGCGACGCTCACGCCCGAACCGCCCATTTCCTTCGGCAAGTCCTTCATCTTGGGCAGACCGTCCCTCATCGGCAATTTCGACTCCGAGTAATGAACGTGCACGCACGGGTCGTACTGGAAGTCGGAAATGACAGCGGCGTAGACATCGGTCAGCCCGAGACCCGGATGCTCGGTGAAGAGATGGCCGCCGCAGTCCCTGCACCATTTCCGATAGCTGTGCTCAGTATTGTTGTAAGTGCCGATATGGTCGGTCCCGTGCGTGATGGTCACGGCATCGGGCTTCCAGAGCGTGAACGCATTGACCGGCCCCGCCGACCAGCGCCGGCACGATTCGCAATGGCAGTACCCCATGCCTTCGGGCTTGCCGGTCACCGTGAACTTCACTGCACCGCAAAAACATTGGCAATGGTAAGTATCTGCGTCATTCATTTACGCATCCCTCGTTAATGTGGGTTGGCGATTGGTCGAACTGCGCTTAACCTTGCGTCAGTGATGTTTCGCGTGATGCCAGTATCGGCGCGCGAATCGCTTCTTTGAATGACCGAGCGTCCAGATGTTTTGCGCGGGACGCCGAAACTTGGGGCCTGCGATGGATGCGCTTTCCGACGTTCTTCGTCTCCTGCGTCTTAGCGGCGCGGTGTATCTGAACGGCGATTTCACGGCGCCGTGGTGCGTGGTCGGTCAGGTTTCGCCCGCGATGTGCGCGACGTTTCTGCCGCGCGCCGAGCGCGTCGTCTCCTATCACCTGATTCTGGAAGGAAGCTGCTGGGCGGCGCTGACCGATGATCCGGCCTCGGCCATTCGCGTCGATGCGGGAGAGTTGCTCGTCGTGCCGCAAGGCGAGGCGCATCTGATGGGCAGCTCGCTCGAACTCACGCCGACGCCATCCGACGAAATGGTGTCCAGATATCTGGCGACGTCTCCCGGCGACGTGATGCGCCTGAGCGTCGGAGCCGAAGGCGCGAGCCAGGAAGCCGGCCGCACGCGCATCGTCTGCGGCTTTCTCGCTTGCGACGACATGCTCGCGAATCCGGTGCTGTCGTCGCTGCCGCGCCTCTTCAAGGTGGACATGCGTGACGATCCGCAATCCGCGTGGCTCGAATCGTCGTTGAGGTTTGCGGTGACCGAGGCGGCCGAGTGGCGCCCCGGCAGCGCGACCGTGCTCGCACGACTCTCGGAATTGCTCTTCGTCGAGGCTGTGCGGCGGTGCATCGGGTCCATGCCCGAGGATCGCCGCGGCTGGCTCGCGGGCGTCGCCGACCGGTTCGTCGGCAAGGCGCTCGCATTGCTGCACGCGCAGCCCGCGCACGGCTGGACCGTCGACGAACTCGCGCGCCGTGTCGGTCTCTCGCGTTCCGCGCTGGCTCAACGCTTCACGCAGTTGCTCGGTCACGCGCCGATGCAATATCTCGCAAGCTGGCGATTGCAGGTTGCAGCGCAGGATCTGCTCTCCGGGCCGCGCTCGATCGCAGCGGTGGCCGAGCGTGTCGGCTATGAATCGGAGGCAGCGTTCAATCGGGCGTTCAAGCGCCAGTTCGGGATGCCGCCTGCGAGCTGGCGGCGCAGCCAGGGACGCGTCGCGAGCGACGAAGCATCGTCCGATGAGGTCTTCGCTGGAGCCGATGCGAACGAAGACGCTTGCGCGCCATTTTCCGCGCCGACGCCTTTGAATGTTCGTCCTGAACGCCGCCTCAACGACGCTGCGTGATGTCCGCCCGCTATCTGATGCCGACGAGCCTGTAGCCCACGGCCGTCTCCGTAAGAATGTGCTCGGGCTGCGCCGGATCCTTCTCCAGCTTCTGGCGAAGATGTCCCATATAGACGCGCAGGTAATGCGCATTGTCGACCTGCTCCGGTCCCCACACATCGCGCAGCAACTGCCGATGCGTGAGCACGCGCCCGGCGTGCCGCATGAGAACCGTGAGTAAGCGATACTCCGTGGGCGTAAGGCGAACCGGCCGGCCTGCTCGCGTCACTTCCCGTTTTGCGAGGTCCACGGCAACCTCGCCGAACGATACCGCGGGCGCTTCCTCCAGCGCGCGTATGCTGCGGCGCAACTGCGCGCGAACGCGTGCAAGCAGCTCGGACACGCCGAAAGGCTTCGTGAGATAGTCGTCGGCGCCGGCGTCGAGGGCTTCGACCTTCACGGCTTCGCTCGTGCGCGCCGAGAGCACGATCACCGGCACCTGCGTCCAGCCGCGCAACTCGCGGATCACGTCGATGCCGTCGGTATCGGGCAGGCCGAGATCGATCACGACGATATCGGGTTGCCTCGTGGCGACCTCGCGCAATCCCGCCTTGCCCGTCTCCGCTTCGACGACCGCGAGTTCATGCGACTCCAGCGTCGATCGCACGAAGCGTCTGATCTGCGGATCGTCTTCGATTATCAGCACCGTGTGCCCGGTTTCGCTCATGGTCTCGTCTCGCCGGTTCCGTGGTCCAGCGCGGGCTGCTCGTCCACCGGTACGTCGAGCGTCGGCGGCGTGCCGTCCGCGGGCAGCGTGAACCAGAATCGCGATCCCGCGACACGGCCATCCTCGATGCGATTCTCGACGCCGATCTGCCCGCCATGCGCTTCGACGATCGCGCGGCAAATCGCAAGGCCCAGCCCCACGCCGGACTGCGCCGACTCCTTCTGTCCCCGCGTGAACTTTTCGAAAAGACGCGTCTCGATGCCGGGCGGAATGCCCGGCCCGCGATCGTCGATGCAAACGCGCACGCATCGCTGTCCCGAAAGCTGTTCCTCGCGCGCGGATATCTCGATCTCGGTGCCTTTGGGCGTGTACTTCGCGACGTTCTCCAGAAGATTGGCGAAGAGCCGGTCCATCAGCACGGCGTCGAGTTGCAAGAGCGGCAAGTCCGGCGGAATGCGGGTCTGCACGCGGCGGCCCGCGAGCGTCCGCTTGAGTCCCGCGAGCGCCGCGCCTACGGTTTCTTCCAGCATCGACCACTGCCGGTTCAGCCGGATCGCGCCCGCTTGCAGCCGCGCCATATCGAGGAGATTGGTGACGAGACCGCTCATGCGCAGCGCTTCCTCGTGAATCGCATGAACGAGCTCCTGAGCGCGGCCGACGCCCGGCTCGGCGGCATCGACCTGTTCTTCGAGAATCGAAGCGAAGCCGACGATCGACGTGAGCGGCGTGCGCAGATCGTGCGAAATGGCGGACAGAAGCGCATTGCGCATGCGCTCCGACTCCATGTTGACGAGCGCGTCCTGCGCGATTTCGACATAGTGGACGCGCTCGATGGCGAGCGCGATCTGCGCTGCGAAGGTCTCGATCATCCGGTGCTGCTCGGGGATGGCAAGATCGGCTATGCGCTGCGGCGCGAAGGCCAGGACGCCGCGCGTGCGCATCGGCGCCTTGAGCGGCAGATACAGCGCCTGCGCGGCAGGCAAGGTGTCGGTGCTGAGTCCCGCGGGCTTCTGCTGGTCGTAGACCCACTGCGCGATATCGAGGTCCAGCGCCGATTTGTCGATCGTCGTCTCCGGACTCGCCTCCGCCACCTTCTGCTGCACCTTCTCCGCGCTGTCGGGCAGAAGAATGGCCGCGCGCGCCTGGAATACTTCCGCGATGTGCCGCGTGCCGATCTCGATGATCTGCTCGGTCATCAGCGCGGCGGCGAGTTCCTTGGTCATCGCGTACATGGCGCCGGTGCGCCGCTCGCGTTGCGAGGCGATGCGCGCCTCGCGCCGCAGGCTCGAAGTCAGATGGCTGATCGTGAGCGAAGTCAGCAGCATGACCGCGAACGTCAGAAGGTATTGCGTATCGCCGACCGAGAACGACATGACCGGCGCGACGAAAAAGAAATCGAACGCGGCGACCGACAGGAACGAGAGCATCACGCCCGGTCCGCGGCCGAGGCGCACGGCAGTGAAAATCACGCCGAGCAGATAGAGCATCACGAGATTGGTCACCGCGAACCGCTGCGCGGCGAGCGCGCTCGCGACGAGCGTGATCCCTGCGCCGATCGCGAGTGCGAAGACGTAGGCGCGCGGCGGGGAATGCGTGCCGTCCCGCAGCGCGCTGAACGTGAGCGGCGGACGTTGCGGACCTTCGCGCGTGCCGGTGGACACGAGCGTCACGTCGATATCCGCGGCCTGCCGGATGATGCGCTCGCTCACCGGCCGCGCGAAGTAGCGCCGCCAGCCTTGCGTCATCGATGCGCTCGCCACCAGCTTCGACACATTGCGCATGCGCGCATAGTCGATGAGCGTCGCGGCTGCGTCGGCGCCATCGAGCGTGACGGTTTCCGCGCCGAGCTCGGACGCGAGCTTGAGCGCATCGAGCGTGCGGCGCCGCTGTTCGTCGGAGAGCCGCTGGAGCTTCGGCGTCTCCACATAGACGGCGAGCCAGTCGGCCTTGAGCGCCGCCGCGAGCCGCGCGGCCGCGCGCACGAGCGCCGCGCTTTCCGGACCGGGACCGACGCACGCGATCAGGCGCTCGCGCGCCCGCCAGATGCGCTCGATCGACTGATCGGCGCGGTATTCGCGCATCTGCGCATCGACGCGGTCGGCGGTGCGCCGCAGCGCGAGTTCGCGCAACGCGATCAGATTGCCCTTGCGGAAGAAATTGCGCACCGCGTGCTCGGCCTGCGTCGGCAGATAGACCTTCCCGTCGCGCAGGCGGTCGAGCAGTTCCTCCGGCGGAAGATCGACGAGCGTGACTTCATCGGCGAGATCGAACACGCGATCCGGCACCGTCTCCCAGACGCGAATGCCGGTGATGCGCCCGACGATGTCGTTCAGGCTTTCGAGATGCTGGACGTTGACGGTCGTGTAGACGTCGATGCCCGCATCGAGCAGTTCCTGAACGTCCTGCCAGCGCTTCATGTGGCGCGAGCCCTGCACGTTCGAATGCGCGAGCTCGTCGACGAGAATCAGCTCCGGCTTGCGCGCGAGCGCCGTATCGAGATCGAACTCCGCGAGCAGGCGTCCGCGATATTCGATGCGCGCCACGGGCAGCGTGTCGAGCCCGTCGAGCAGTGCGAGCGTCTCCTTGCGGCCATGCGTTTCGACGACGCCGACGACCACATCCGCGCCTTCGTCGAGGCGGCGGCGCGCGGCCTGCAGCATCGCGAAGGTCTTGCCGACGCCCGCGGAGGCGCCGAAGAACACCTTCAGCCGCCCGCGCTGGCGCTTCTCCTCTTCTCGCTGAAGCTTGTCGAGCAGTTCGTCGGGATCGGGCCGCGTCATCGTTGTCGTCTCTTTTCAAGGGCGCACTGTATCAGCCGCGCGCCGCGTCCAGCGCCAGATTGAGCTTCAGCACGTTCACGCGCGGCTCGCCGAGCACGCCGAACTGGCGCGCGCTCGTGGCCTCTCCGACGAGCGCCTCGACCTGCGCCGAGGTCATCCCGCGCGCCTTCGCCACGCGCGCGACCTGATAAGCCGCGGCCGCCGGACTGATCGCCGGATCGAGGCCGCTGCCGGAGGATGTCACGAGATCGACGGGCAACGGCGAGCGGTTGTCCGGATCGGCGGCGTGGAGCGCGTCGATGCGCCCCTTGATCTCATCGGCGAGCGCAGGGTTGGTCGGCCCGAGATTCGAGCCGCTCGAACTGCCCGCGTTGTACGGATTCGGCGTCGTCGCCGACAGACGTCCCCAGAAGTACTGCGGCGCATCGAACTGCTGTCCGATGATCTCCGAGCCGACCGTCTTGCCGTCGCGCTCGATCAGGCTGCCGTTCGCCTGATGCGGGAACGCCGCCTGCCCGATCGCGGTGACGACAGCAGGATAAACCAGTCCCGTGAGCACCGTCAGCGCGACGAACAACACGATCGCCGGACGCAAAATTGTCTTCATCATGTTTAACTCCAGCCAAGTGCGGTAATGACCATGTCGATGAGCTTGATGAACGGGAACGGCAGGATGATGCCGCCGAGGCCGTAGATCAGCAGGTTGCGGCGCAGGAGCGAGGCGGCACCCAGCGCGCGATACTTCACGCCCTTGAGCGCGAGCGGAATCAGGAACACGATGATCAGCGCGTTGAAGATCACCGCCGACAAGATAGCCGACGAAGGCGACGCCAGATGCATCACGTCCAGCACCCGAAGTTGCGGATACGTCGTCGCGAACGCCGCCGGGATGATCGCGAAGTACTTGGCGACGTCGTTGGCAATCGAGAACGTCGTGAGCGAGCCGCGCGTCATCAGCATCTGCTTGCCGATCTCGACGATCTCGATCAGCTTGGTCGGGTTCGAGTCCAGATCGACCATGTTGCCCGCTTCCTTCGCGGCCTGCGTGCCCGTGTTCATCGCCACCGCGACATCGGCCTGCGCGAGCGCAGGGGCGTCGTTGGTGCCGTCGCCGGTCATCGCGACCAGACGTCCCTCGGCCTGATGCGCGCGGATCGTCGAGAGCTTCGCTTCGGGCGTCGCTTCGGCGAGGAAGTCGTCGACGCCCGCTTCCGCCGCGATCGCCGCGGCCGTGAGGCGGTTGTCTCCGGTCACCATCACCGTCTTGATGCCCATCTTGCGCAGTTCCGCGAAGCGCTCCTTGATGCCGCCCTTCACGATGTCCTTCAGCTCGATCACGCCGAGCGCGCGCGCCGTTTCGTTCACGCGCTCCGCCACGACGAGCGGCGTGCTGCCGCGCCGCGCGATGTCATCGACGGCGCTCTGCACTTCCTGCGGAAAGCGCCCGCCGCGCTCCTCGACGTACTTCCTCACCGCGTCGGCCGCGCCCTTGCGAATCTCGCGGCCGGGAAGATCGACGCCGCTCATGCGCGTCTGCGCCGTGAACGCGAGGAACGTCGCGTGCAGTGTCGCCATGTCGCGCTCGCGGATATTGAAGCGCTGCTTCGCCAGCACGACGATGCTGCGCCCTTCCGGCGTTTCATCGGCGAGCGATGCGAGTTGCGCGGCATCGGCGAGATCGCGTTCGGCGATGCCCGGCGCCGCGACGAACATCGACGCCTGACGATTGCCGAGCGTGATCGTGCCGGTCTTGTCGAGCAGCAGCACGTCGACGTCGCCCGCCGCTTCGACCGCGCGGCCCGACGTGGCGATCACGTTCGCCTGCATCATGCGGCTCATGCCCGCGACGCCGATGGCCGAAAGCAGGCCGCCGATGGTCGTCGGAATCAGGCACACGAGCAGCGCGACGAGCGCGGTGATCGTCACCACATGGCCCTGCTTCGCCGCTTCCACGGAGAACATCGAGAACGGCAGCAGCGTGGCCGTGGCGAAGAGCAGCACGAGCGTCAGCGCGACGAGCAGGATCGTCAGCGCGATTTCGTTCGGCGTCTTCTGACGCTTGGCGCCCTCGACCATTGCGATCATGCGGTCGAGAAAGGCCTCGCCGGGATTCACGCCCACGCGCACGACGATCCAGTCGGAGAGCACGCGCGTGCCGCCCGTCACCGATGAAAAGTCGCCGCCCGACTCGCGGATCACCGGCGCGGATTCGCCCGTGATCGCGGATTCGTCCACGGACGCGACGCCTTCGATCACGTCGCCGTCGGCGGGAATCACATCGCCTGCTTCGACGAGCACCACGTCGCCTTTGCGCAGATCGGTGGATGTCGTGATGCGGATCGGCGACTTCGGATGCGGCTCGTTGAGCTTCTTCGCCATCACGTTGTGCTTCGCCTGGCGCAGCGATGCGGCCTGCGCCTTCGAGCGCCCTTCCGCGAGCGCTTCCGCGAAGTTCGCGAAGAGCACCGTGAACCACAGCCACAGCGCGATCGCGAGGATAAAGCCCGCGGGCGCTTCGGCCTGGCCTGCAAGCGCGGCGAAGAAGAGCACCGTCGTCAGAATGCTGCCGACATAGACGCAGAACATCACCGGGTTGCGCAACTGCGTGCGCGGCGCGAGCTTCTTGAACGAATCGACGATCGCCGGCTTGACCAGCGCCGGGTCGAACATCGAACGTACGGCCGTGCGTGCCTGCCCCAGATTCTCGGGGCGGTGCATCGGCGGTTGATTCATTTGAGTCATGCTGTCCTCGACTTCAATGGCCTGCGATCATGGTGATGTGCTCGACGATGGGTCCGAGCGCGAGCGCGGGCACGTAGGTGAGCGCGCCGACGAGCAGCAGCGTGCCGAGCAAAAGGACCACGAAAAGCGGACCGTGGGTCGGCAAGGTGCCCGCCGTCACGGCAAGACGCTTCTTCGCGGCGAGCGAACCGGCGATCGCGAGAATCGGGATAAGCGAGCCGAAGCGGCCGAACCACATCGCGATGCCGAGCATCGAGTTATAGAAGGGCGTATTCACCGAAAGACCCCCGAACGCGCTGCCGTTGTTGTTGGCGGCCGAGCTGAACGCATAGAGGATTTCGGAGAAGCCGTGCGCGCCCGGATTCGCGATGCCCGCCGTGCCCGCCGCGCTCAGAACGGCGACCGACGTGCCCACGAGCACCAAGAGCGGCGTCAGCAGAATGACGATGGACACCATCTTCATTTCGAACGATTCGATCTTCTTGCCGACGTACTCGGGCGTGCGGCCGATCATCAGCCCGGCGACGAACACCGCCAGCAACGCGAACGCGAGCATGCCGTAGAGCCCGGAACCGACGCCGCCGAAGATCACTTCGCCGAGCTGGATCAGGAGCATCGGCACGAGGCCGCCGAGCGGGGTGAGCGAATCGTGCGTGTTGCTGACCGCGCCGCAGGAAGCCGAGGTCGTCGCGACCGTGAAGATGCCCGACTGCGCGATGCCCAGACGCGTTTCCTTGCCTTCCATGTTGCCGCCCGCCTGCAACGCGGACGCCTGCGTATCGACGTGCAGCGACGCATAGACCGGATTGCCCGCCTGCTCCGCCGAGATCTCGAACAAGCATGCGGCGGCGAACGCGATGGTCATCGCCGCGAGCACGGCATAGCCCTGGCGCCTGTCGCCGACCGTGCGTCCGAACACCACGCACAGCGCCGCCGGAATGATCAGCATGGCGAGCATCTGCATGAAGTTCGAGAACGGCGTCGGGTTCTCGTACGGGTGCGCGGAGTTGGCGTTGAAGAAGCCGCCGCCGTTGGTGCCGAGCATCTTGATCGCTTCTTGCGAGGCGACCGGGCCCATCGGCAGAGTCTGCTTGTCGGCCTTGAGCGTTTGCGTGACGGACTTGCCCTGCGCGTCGGTCGATTGCGTCTGATAGCTCGTGACCTGCAGCGTCGATACGTCCTGATATGCCCTGAAGTTCTGGATCGCGCCCTGGCTCACGAAGACGAGCGCGAAGACGACGGCGAGCGGCGCGAGAATGTAGAGCGTCGTGCGCGTCAGATCGACCCAGAAATTGCCGATGGTCTGCGCGGAATGGCGCTTGAAGCCGCGGATCAGCGCGATGACCACCGCAATGCCGGTCGCCGCCGACAGGAAGTTCTGCACGGTGAGGCCGAGCATCTGCGCGAGATAGCCGAGCGTGCTCTCGCCGCCGTAATCCTGCCAGTTCGTGTTGGTCACGAAGCTGACGGCGGTGTTGAACGCGGCGTCCGGCGACATCGCGGCGAAGCCTTGCGGATTGGCCGGCAGCATGCCTTGCAGACGCAGGATGGCATACAGCACGAGCGCGCCGAGCACGTTGAAGAGCATCACGGCGAGCGCGTAGTGCTTCCACGACATTTCGGCATCGGGATCGACGCCGGCGATGCGATACAGCACGTTCTCGACCGGACGCCCGATCCTGCGCACGACGACGGACGATCCATCGAGCACGTTCGAGATATAGCGGCCGAGCGGAATCGCGAGTGCGATCAGAACGACGATGAAAATCGCCGTCTGCATGAAGGTATTGGCGTTCATTCGAGATCCTCCGCACGCAAAAGCGCGTACACGAGGTACACGAAGAGCAGCAGCGTGGAAGCCGCCGCGAGCCACAACATCCAGGCGCTCATGGACGGCCTCCCGTCGCGCGGCGGCTCAGTCGCTCGCAGCCGCGTGTGAGCGCCACGCAAAGTCCCCAGAACAGGACGATGCCGGCGAGATAAATGAAGTCCATTTTGGTGTTCTCCCCTTATGCGGTTCAGGACAGGGTGGAGAATACGAAAACGGACGTAAACGACTTAACAAGAGGTCGGGAGAAGGTATAAAAATGGTGTAAAGATGTGGACTGCCATTCTCGCGAGGCGATTTTTATGACAGACGATCCCGATCCCGAGCAGCTGAAAGGCCCAGGTGGAATGACATTGCGGGAGATTCACGAACAGGTGCGGAAATCGGTCGAGCGCGACCGCGAAGCGCAGGCCGCGCATAAATCAGTTGCGCCGAAATCCCGATGGCAAAGATGGGTGCGCTACGTGTGGGGACGCAGCGGGCGACGCTGATCGCGGTGTTGCGGGTCAGCGGTTCGAACTGGTCTTCAGGCGGTGGCTTTTGCCTCCAGCTCCGCGATGCGCTTGCGTAACGCGCGATCTTCCTGAAAGCGCGCCGTCTCATCGCGGATGATCGCGACGATGCCGGTCACTTCGCCTTGCGATTGCAAAAGCGCGACCGTGAACGCAATCGACATCGTGCGTCCGGCTTTATCGACGGCGGGCACCTTGAGCAGATCGTGTCCGTAGCGCGTCTCGCCGGTCGCCATCGTCTTGTGATAGCCGTCCCAGTGACGGCCGCGCAGGCGCTCAGGGATGATGATGTCCAGCGACTGTCCCAATGCTTCGCTCTGGGTAAAGCCGAACATGCGTTCGGCCGCCGGATTCCATAACGTGATCGCGCCGCTCGCGTCCGAAATGATCACGGCATCGCCGATCGCATTGACGAGCTGTTCGTAGTCGATGGTGGGGGTCATGGTGTCGTCCGGATCGATATAGTATTTTTGAAGGGCGCTGCCATTCTGCCGCAAAAAGGCCGGACAGCAGAAGGCAGCGATTTCCCTTTTCCTTCTGAAACTACTGCATCAAACGGCGCGCAACTCCTGCATGCGTGCAACCTGCTCCGGGCTATAGCCAAGCTCGAGCAACACTTCCTCGGTGTGCTCGCCCAGAAGCGGCGAGCCCGTGATTTCCGGCTTCAGATCCGAGAACTTGATCGGGCTGCCGACCGTGAGGTACTTGCCGCGCACCTTGTGATCCACTTCGACGATCGAGCCGCTCGCGCGCAAGGATTCATCGTTCGCGAGTTCTTTCATCGTCAGCACCGGCGCGCACGGGATATCGAACTTGCGCAGGATATCGACGGCTTCGAACTTGGTCTTGTCGGCGAGCCATGCTTCGATCGTATTGAAGATATCGAAGATATGCGGCTGGCGCGCTTCGGCCGTCATGTAGTTCGGGTCCTGAATCCATTCCGGCTTGCCGATTGCGCGGCAGATCGGCGCCCACGCGTGACCCTGAATCGTGAAGTAGATATACGCGTTCGGATCGGTTTCCCAGCCCTTGCACTTGAGCACCCAGCCCGGCTGTCCGCCGCCGCCCGCATTGCCGCCGCGCGGCACCACATCGCTGAACGTGCCGTGCGGATATTGCGGATATTCCTCGAGATAGCCGATGCGGTCCAGACGCTGCTGATCGCGCAGCTTCACGCGGCACAGGTTGAGCACGCTGTCCTGCATCGACACGGCGACTTTCTGCCCCTTGCCCGTTTGCTGGCGGCCGATGATCGCCGTGAGAATGCCGATCGCCAGATGCATGCCGGTGTTGCTGTCGCCGAGCGCGGCCGCGCTGATGGTCGGCGGACCATCCCAGAAGCCCGTCGTCGATGCCGCGCCACCCGCGCATTGCGCGACGTTTTCATAGACCTTCAGGTCATCGTAATGGTGGCCGTCGCTGAAGCCCTTGACGGATGCCACGATCAACTTCTTGTTCAGTTCGTGGATGTTTTCCCACGAGAAGCCCATCCGGTCCAGTGCGCCCGGACCGAAGTTCTCGACCAGCACGTCCGATTCGCGGATCAGCTTGGTCAGCACTTCCTTGCCTTCGTCCGTTTTCGTATCGAGCGTCAACGAGCGCTTGTTGCTGTTGAGCATCGTGAAATACAGCGCATCGGCGTCCGGAATGTCGCGCAACTGGTTGCGCGTGACGTCGCCCGACCCGGGACGTTCGACCTTGATCACATCCGCACCGAACCAGGCCAGCATCTGAGTGCATGCGGGACCGGCTTGCACGTGCGTGAAGTCGATGATCTTGATGCCTTTGAGTGGTTTGTCGCTCAATTGAGTTCTCCTGGGTGGCTTTGTCGTCGTTACTTTTTCATCGCCGCGCTTTGCGGATTCAGATTCGTCAGGCGTCCGCTCTCCGTGCCGGCCGCTTCATCGATCACTGCGTTGATCAGCGTCGGCTTGCCGGACCTGATCGCCTCTTCCAGTGCGTGCGTCAACTCTTCCGGCGTCGTCGCGTTGAAGCCGATCCCGCCGAATGCCTCGATCATCTTGTCGTAGCGCGCGTTCTTCACGAACACGGTCGGCGCGACGTCCTTGCCACCCGTAGGATTCACATCGGTGCCGCGATACACGCCGTTGTTGTTGAAGACGATGGTGCAGACCGGCAGGTCGTATCGGCAGATGGTTTCGAGTTCCATGCCGCTGAAGCCGAACGCGCTGTCGCCTTCGATCGCCACGACCTGCTTGCCGCTCGTCACCGCCGCGCCGATCGAGAAGCCCATGCCGATGCCCATGATTCCCCACGTGCCCGAATCGAAACGCTTGCGCGGCTCGTACATGTCGATGATGCTGCGCGCATAGTCGAGCGTGTTCGCGCCTTCGTTCACGACGTTGATGTCGGGGCGCGTCTTGAGTACGTCGCGGATCGCGCGCAGCGCGCTGTGGAAGTTCATCGGCGACGGATTCTTCGCAAGCGTCGCCGCCATCTTTTCGAGGTTCTTGTTTTTGCGCTCGTTGATCGCGCCCGTCCATTCGCTCGAAGGCTTCGGGAAGCCCGCGCCGATGCCCGCGACGAGCGCCGACACGCACGAGCCGATGTCGCCGATCACCGGCGCGGCGATCGCGACGTTGCTGTCGATTTCGGTCGGCGAGATGTCGATCTGCACGAATTGCTTGGGCGCCGCGCCCCAGGTCTTGCCCTTGCCGTGCGCAAGCAGCCAGTTCAGACGCGCGCCGATCAGCACGACGCAATCCGCTTCCTGCAGCACGAACGAGCGCGCCGCCGACGCCGACTGCTCATGCGTGTCGGGCAACAGGCCCTTCGCCATCGACATCGGCAGATACGGAATGCCGCTCTTCTCGACCAGCTCGCGAATCTGCGCGTCGGCCTGCGCGTAGGCCGCGCCCTTGCCGAGCAGGATCAGCGGACGCTTCGCGCTCTTGATCACGTCGAGCGCGCGCTTCACCGAATCCGGCGACGGCAACTGACGCGGCGCGGCGTCCACGACCTTGATGAGCGATTGCTGGCCCTTGAGGGCGTCCATCGTCTGCGAGAGCAGCTTGGCGGGCAGATCGAGATACACGCCGCCCGGACGTCCCGACACGGCGGCGCGGATCGCACGCGCGATGCCGACGCCGATGTCCTCCGCGTGCAGCACGCGATACGCGGCCTTCGCATAGGGCTTCGCCGCGTTCAACTGGTCCATCTCTTCGTAGTCGCCCTGCTGCAGATCGACGATCTCGCGCTCGCTGGAGCCGCTGATCAGGATCATCGGAAAGCAATTGGTGGTCGCGTTGGCGAGTGCGGTCAGTCCGTTCAGGAAGCCGGGCGCCGACACAGTCAGGCAGATACCCGGCTTCTGCGTCATGTAGCCCGCGATCGCGGCCGCATTGCCCGCGTGCTGCTCATGCCGAAAGCCGATGAAGCGCATGCCTTCCGCCTGCGCGAGGCGCGCCAGGTCGGTAATCGGAATACCGACGAGACCGAAGATCGTGTCGATGTCGTTCAGCTTCAGCGCATCGATGACGAGGTGAAAGCCATCGGTCACTTGCGGCGCCTTCGTTTCAACGGGCGCCTGCGTTGTTGCCTCGAGTACGTCTGCCATTTGTCTCCTCCTGAGGGCCGGTTATGTGCTGATATACTAGATATCAGATACTGCATTTGTCAAAGCTTTATTTTGAGTTTCGTGCGAAAAACTGAAGGAGAGATACGGCGCACGCTCTGGTGCATTGCGGCATGGCTCAAGGGCCGCGGACATTGCTGTCGCGCGGCCCCTCGCCGACCCTATGAAGCACGCGTGCCGGACGTCGTCATCGGGTTGAAGACTTGCTCGGCGCTTCCGTCCAGTCAGGCTGAAAAGCCATGCCGATGACCGGCTGCGGCGAAGCCTCCGCGAGCGTGTTCTCGATCCAGCGCCGGCGCATCGGCGCGAGGACGAACTTGGCGCAGATGCCCGCCGCGATCGATGTGATCGCCGTAGCGATGAACACGGTGTTCCACGAGCCGAGCGAAGCCAGCACCGATGCAAGCGGCACCATCATCGAGGCCGTGCCCTTCGCGGTGTAGAGCGTCCCCGCGTTGGCGGCGGCGTATTTGCTGCCGAACGTGTCGGCGCAGGTCGCGGGGAAGATCGAGAAGATTTCGCCCCAGCACAGGAACGTCAACGCCGCGAACAGCATGAACATGTAGGGACTCTGCCCGAACTGCATCAACCCGAGCAGCGCGACGCCTTCGCCCAGGAAGATGATGAACATGGTGTTTTCGCGGCCGATCTTGTCCGAGATGAAGCCGCATAGCGGGCGCGTGAAGCCGTTGCAGAGGTTATCGATGGACAGCGTCATCGCGAGCAGCGGCAACGTCGCGCCGAGGAGACTCACCGGCATGTTCGCGAAGCCGTATTCCTTGGCGATCGGCCCGAACTGCGCGGTGGCGATCACGCCGCCCGCCGCCACCGCGACGAACATCAGATACAGCACCCAGAAGATGGGCGCTCGCACCATCTGCCCGGTCGTATAGTCGATCTTGGTTGCGACGACACGTTTGGCCGGCACGATGTTCGCAGGCGGTTTCGGCCGCACGAGCAACAGCGCGAGCACGAAAATGACCGCGCCTTGCAGGCTGCCGAAGAACATGAAGGCGCTTTCGTAGCCGGAGTGCTGGATCATGTTGGAGATCGGGATCACGGTGACGGCCGCGCCCGCCCCGAAGCCCGCCGCCGTCAGACCGGCTGCGAGACCGCGCTTGTCCGGAAACCACTTGAGCGCCGTGCCGACGCACGTGCCATACACGCAACCCGCGCCGATACCCGCGACCACGGCGGCGATGTACAGATGCATGAGCGTGGTGGCATGGGCATCGATGATCCAGCCGATCGCCGCGCAGATCGCGCCGCCCATCACCACGGGCCGTGGTCCGAACTTGTCGACGAGCCAGCCTTCGACGGGCACGAGCCACGTCTCCGTGACGATGAAGATCGTGAACGCGGTCTGAATCGCCGCCTGCCCCCAGTGATGCTTCGCGTCCATCGGAATCACGAACAACGTCCACGCGTACTGGAAATTGGCCACGAGCCCCATGCAGACGATACCGATCACCAACTGCACCCACCTGTTATGACGACGTCCGTGCCACTGCCCGGCGACCGCCGTATCTGCGCTTGCCATGTCTGTCTCCGTTATGTGTCATTGCGCTCGTTCGGCGCCTGAGGTACTGCGAAAACCGACGCGATGCATCGGTGGCGAGACACGCGGCCCCGATGCAAAGGGGATCGGGGAAATACACGAGGCCATCGTGCGGCAGAAAAACGATAGGGGAAAGTTATAAAAAATTTCGATATCGATTCACGATCGTGAATGGATGACGACGCACGACGGCATCGGCAGCAATCGCGAACTTGTTACACCTCTTACCGACGGGGGCGGATCGCGTTACTAAAGCCTTTCAGCGCTGCGGTTATACTCGGCGTCGTCTCAAAATCAAACGTCCGAACAATGTCGAAACGAATCATCAAACTTCTTGCTGTCGCAGCCCTCACGGCGGCGGCCTCGGTGCCGGCCCTGGCTGGCGATATGAACAATGCGCTCGGCGGCGCGCTCGGCGGTGTGGCCGGAGCGGCGCTCGGCGGCGCTGTCGGCGGCAGCACGGGCGCGGTGCTCGGCGGAGCGGTGGGCGGCGGCGCTGGCGGCGCGGTCACGTCGAACCGGCGCGAGCGCACGGGCGCGATCGTCGGCGGCGCGCTGGGCGGCGGCGCGGGCACAGCGGCAGGCAACGCGATGGGCGGCCGTGGCGGTGGCCTGATGGGCGCGGCGCTGGGCGGTGGCGCCGGCGCAGCGCTGGGCGGCAACGTCTCGCGCTCGAACTCGTACGAGGACGACTACAGCCGCGGTCATCACGGCAAGCACCACAAGCATCACCGTCACGACTGAGCGGCAAGCGCTTCAAAGCTGGAAAACGGACGCCACGTGGTCGATGAACGCACGGACGACGGGCGGCAATCCTCGGCGCGTGGTGAATACGAGATGGACGATGCCACTCTCCGTTTTCCATTCCGGAAACACATGAACGAGCGCGCCGCTCGCAAGTTGCTCCCGGCACGCGTGATCGGGCAGCAACGCGACGCCGAGTCCCGCCATCGCGCTATCGCGCAGTGAGACGTAGTCCACGCACGTCATCCGCGGCTCGCTCCGGATCGTATGCGATGCATCGTCCGGTCCGGTGAAGGTCCACTCGATCTCGCCCATCTGATCCGTGGTCGCGAGCGTCGGCAACGCGGAGAGCGCCGCAATGTCGCCGCTCATGCAAAGCGACGCGACCGAGGGCGCAGCCACCAGGATGCGGCTCGAATGCCCCAGCGTGCGCACGATCAGCGACGCGTCCGTATCCAGCCGCACGCGCACGCGAATGGCGATGTCGATGCGTTCCTCGATCAGATCGACCGGGCGATCCACGGCGATGACCTGCAGGCGCGCCTTCGGGAAGCGCGTGAGGAACGTGCTGTACGCCTTCGAGAGTGTCGGCATGAGCCCGAGCGGACAACTGCAGCGGATGACCCCGCGAGGTTCGCTCAGCGCCTCGGAGATGACGGAGTCGGCCTGCTGCACGTCGAGCATGATCGTCCTGCAACGCTCATGGAAGGCGTGCCCGATCTCGGTCACGCGAAAGCGGCGCGTCGAGCGCTCGATCAGACGCACCCCGAGCCGCGCTTCCAGTGCGGCGATCCGGCGGCTGATGGTCGATTTGGGCGTGCGCAGCGCGCGGCTCGCCGCGGCGAACCCGCCATGCCCGACCACTTCAGCGAACAGCACGTAATCGTTGATGTCGGCCATGCCTATTGACCCATTTTTGGAACTATCAAACCCGGTTTCACAGTCTACCGCGCCGATTGTCTCATTGGCATGATGCTCTCAACGCGACGCAGCCTGCGCCGCCAAACCAGACGGAGAGTTGAAAATGACTGGCAAATTCGAGAACAAGGTCGTGGTCGTGACGGGCGGTACGAGCGGAATCGGCTTTGCGACCGCGAAGCGCTTCGCCGCGGAAGGCGCATCGGTGTTCATCACCGGTCGTCGTCAGAAAGAGCTGGATGCGGCTGTCGAAGCGATGAACGGACGTGTCGTGGGCATCCGGGCGGACATGTCGAAACTCGCGGATATCGACCGGCTCTACGATGCCGTGCAGCAGAAGCATTCGAGCATCGACGTGCTGTTCGCCAATGCTGGCGGCGGCTCCATGCTGCCGCTGGGCGCCATCACCGAGGAACACTACGAAGACACCTTTGGGCGCAACGTGAAAGGCGTGATCTTCACCGTTCAGAAAGCGATCCCGCTTCTGCGCGACGGCGCTTCCGTGATCCTCACTGGCTCGACGGCAGGCAGCACCGGCACCGCCGCGTTCAGCGTCTACAGCGCGTCGAAGGCCGCGGTGCGCAGCCTCGCGCGTAGCTGGACGCTGGACCTGAAGGAGCGTGGGATTCGTGTGAATGTCGTCAGCCCGGGACCGGTGAAGACGCCGGGTCTTGTCGAGCTGGCAGGCCCGGATGCGGCGCAGCAGCAAGGTATGCTCGACTACATGGCGTCGAACGTGCCGCTCGGACGCGTCGGCGATCCGGACGAGGTCGCCAAGGTCGTGCTGTTCCTGGGATCGGAAGAGTCCAGCTTCGTCGCCGGAGCCGAGTTTTTTGTCGACGGCGGGCTGGCCCAGGTCTGATTGACCACTCGCGTGCCGGACAAGCTCGCAGTTTCGAGCCTGTCCGGGACGTCGTTAGTGAACCTGAGCGCCTTATCCCTTTTTGGACGACGCGCCGATCGAACGATCGAGAAAGCTCAGCAGCAGCGGAGCGATTTCGTCGAGCTTGTCCTCCAGCGCGAAATGCCCCGTGTCGAGAATGTGCATCTCCGCATCGGGCAGATCGCGCAGATACGGGTGCGCGCCTTCTTCCGGGAAGATCTTGTCGTTCTTGCCCCACACGATGATCGTCGGCGGCTGGTGCTCGCGGAAGAACGCCTGAAACTGCGGGTAAAGCGGGACGTTCGTACCGTAATCGAGAAACAGATCCATCTGGATCTCGCGGTTGCCCGGACGGTCGAGCAGCGCCTGATCGTGCAGCCAGTTATCGGGGCTGATTCTCGACACATCGGAGACGCCGTCCGTGTATTGGAAGATCGTCGTGTCGAGCGTGACGAGGCCGTGCAACGCTTCGCGATTCTTCACCGACTCATCGGCCCAATAGGCCTTGATCGGATCCCAGAACTCGCGCAGACCTTCGGTATAGGCATTGCCGTTCTGAACGATCATGCCTGTCACGCGCGACGGATTCTTGAGCGCAAGCCGATAGCCCACCGGCGCACCGTAATCCATCACGTACATCGCGAAGCGATCGATATTCAGCCGGCCGAGCAACGCGTCGATCATGTCGGCGTATCGTTGAAAGCCGTAGCTGAACGCGGCGCGATCGGGAGAGTCGCTTTCACCGAAGCCGGGATAGTCGGGTGCGACGACGCGGTACTTCTGCGCGAGGATCGGGATCAGATTCCGAAACATGTGCGACGACGTCGGAAAGCCGTGAAGCAGAAGAACAACCGGCGCGTCCGATGGGCCGGCTTCTCTGTAGAACACATTGACGCCATCGATGGTTTCGGACTGGTAGCGAACGACGGGAATCGAAGTCATGACGAGAATTCCTGTGAAAGATGATCGAGTGCCGCATCCGCTTCAAACCGGTCCTGATGCAGCGTTGAATGCATGGTGCACCGGTCGCCAATCCGACGGAATCCTCATCGTGCAGAATGCACTCTTCTTTCATCGAGAAGAGTTGCCCTTCCTCGAACTCCGGCGCCTGCCTTCGAACAGATCACGCTGTTGCGCGAGCCCTTCTCCCACCACATCGAAAAACGCTCGCACGCGCGCGGTCTTTCGCAGATCGGCATGCGTGACGATCCATAGTTCGCCTTCCAGTTCGGCGACCGGGTTCGCGGCGACACGCGTGACGCCGATATCGCCGTCGCCAAGATAGCATGGCAGCAGCGCGAGGCCGATGCCCGCGCGCGCCGCGGTCAACTGATTCACCAGACTGTTCGTCCGGTACACGAACGACGACGGCGACGCATTGAGCGCAAGCCATTGCGCCGCGCGAATGCCCGACGCCGTTTCATCCCAGCCGATCAACGCGTGATCGTCGGGCTTCCAGTTGCGGCGGAAGCCGCCTGCATCCGCGACATACGACGGCGCGGCGTACCACGCCCACGCGACGCCCGCGAGCTTCTTGCCCCATAGCTCACCCTCTTTCGGCCGAACCGGACGCAACGCGATATCCGCTTCGCGCCGCGACAGACTGAGCACGCGATTTTCGATCGACAGTTCGACGACGATGCCAGGATGCGCGAAACGGAACGCGGCGAGATGCGTGGTGAGCTGGCTATAAGCGAGCGTTTCCGACGACGTGACGCGCAAGCGTCCGCTGAGCCGATGATCGCCGCCGACGACATCGCGCCCCAGCGCAAGGAATTCATCTTCCATGCGCTCGGCGCCCGCCGCAATGCGCGCGCCGGCCTCGGTCGGCTGATACACGCCGCCCGGCAAGCGCTCGAACAGACGCGCGCCGAGCTGCGTTTCGAGCGCCTTCAGACGGCGATACGCCGTCGAATGATCGATGCCGAGCGCTTCCGATGCGGCATTGAGACTGCCGCCACGCTGAATCGCGAGCACGAGTCGAAGTTCGTTCCAGTCTTCCATGCATGGAGGCTAATCCAGTGCTTGCATCGATGCAAGCGCGGCTTTCGCGCTGACAATGGACTTGCATCATCGCAACCACTACTCTGCCGTTGTGCAGACACACATCAACGGGAGGCAGGTCATGAAACCAATCGAAGCGCCGACGCTCACGCTCGTCAGTCATCCGCTTTGTCCATACGTGCAACGCGCAGCGATCGTGCTGGCGGAAAGAGGCGTCGGTTTCGAGAAGCGTTACGTCGATCTGGCCAACAGGCCCGCATGGTTCGAAACGCTTTCGCCGCTCGGGAAAGTGCCCTTGCTGATGATCGCGCGTGACGGCCGCGAAGATGCCGTGATTTTCGAAAGCGCCGTGATCTGCGAGTATCTCGACGAAACGCAGCAGGGCCGCACGCTGCTTCCGCAGGATGCGCTCGAACGCGCGCAGCATCGCGGATGGATCGAGTTCGGATCGTCGATACTCGCCGAGATATGGAGGCTGGAAATCGCCACCGATGCATCGGCGTATCACGCCCAGCGTAAAGCGCTCGCGGAGCGGTTCGCGACGGTCGAGCGTGTATTGAACGCCGGGCCGTGGTTTGCGGGCCGCGAGTTCGGCATGGTCGATGCCGTGTTCGCACCGATCTTCCGCTATTTCGATGTATTCGACGAACTCGCGGACCTTCAGGTGTTCACCGATACGCCGAAGGTCATCGCATGGCGACGCGCGCTCGCTGCGCGCCCGAGCGTGATCGGCGCGGCGCCTGCGGACTACGCACAGCGCTTGCGCGCTTTCCTGCACGAACGCGATGCGTATCTGCTTCGCGCCGACGCGGGAAAGCAGCGATGAGCCAGAGTGCGGCGTGGCTGCTGCTCGTCCTGTCCGGATTGCTCGATGTAGAGTGGGCCGTCTCGATGAAGTTGACGCAGGGCTATACGCGCCCCGGATGGACGGCGCTGTCGATCGTGCTGCTCGCGGCCTTCGTCTATCTGCTCGGCAAGGTGCTGGCGCTATTGCCCGTGGGCAGCGCGTATGCGGTATGGACCGGCATCGGCGCGCTGGGAACCGTGGTGCTCGGCGTCGTGCTGTTCGGCGAAACCGTGAGCGCGCTGAGGGTTATCGGCGCGGTGCTGGTCATCGCGGGAATTGCGGCGCTGAAGCAGGCGCCGGTCTGACGCAAGCATTTATCCCTTGCCGAGCGGCGGCCGGCCGGGAAACCCGGCCATATTGCTCAACTGCGCCAGTTCATTGGCCGCCTCGCGCAGCAGTACCGAGTACTCGTGAATCTTCTCGACCGTCAGCCGCACGCGCGGACCGGCCAGGCTGATGACGCCGACGCATCGCGAGCCGCTCACCGCGGGCACCGCCACCGCCGACATGCGCGGGGCGAACACTTCATCGATCATCGCGTAGCCGCGCACGCGTGCCGCATGCAGAAAACCCAGAAGCGCCTTCAGCGTCGTCGGCGCGTTGGGTCCGAACTCGTTCGGCTGTCCGAAGCCCTGTTTCAACACGAGCGCGACCGCCTGCTCGTCGGTCATCGTCATGAGCCATGCGTGCCCCGTCGACGTGCATGAAAGCCGTGCCGCCTGCCCCATGTCCGGATCGTAGCGAAAACCTGTGCGCTGTCCGTCCGCCTTGCCCACCCAGATGATCGCCTCGCCGTCCACGAGCGACAGCCGCGCCAGTTCGCCGGTCCGCGCGGCGACGCGTTCGATGATCGGCTGGGCGATATCCGCGATGCCCGTCAGGCTCAGAAATTCCAGCCCGTTCGACGTCATGCGCATGGTGAGGATGTAGCGGCCGTGATCGACCAGTTGCCGGACATATCCGCTTTCGACGAGATCGACGAGCAACCGGTGACAGGTGCTGCGCGGCAAAGCCAGAGCATCGGCGATGGCGAGAAGCCCCGCGCCTTCGCCCTGCGACGCGAGGAAATCGAGAATCTTCAGGCCGTTTCTAAGCGACATGTCCCGTCTGTTTTCGTGATATGAAATGCAGTTCCGGTGCGGAACGTCCCGCCTTTGCAGCGCAAACAATAGCACTTGTTCGTGGCCGGAAACGAACGCTTCACCATATCGAACAAAGGGGAGACACCATGTCAGTTCTAGCTGACTCAGACATCGCCGCGGGCGAACAAACCGCACAGACTCACTTGATGGCGCGTCGCGCGGTGGCGGGCGCCACCGTCGGCACGGCGCTGGAATGGTTCGACTTCGCGTTGTACGGCGTGGTCGCGGCAACCATTTTTCCGAAGCTGTTTTTCCCGTCGCTGGACCCGACCGCATCGCTGCTCGCGTCTCTCGCGAGCTTCTGGGCGGGGCTGGCCGCACGCCCGCTCGGCGCGGTGATCTGCGGCATGCTCGGCGACCGCTGGGGACGCCGCAACCTGATGCTGGTCACTGTCTCGGTGATGGGCGTGTCGTCATTCCTGATGGGATTGCTGCCCACCTATCAGCAGGTCGGCATTCTCGCGCCGACGCTGCTGGTCTCGCTGCGCATCATTCAGGGCTTCGCGCTCGGCGGTGAATCGACGGGCGCGCAACTGATGGCGGTGGAACATGCATCCGCGACGAAACGCGGGCTGTATTCGGGCCTGCTCGGCATCTGTTCGCCGCTCAGCCAGATACTCGCCAATCTGGCGCTGTTCGCGCTGGCCGGTCTGCTTTCCGCCGATGACTTCGAATCGTTCGGATGGAGAATCCCGTTTCTCGCGAGCTTCGTGCTCGTGCTGCTGGGCATCTATATCCGCATGAAGGTCAGCGAGACACCGGCCTTCGAAGCGCTCAAGAAGAACAAGGGCGAGCGCGTGCGCACTGCGAATCCGCTCGGCGTCGTCTTCAAATTTCACTGGCGCACCGCGCTGCGCCTGACGCTGTTTTTCTGCGGCCCGGCTGCGCTGTTCTACCTGATCGTGGTCTTCTCGCTCAGCTATCTGACCAAGAATCTCGGCGTTCCGAAGCAGACCGGCTTCATGCTTCTGATGGTCGCGAATGTCTGCGCTATTGGCGGCGCGCTGGCGGGCGGCTATCTGAGCGACCGGATCGGGCGCAAACGCGCGCTGCTCATCGGCTCGTTCTGCACGCTGGTCTGCTGCCTGATCTATTTTCCGATCCTCAACCTGCACTCCATCGGCATGACGATGGCCGTGATGGGCGCGTTCCTCGGCTTCACGCAGTTCCAGAGCGGCATCCAGCCGGTGTGGTTCGCCGAATCGTTTCCGACCGAGGCGCGCTACACGGGCTCCGCGCTGTCGTACTCGGGCGCCAACCTGCTCACCGGCGGGCCGATGCCGATCGTGGCCGTGGCGCTGCTCAACGCCTTTCACGGTTCGCCGTGGGCGATCGTCGCGGTTTGCGGCTCGCTGAACCTCCTCTCCTTCCTCATGATCGCGACGTCCCGGGAAACCAAAGGCACCGCCCTCGAACGCAGCGCTACACACTGAAACCATGACCCGCAAGCTCTATATCCTCAATGGCTCGAACCTGAACATGCTGGGCGTCAGGGAACCTCACCTCTACGGCAGCACGACGCTGAAGGACATCGAACAGAACTGCCTCGCGCTGGCCGATACGCTCGAATTCGACTGCGTGTTCCGTCAGACCAACAGCGAAAGCCAGTTGATCGACTGGATTCAGGAAGCGTTTCTGCAGGACGCCGCGCTGATCATCAACCCGGCCGGCTTTTCGTTCGGACGGGTTCCGGTGCTCGACGCGGTGAAGCTCGTGCGCCGGCCGGTGGTGGAAGTGCATATCACGAACATCCATCGGCGCTCCGAGGAATATCGTCACTCCACCATCTCCGTGGCGGCGACGGCGGTGATCTGCGGCGCTGGCGCGAATGGCTACTTGCTGGCGATTCGCGCGGCTGACGATCTCTGGGACGTTCAGAGTTGAACCCGGCGCACGCGGGCTCCATGATGAGTCCGCGTGCGCCCGCTGTTCGAATCGAACTTGACTGGCGACTCGCGTCAGAACTTGTGCCGCAGGCCGATATGCACGCTGGTCTGCGCATCGCTCGTGGACGCCGTCAGGCTGTTGATCGCCGCGACCGCCGGCCGGTTGCGCGAGTCCGTTCCGGACGCATGCTGATACACGCCCATTACATAGACATCGGTGCGCTTGGACAGATAGTAATCCGCGCTCAACACGCCCTGATGATAGGTCGCTCCGCCGTTCTCTCCCGTCGTCGATGCGATGCTGCTGCCCTTCATGTAGTCGTATGCGGCGGTCATCTGTAACGCCGGCGTGAACCAGTACTGCACGTTCACTTCCGCGTTGTTGAAGTGCACCGACCCGCGATAACCCGACGGATTCGGCCCGGAGTTCGCCGTGTCGCCGAGATTGCTGAACTGGATATTCGAGTACGTCGCGCCCAGAATCGCGTTGCCGATCTTGTACGAGCCGCCCGCCGCGATCACCTCGTACGTATGCGCCGATGCAAAGCCGCTGTACACCGGCGATGCGATATTCGTCGCGGCGGCGCTGGGCGTTCCCGTCGTGCTGTTGCCGAAGAAGCTCACGTTCGGATTGCGCACGTTCATGTACGCGGCCGCGAACGAGAACGGCCCGCGATCATAGCCCGCGCCGACGGACCAGGTCTGATTGCGCGTGAAATCGCCCGCGACGCCGCCCACGCCATACATGCCGCCAAAATGCAGCCCGGCATAATTCGGGCTCTCGTACTTGATCGAGTTGTTGGTGCGATATCCGTTGTTGAAGTTATCGATATCCCCCGGATGCGCCGCCAGATAGCCGCCGCCGAATGCGCGATCCGAGTACACGCCCGGATAGTCCACCACCATGTCGTACTGACGGCCGAGCGTCACCGTGCCGAGTCGCGCATCGGTCAGGCCGACGTATGCGCGGCGGCCGAACTCGAGGCCGCCTTGCGTGAACTTGCCGGTGCTCGCATCGAAGCCGCTTTCAAGCAGGAAGATCGCCTTCAGTCCGCCGCCGAGATCCTCGGAACCGCGCAAGCCCCAGCGGCTGCCCTGCAATACGCCGCCCGCCATGCTCCACTGACTTTTCCCGCCCGCGTTGCTCGTATAGCTCAAGCCCTGATCGATGACGCCGAACAACGTCACCGCGCTTTGCGCGTGCGCGGCAGTCGCCGCCAGGCCGAGCAGGCCGATGGGAATCAAACGGCTATGTCTCACTCTTCTTCTCCATGGTTCATCGCGCGAGCGTGGACGATGCATCCACGGCTCGCGCTGAGGTCATTGCGGCTTGTTTCAGCCGCGTCGGGACACGCGCCATCGATGCGGCGATCGATGGTAGCGTTATCATTTCGATGCGAAAAAATGCGGGGTTGTGCTGCGGGGAGGCTGGTTTGCAGCGCTTGAACAGCCCTGCGTGATGGCGAGGGGCCGGCGACTCCAGGCTTTCAATGCGTGCTTGCGAGTTCCGTGTCGATGACCAATCCGCTGCGCGGGCTCTCGATGCCGAAATGCCTGGCGAGCGCATCGACGACGTTCTCGGCCATCGCGCGGCGCGTCTCCTCCGTTCCCGAGCCGATATGAGGCGTAAGCACCAGCCTGCGATCGCGTATGAGCGCTTCGGGCACGGCGGGCTCATGCTCGAACACATCGAGCGCGGCGCCCGCGAGCCTGTCCGATGCGAGCGCCGCGATGAGCGCCTGTTCGTCGACCACCGGACCACGCGCGATGTTCACGAGAAAGCCATGGGGGCCGAGCGCATCGATCACGGTCGCATCGATGAGATGATGCGTCGCCGACGAGAGCGGACACGTGAGGATGAGCATGTCGCAGTCACGCGCGAGCCGGGTGACGTCGTCGTAGTACGGAATATCGACGGGCTTGCGGCTCGGTCCGAAATACGCGAGCTTCGAACCGAACGCATTTAAACGATGCGCGATCGCCGATCCAATCGTCCCCAGTCCGACGATGCCGACTTTCATGCGCGAGATGGAACGTCCGAGCCGGTATTGACCTTGCACGGGCCATTGCCCAGAGCGCACGTAAGCGTCCGCGTTCACGAAGTCGCGCGTGACTGCGAGCGCGAGGCCGACGGCCGCATTCGACACGTCTTCCGCCAGGATATGCGACGTGTTCTCGATGCGAATGCCGCGCGCGCGCGTCGCGCCGATGTCCACGTTATCCAGTCCCGCGCTATAGCTCGAAATGATTTCGAGTGCGGGGAGCGTATCGAGGAATGCGGTATCGATCTTAGTTTTGCGCAGCGCGATCCCGCGCACCTTGCCGCCGTGCTCTTTCAGGAACGCGCTCGCGGATTCGGGCTCTTGCGGCAGATCGAGCACGGTGAAAAGCGCTCGCAATTCCGCGTGAGTCCATTCGGGCAGTTCTGCCGCGTTGAGGATGATCGGCTTGGTCATGGTTCTAATTCGATGATGTATGCAATTGATGCAGGGCGAAGCGCGCAACGAAGCTTCAGCTCATCTTCACGCGCTCGATCTTGCCCATGAAGAACAGATAGACGATGGCCGCGATCAGGCAGTGCGCAGCGACGAAGTACAGTCCGACCGTATAGCCGCCAGTCGCCTGCACGAGGTAGCCGAAGACGATCGGCGTGACGATGCCGCCGATGTTGCCGATGCAGTTGAAGATCGCGCCCGCAAGACCCACTGCCTCGCGCGGAGCCGTGTCGCTCACGATGGCCCACGTTCCCGCGCCCGCCGCCGCGCCCTTGCCGAAGAAGGCCAGCGCCATCAGCAGGACGATCACGACATTGCTTTCGGTGACGGCCGAGAGCACGATGCTGCAGCCCACTGCCATGCCGACGATATACGGCGTCTTGCGCGCCCACGACACGCTCCATCCGCGACGAATGAGCCAGTCGGAGATCGTGCCGCCCGCAATGCCGCCGACGAAGCCCGCGACAGCCGGAACCATCGTCGCGAAGCCGGCCTGCATCACATTCATGCCGCGCGCCTGAACGAGGTAGATCGGAAACCAGGTGATGAAGAAGTAGCTCAGCGCGATGGTGCAATACTGGCCGATATACGCGCACCACAACATGCGATTGCCGAGCAGCGCGCGAATCGCGCCGGGCGCCAGCACGGGACGTGATTTGAGTTCCTGCTTCGAATCGATATCGATCATCGCGCCGCCCGCGATGATGTGTTCGAGTTCGGCGCTGGAGACGCGCGGATGCTTGCGCGGCTCATGCATGACGACCGCCCACACGCCCGCCGCCGCGATACCGATCAAACCCAGCGCGATGAACGGCGCAGGCCAGCCGAAGCGCGACGTGAGCCATCCCGCGAACGGCGAGAAAATGGCCACCGCGAAATACGATGCCGATGCGAACAGCGACGTGGCAAGACCCCGCTCTTCCTTGGGGAACCACATGACCGCGACGCGGCCATTGGCGGGAAAGCTCGGCGCTTCGATCAGTCCGAGTGCGAAGCGCAGCGCGAACAACAGCCCGAGCGCGACCGACAGATCCGACGTGAAGTTGCCGATGAAGCCGACGAGCATGGTCGCGATGGACCAGAGAATGAGCGTGGCGCCGTACATCGTCTTGGTGCCGAGCCGATCGAGCAGCAGGCCGCCGGGTATCTGACCGACGACATACGCCCAGCTGAACGCCGACAACACATAGCCGAGCTGCACATGATTCAGGCCGAATTCCTTCGATATGCCGGGACCGGCGATCGACAGAATGGCGCGGTCCGCATAAGCCACGGTCGCCAGCAGCAGTATCATCGCGAGGATCGAGTAACGCGTGCGGGTCGTGCGGGCCGCCGTGCCCGCTATATACTGGGTCGTTCGCTCTGTAGCCACCGATATCTCCTCTTCATGCCCCTGAACGGTTAGCGATGTCGCGCGATGCGAGCGCCTGGTCCGGGGTTGGTTTATGTTTCGCATTAGACCGATGCCGTGGATGACCGTCAATCTTGATTGATTCGATCAACGTGAAGAACTGGATGACGCAGGAAGAAGCCTGCGAGGCCCTCGGCGTGCGCAAGCAAACGCTCTATGCGTATGTCAGCCGCGGTCAGATCGAAGTCCAGGGCGATCCGAAGCACGCAAACCGCAACCTGTATCGCGCAGCGGATATCACGACGCTTCTCAAGAAACGCAGCCTCGGGCGGGCGCGCAAAAACATCGCCGCGAGCACGATGGCCTGGGGCGAGCCGATCATCGATACGAGCATCTCCACGATCACGCGCGGCAGGCTCTACTATCGCGGCCAGGATGCCGTGCAACTGGCTGCATCGGCGACGCTCGAAGATGTCGCGCGCCTGCTCTGGAACGTGACCGAAGCGCCGCACTTCGCGTCGTTCGAACCGGTTGCGTTCGACGGCCCCATCGGTGCGCGTGTTTTCACCGCCCTGGCCCGCGACGCCGCGCATGATCGAATCGAGTCGGCGCGCAATCTGGCGGACGAGGTGCAACAGGCTGCGGCGCTGGTCGGCCGCCTCGCGAGCAATTTCGTCGAGTTGCGATCGGATGAAGGACCATTGCATCTGCGCATCGCGAATGCGTGGGATGTTCCGCGTCACGCGGATCTGCTTCGCCGCGTGCTCGTCCTGCTGGCCGATCAGGAACTGACGAGTTCTTCATTCGCCGCGCGCGTGGCCGCATCGACGGGAGCGTCGCTCGGGGCGAGCATGATCGCGGGACTCGCCGTGTTCTCCGGACCCATGCATGGCAATGCAATCGTGCGCGTCCGTCAATTGATGGAAGATGCCAAACGAGGCGGAACCGAGACCGCCATCCGGCGAAGGATCGCGCAAGACGAACCGTTGCCGGGCTTCGGTCACGAGCTATATCCGCAGGGCGATCCGCGCGCCGCCGATCTCCTGTCCGCTTTCGAAGCGCCCGACGATGCACGCGAGCTGATCGATTGCGTCGAACGCTTGACGGGCAAGCTGCCCGCGATCGACATGGCGCTTGCCGCGCTCGTCGAGCATTGCCCGCTTCCCGACGAAGCGGCGTTCGCGTTGTTTTCCATCGCGCGCAGTGTCGGCTGGATGGCGCACTCGATCGAGCACGTGATGGAAGGAAGTTTGTTGCGGCCGCGCGCGCGTTATGTCGGGCTGGCTGTCGGTGAATGAAAGCGGCCGGGACGCTTCGATGATTCGAACTCCGAAACGATGGCTGGTACGAATGGCGGCGATCATGGTCACCGCGTCAGTGCTTTGCGCGTGCGCTGCGGGCGGTGCCGACAATCGAGCGAGCCACGCGGCTTCGTTCGAGACTACGCCTTGCCCGCAGCCGAACATCGCCGGATTCCCCGATCTCGATTTCCCATCGACCGTTCAATGCGGCTATCTCACCGTCCCTGAAAATCGCGCGCTGCCCGACGGACGGCATATCCGCATCTTCGTCATGCGCGCACCCGCTGTCGCGGACAAACCGCGGCGCGATCCGCTCGTCTACCTGTCGGGCGGTCCGGGTGGCGCGGGCTCGTTCGAAGCGGCGTTCATGATGAAGCAGGGAATCAATGCCGGGCGCGAGGTCATTTTCGTCGATCAACGTGGCACGCACCGCGCCGATCCGCTCCTTGCGTGCCCCGCGTGGGAGCAGTATGTGTTCGATTCCGTCAGCAGCCGCTTCACGACTCGATCCGGCACGCTGGCGGATGCATCGGCTCTCAAGTCGTGTCGCGATGCGATGGCCGCCGCCGGCGTCGATCTCGCCGCCTACAACACCACCGAAAACGCCGCCGACATCGCCGATCTACGCGTCGCTCTCGGCATCGACCGATGGGACGTCTACGGCGTCTCGTATGGATCGCGGCTCGCACTGACTTTGCTGCGCGATCATCCACAAGGCATCCGAAGCGTGGTGCTCGATTCGGTATCGCCACCCACGGTCAATATCGTCGAGGACTGGTGGACGGCTCCGGCGAGTTCGTTCAGGGCGATCTCCGCCGCGTGCGCCGCCGACGCGTCTTGCGCCCGGGCCTACCCGCATCTGCAAGCCGACCTGAACCTCGCAGTGAAGCGACTCGATCGGAAGCCGTTTACGACACGAGTCAAGGACGACTCGGGTGCTTCAGTGAATGTGGTCATCGACGGCTTCGCGTTCGCCTATACGCTCATCATGTCGAGCGAGCGCGGCACTGCGTCAGACGTCCCGAGGATGATCTCCGATACGGCGCGAGGCGACGCGCGCGCGGTCGCCGCCCGCTATCTCGCGTTGCGCGGTCCGCAGCAGTTCGTCGGTTTGGGCGGCATGGGTCTCGCCCTCGGTGTGTTCTGCGAAGAAAGCGCCAATCTGACGACCGAGGCAGCGACGCTCGCAAAAGCGAAAGCGGCCCTTCCCGGTTTTCCCGAACGCGTGCTCCGGATTCAGCCCAAGCAAGGGCGGCTCTACACGGAGTGTCCGGTCTGGAACGTCGGCAAGGCGCCTCCTTCGGTCAGTGCCCGAACCGTGAGCGATGTGCCCGTGCTGATACTCGAAGGCGCATTCGATGCCGCGACCGCGCCGGCGTGGGTCGGCGCGATCACGCCGGATCTCGGCCGCGCGCAGGTCGTGTCGTTTCCGTACACGGGGCATTCGGTGCTCGGCAAATCCGGTTGCGCGCAATCGATCATGGCCGCCTTCCTCGATGATCCGACGCATCCTGTCGATGGCTCGTGCGCCGCGAGGCAAACGCTGAAATTCGATACCGGTCGATAGCCGGCCGTTCCGGTGCTTCCCGACCCCGGCATGCGTTTTGCGCGTCGATGCTATCCGTCGCGGGTGATTGCTTCTCACCCGGACGTCAAAAGGAGCATCGCGTCATGTCCAATCCTACTGTCGGCGATTTTCTTATCGAACGTTTGCATGCCTGGGGCGTACGCCGTATTTACGGCTATCCCGGCGACGGCATCAATGGCGTATTCGGCGCGCTCAATCGCGCGAAAGGCAAGATCGAGTTCATTCAGGCACGGCACGAAGAGATGGCGGCCTTCATGGCCTCCGCGCATGCGAAGTTCACCGGCGAACTCGGCGTGTGCATCGCGACATCGGGACCGGGCGCGACGCATCTGATCACCGGCCTTTACGATGCGCGCCTCGATCACATGCCGGTCCTCGCAATCGCAGGACAGCAAGCGCGTGCGGCTCTGGGCGGCCACTATCAGCAGGAAGTCGATCTCGCCTCAATGTTCAAGGACGTGGCCGGCGCCTTCGTGCAGCAGGCGAGCGTGCCGTCGCAGATTCGCCATCTCGTTGATCGCGCGGTGCGTATCGCGCTGTCGGAACGCAAGGTGACGGCGCTGATTCTGCCGAACGACTTGCAGGACCTCGAATACGAACCGCCGGGCCGCAAGCACGGCACGCTGCATTCGGGCGTCGGCTATCGCGCGCCGAAGATCGTGCCGTATGGCGACGACCTGCAGCACGCCGCCGATGTCCTCAACGCGGGCAAGAAGGTCGCGATTCTCGTCGGCGCGGGCGCGTTGCAGGCCACCGACGAAGTCATCGCTGTCGCGGACAAACTCGGCGCGGGCGTCGCGAAGGCGCTGCTCGGCAAGGCCGCGTTGCCCGACGATCTGCCGTTCGTCACGGGCTCGATCGGTTTGCTCGGCACCGAGCCCAGCTACAAGATGATGAACGGATGCGACACGCTGCTCATGATCGGCTCGGGCTTTCCGTACGCCGAGTTTCTGCCGAAGGAAGGCGCGGCGCGCGGCGTGCAGATCGACCTCAAGGCGGACATGCTCTCGATCCGCTATCCGATGGAAGTGAATCTCGTCGGCGACAGCGCCGAGACCTTGCGCGCGCTCCTGCCCTTGCTGCAACAGAAGACGGACCTAGCGTGGCGCAAGGACATCGAAGGCTGGGTCGGAGACTGGTGGAAGACATTGGAGAAACGCGCGATAACGCCCGCGAAAGGCGGCGTGAATCCGCAGCGCACCGTGTGGGAGTTGTCGCCGCGCGTGCCCGCGAACGCGATCGTCACGAGCGATTCGGGATCGGTCGCGAACTGGTACGCGCGCGATCTGAAGGTGAAACGCGGCATGATGTGCTCGCTGTCGGGCGGGCTTGCATCGATGGGCGCGGCCGTGCCGTATGCGATCGCCGCGAAGTTCGCGTATCCGGAGCGGCCGGTGATCGCGCTCGTCGGCGATGGCGCGATGCAGATGAACAACATGGCCGAACTCATCACGGTCGCGAAGTACTGGAAGCAATGGTCGAATCCGAGCTGGATCTGCATGGTGCTCAATAACGAGGACCTGAATCAGGTCACGTGGGAGCAGCGCGTGATGGAAGGCGATCCGAAGTTCGAGGCGTCGCAGGACATTCCGTCGGTGCCTTATCACAAGTTCGCGGAAATGATCGGTTTGAAGGGCTTTTACGTCGACGATGCGGAGCGCATGGCGGCTGTGTGGGACGAGGCGCTGGCGGCGGATCGTCCGGTGGTGATCGAGGTGAAGGCCGATCCGAACGTGCCGCCGTTGCCGCCGCACATCACGCTGCAGCAGGCGAAGGCGTTCGCGACCACGCTCATGAAGGGTGATCCGAGTCAGGCGAACGTGATCGTCGATACGGCGAAGCAGGTGCTTGGTGCGGTGTTGCCGGGGCATAAGGAGAAGTAAGGCGCGGCTCGATGGTAGCTGCGGCTTCACGACTACAGCGAGGCGAGCTTTAGTGCCTGCTCGCTGGCAGCTGCATCACCTTATGTGAATGTCTATAGGCAATTAGTCTCGCGGTTGTGGTCTCATCGCGCTCAGCGCTCGACAAATCTTGACTTCAAGGACTCCAAAACTAGTTCGGCATCCGTTAGCTTTATGCTTTCACACAACTATGAGTCGAGACAATGAAACAAAGCGGGACGATGCATCTTTTCGCAACCGCACTGGTGGCGTAACGCGATGGGCCAATATTTTTCGGCGGTCGAAGGCGATCCACTTTCCGGCAGTTCCGATAGCTATGTCATGTCGTCGGGCGCAAATGCAGTTTTTATCGACGAAGGCAATCGCACGATGGCATTTGTGGGAGGCAGTGCCTACTGCGGCAAGTGCAAGAGCATCGGGACGATCATCGGCGGTTCAGGGTGCAGCGATAGTGGTCGCTTGTACGACGAAATAACGGGTCGTCGGCAGGCGGTCGCGGGTGACTTCGTGCAATGTCAATGCACTACGAGACCGACAATCTTGGCGCGTTATGGAAGGTACTGGATTATTGAGGACATTCCGAGAACGTATGGTTATGCGCAGACTTCAGAGGCATCTTGGTTGTCGGGTAACGATGCTTCAGGCTTCGACGAAATGATCGTGTTGTGTGATGAAGACGGCAACCCGGTTCCGAATCAGCGCTTTCGCATCACGACGGCTGACGGGTCGGCGCAGGATGGGACCACGAATGACGCAGGCGAGACGGTGCGTGTGCGCACGAACGCTCCGATGAGCATTGAAATTGAACTCCTGATTTAAAGATGGCTGATTCATACGTAGACTATTTGAGAAACCGCCGCGCACAGACGAATTGCAATCGGGGAAGCACGCATACCGTGATTGTAGAGACACGGTATATTCGGTTAGCGGAGGATACACATGGATGGGTCGACGTGCGCCTCAAATCCACAGGCGACAGGTACAGCCTTTGTGAGTACACCAAGGTCGGGATGATAAGGGACGAAGATGATCGAACGTACTTTAGGGTGTTGGACGGCCCCATTGCAAAAGGAAAAGTTGTCTGGATGAACAGCTCAGATGCGAAATACTTCTTGCAACGAACGCCAGCTGCTGTGTCTATGGAGACGCTTAGGGTAACGTATAGCCGTATGGGAGAAGAGGACTCTCCGTTCAAAGGTCATCTACGGCAGCAGTGGGCGACACTCTCAGTCGCGGGGCAAAACGTCACAGTAACGCTGAATAGTGTTTGGAATGGAGTATTCACACCCGTCCCGCCCGGCCTACACCGCATAATGACCCCGGACTACTCCCATGCCAAGACATCGACCGAGGGCTATCGGAACAAGTATCCCGGTAAGATAAAGGCCAACGATGTATGGTTTCCAATCGAGCTAGAGGGATCGACGGGAAACTCCTCACGATACATTCACATCGGACACTTATCCGAGGGCTGCGTGACGGTTCATGATATCGCCCGATGGAACATCGTCTATAACTTCCTGATTGCGCACCGACTGCCAAACACGGAAGGCAGATACGCCGCGCTTTTGGAGGTAACAAAGTGAAGTGGTTTGCGATCGTCGGACTGACGTGCTGTGTCGCTGTTGCGTCGATCCATAGTGAGGCAGACACACAGTCGGTGGGAAGGAAACAGGTTGAGAAGCCGCAGCCGCCGCTTTCCTGCGGCGACTACTTGAAGCAGTTCGGACTCGCGAGACCGGAAGTCCAATTTCTCGGCTGTAGGTCTGTGTTGGCCGAAGCTCCAAGAGTCCCCGGCTTCGAAGCGACCTATCGCGTACGTGGCAAGGACATTGATGCGGTAGATAACTGGCTCGCAACTTGGGCAGAATGGGAGCGCCTACGATTTTCCTGCTGCCAATGGGATGCGCCGAGAGGCTTTTACAAAGACAAACAGGGATCGAACTTCGAAGTAAATATGTTTGCCGAAGCATACATCAGTGGGCATATGGTCGATCAACGTAAGGACTTTTCGAAGCTACCGTATGCAACCTTGACGATTTCACACTATTTACAGTAATCAGTTGATGAACCTCTACGGCCCATGACCTGAAGCATTACCCGTTGATGGCAGAACTACTACGAGTTGTCGAGGAAGGCGACCCTTTAGTTATAGCCGAGGGACGGAAAGCGATATTTGATGCTCAGTGCGCCGAATTCTCACTTCAAGTTCACTAAGCAAGAAGATGGAAGCTATATATGACTCACACTTCGCTGTGAACGTCAGAGCACTTTTATCGGGCCGCCGATGAGTAGGGCAGGTACGTGGCAATGCTTGAGGTAACGACGTGAAGTGGCTTCCAACTTGCTTTCTAGCCGTTGCGTTAAGCGGCGCGCATGCAGACGAGCAACTGCCACGCGAGCGACTGGACGCGCCAACGGTATGCGGCGACTTTCTTAAAGCGGAAGGACTTCAGCGCGCGGACGTAAAGTTCGTTGCGTGTAAGCCCGGAGAGTTTGGTGGAATAGACAACCTGAGCGCGGAATACCGTGTACAGGGGAAAGATGTCATGAGCGTCGAGAACTGGCTGGTCAATCTCGCTCACGTTCGACGCCTTAAACGCGCCTGTTGCATTTGGGAGACCAGTAGAGGGAATTTCAAAGGTCGGGAAGGTTCCGAGTATGAAGTCTCCATGGCGGCGGAGACAACGATCCGTTCGCGACGAGACCTTCCAAAAGTTCCGTTTTTCCACTTGACCGTAACTCACTATCTCCGAAATTCCCTGAGTTGCGATCCTAACCCGCTATCGGATGGCCGAAGTTCCTACGGTTGTCGCAGACGCGACCCGCCGCGCGCTGGTCACTATCGCTTCGGTGCGCCCTACAACCGGCGAGAAGCAAATGGGCGTGTCCGGATTGGTCGCACACTTCTCGGCGACCAGTACGCTTCCCGCTTCCCGCTATGCACTCGATGACGCGAAGCACGCGCTGCACCCGTCGTAGTGCTCAGCGCACGTCCCTCGAAGTAATTCTCAACTAAGTCAAGCTAGCGACACTGCGCGGGTGCCCACATCTCCGGCACCCTACCGCCGCTCCCCCACCGGACGAGCGCGCCCCGCTACGCATCCGAGCCGATCAAGCACCATGGTTTTAACCCCCGACACCATCGTCATCATTATCGCTGCCGGCCTGTTTTGCGGCTTTCTCAACGCGGTCGCGTCTTCCGGATCTGCCGTATCCCTTCCGGTTCTGATGTCGGTCGGTCTGCATGCCGTCACCGCCAATGCGACCAACCGCGTTCCGGTTCTCGTCGGCGCCATCGCTGCCACGGTCGGGCTGGCGCGACGCGGGGCCATCCCCTGGAGACGCACGCTGAGCACGGCCGGCCCGATCACGCTGGGCGCGGCAGCAGGAGCGCTACTGAGCGAACGGATTCCCGGTCACGATCTTCGGATGGTGATCGTAGCGGCCGTGGCCGTCGCGCTCGTTCTCATCCTCACCAACCTCAAGAAGCTGTTGAACTCGGCCGCCAAAGGCGACGCGCGAGTCGACTGGAAGGTGATGCTTCTGCTTTTCTGCGTCGGCGTCTGGACAGGCTTCATCGTGCTGGATGCCGGAACGTACATGCTGCTCGTTCTCGTCCTGGCGGCGGACTTCGCGCTGCCCGAGGCGAACGCCCTCAGAAACGTCGCGACCGCCACGGCGACCGCGGTGGCGATGGCAATCTTCGCCGGGCACGAGAGCGTCGACTGGACGACGGGCGGCATCATGGCGCTCGGCAGCGTCGCCGGTGGCCTGCTGGGTGCGCGGCTCGCTATCTCCGACCAGGCGCGGCGCTGGATCGTGGGCCTTCTCATCGTCGTGATCGTGGGCGAGCTGGCTAACCTGTCGATACGTTACTTCGCTCACTTGCTGCACTGATCGAAGACGCGTCTCCCAGTAATTCTGAG